>NZ_JBQSYJ010000002.1:0-311005 GCF_052379185.1 Corynebacterium sp. AOP12-C2-36 | reverse complement strand
GCCGGTGACCAGCAGGATGCCGACGATGATCAGCAACGCGCCGCCGATGATCTGGATGGTGCGGGAGTGTTTCCGCAGCCATCCGACGCCGCGCAGTGCCTTGGCGGAACCCAGGGCGACCAGAATGAACGGTAGTCCCAGGCCCAGGCAGTACGAAATGATGAGGATGACGCCACGCGCCGCGGTCATGCCTCCGGTGCCCGCGGACACCGAGATGATCGCGCCCAGCGTCGGCCCCAGGCACGGCGTCCAGCCCAGGGCGAAGACGCCGCCGAGCAGCGGCGCGCCGGCGAGGGTGGACCAGCGCTTCGGGGCCATGCGGGTGTCGTTCTGCAGCGGGCGGATGAAGCCCATGAAGACGACACCCATGAGGATCGTCACCACACCGCCGACGCGCATCAGCGTCTCCTGGTTGATCTTCAGCGCACTGATCGCGCCGAAGACCGTGGCGGTGGCCAGGACGAAGACGACGGTGAAACCGGCGACGAAGAGCAGCGCCGCGCCACCGGCGCGGCCCCGCCTGCCCGTGACGACCGTGCCGTCCTTCGTGTACTCGGTGTCCGCGCCGACGACACCGGCGAGGTAGGAGACGTAGCCCGGCACCAGCGGGATCACGCACGGAGAGGCGAAGGACACCAGACCGGCGACGGCGGCGGCGAGCAACGCGAGCAGGATCGGCCCGGTCGTCACCGCCTCCGAGAACGCGGTACCGAGGTCACTCATCGTTCAGCAGCGGCTCCACGGCCGCCCACAGCTCGTCGTCGTTGACCTCCCGCAGGAAGACCTTCGCCGGACGGTGCTGCTTGTCCAGCACGATCGTCGTCGGGATGACCGAGGCGGGCAGGCCGCCGAGGGCCAACGCCGACTTGAACGGCGGGTCGTAGATCGACGGGTAGCTGATCCCGTTGTCCGTGACGAAGTCGCGGGCCTTGTCCGCCACCGAGTCACGCACGTTGATGCCCAGGATGGTGCCACGCCCGTCGTCCTCGAGCTTCTCCTGGACGCGCTGCAGATCGTCCGCCTCGCTGCGGCAGGGGCCACACCACTGGCCCCAGGAGTTCAGGACCACGACCTGGTCCTCGAAGTCGTCGAGCTCGATCGACTCGCCCGACTCCATGAGCGACTCACCCTGGAGGTTGCCGACCGGGTCGCGGTCGTCCTCGTCGTAGCTGATCTCCGTCTGCCCGCCCGGGGAGACGAACTCGAAGGTGCCACCACTGGCCACGGCATCGGTGCCGGCGGTGTTGCTCTCGCCGCACGCGGCCACGGTGAGCGCCAGCGACGCGGTGACCAGCGCCGCCGCGATCCGTCGTCCCTGCTGTCCCACGTTGCCCATCAGATCAGATCTCCTGTGCCGGCTCCGAGTAGACCATGTCCACGAGGTCGTCGCCCTCGAAGACCAGCGAGGTCACCGAGGCCAGCTCGCACCGGCGTGCCGCCGGGTTGTGGCTCAGCGGCAGCCCCTGCACGTCGCGCTGCACGCAGACGATGGGCAGCTGGTGCGTCACGCACACCGCTTCCCCGCCCTCGGCACCCTTGCGGGCGCGGTCGACGGCCCGCCACATGCGGTCGAGGATCTCGGAGTAGGGCTCGCCCCAGCTCGGGACCGTCGGGTTCTTCAGCATGGGCCAGCGCTTCGGGTTCCACAGCGCCGAACGCACACCCTTGATGTGCAGACCCTGCAGGTCATTACCGGCCTCCAGCAGGTCCTCGTCCACACCCGGGGTCACGTCGAGCGACTCCGCCAGCGGCGCGACGGTCTCTCGCGCGCGCTCCAGCGGGGAGGAGACGACGTACCGGATATCGTGGTCGGCGAGGTCCGCGGCCACCGCGGCGGCCATCTGCCGACCGCGGACACTGAGGTGCCAGTCGGGCAGACGACCGTAGAGGATGCGGTCGGGGTTGTGGACCTCCCCGTGACGGACGAGGTGGACGATCGTTGTCATGGGTCCCGACACTACCTCGCATGGTGCTCAGGTCATAAGCGAACCACGCCAAGCAGACCACTCGGTGAACGACGATCACCCGCTGGTGTCATGCTAGCCTGCCCTCATGCATTCTATCCCCCGGAAAACCTCTGGACGCGGCCTGCGCCGCGTCGTCGCCACCATGGCGGCAACCCTCCTGACCTCGGCCACCCTGGTCGCCTGCACCTCGGAGTCCACCGACGGATCCTCCGACGGCTCCGGGTCAGGGGACTTCGAGCCCGTGACCATCACCCACGCGCTCGGTGAAGCCGAGATCACCTCGAAGCCCGAGAGGATCGTCACACTCGGCCAGGGTTCCGCCGAGACCGCCATCGCCCTGGGCGTGACCCCGGTGGCCACCGAGAGCTACGAGTGGGGCGCGGACGACTCCGGCCAGCTCCCCTGGGTCCGCGAGGCCGTCGAGGAGCAGGACGGCGACCTGCCCGAACTCATCACCGGTGGCGACGACGTCAGCGCCGAGGAGATCGCCGCCCTGGACCCCGACCTCGTCCTGGCACCGTGGTCCGGACTCACCCAGGACCAGTACGACCAGATCTCCGAGGTGGCCCCCACCGTGGCCTACCCCGAGAGTCCGTGGACGATCGACTGGAAGGACCAGATCACCACCATCGCCACCGCCCTGGGCGAGTCCGACCAGGCGGAGGAACTCATCACCGGTATCGAGGACGACTTCGCCGCCGTGCGTGAGGAGCACCCCGAGTTCTCCGAGCACGACTTCGCCTTCATCTACAACCAGGGACCCGCGGAGAACATGGGCGTCTTCCTGCCCACCGAGCAGCGCGCCGCGATGGTCGCGAACATGGGCCTGCAGGTCGCCCCGGTCGTGGAGGAGATGAAGGAGGACGAGGTCGTGGGCACCGACTCCGCCCAGTTCAGCCTCGAGGACGCCGACCGGCTCAACGACGTGGACCTGATCTTCACCTTCTACTCCGACGAGACCAACCGCGAGGAGATGCACGACAACCCGGTCTACGGCAACATCAGCGCCATCCAGGACGGCCGGGAGGTCGCTCCCACCGACCAGTCCTTCGTGACCGGGTCCTCGATGATCAACCCCCTGACCGTCCCCTGGGCCCTGGAGCGCTACGTCCCGATGATCACCGAGGCGCTCGACGCAGAGTAACGGGTCAGGGTGACGGGTCAGTCGGACGCCGGGCGCGCGGCAGCCGCCGCCTTCGCCGCGGGCACCAGCGCCGACTCGATCCGCTCGAAGTCGGCGTCCGTCAACGCGGTGGAGACGAACCAGGTCTCGAAGACGCTCGGCGGGGCGAACACACCGTTGTCCAGCAGCGAGTGGAAGAACGGCGCGTAGCGGAAGGTGTCCGCCGCCTGCATCTCGCCGAAGTTGTGGCCCTGCCCCTCGGCGAAACGCACGGACAGCATCGTCGTGGCCCGCTGCATGTGGTGCGCCACGCCCTCCCGCGACAGCGCCTCGCTGACCAGGTCGGACAGCCGGTCGGCGTTGGCCTGCAGGGTGGTGTAGGTCGACTCGTCGGCCAGACGCAGCGACGCCAGCCCCGAGGCCGTGGCCACCGGGTTCCCCGACAGCGTGCCCGCCTGGTAGACGGGCCCCTCCGGGGCGAGCATGCCCATGATGTCGGCTCGTCCGCCGAAGGCCGCGGCCGGCATACCGCCGGAGACGACCTTGCCGAAGGTCGTCAGGTCGCCCGCCACGCCGTCCACCCCGAACCAGCCGGAGCGCGAGGTACGGAAACCCGTCATGACCTCGTCGAGGATCAGCAGCGCGCCGTCGGCGTGGGCGATCTCCTTGAGTGCGGCGTTGAAGCCGTCCTGCGGGTGCACGGTACCCATGTTGCCCGCGCTGGCCTCGGCGATGACCGCGGCGATCTGGCCGGGGTTCTCGGCGAAGGCCGCGCGCACGGCGTCGAGGTCGTTGTAGTCCACCACGATGGTCTCCGCCGCGGCGGAGGCGGTGATCCCCGGGGAGTCCGGCAGGCCCAGGGTCGCCACACCGGAACCGGCGGCGACCAGCAGCGAGTCCACGTGGCCGTGGTAGCAGCCGTTGAACTTCAGGATCTTGTCGCGTCCGGTGAAACCACGCGCCAGGCGCACGGCCGACATCGTCGCCTCCGTCCCGGAGTTGACCAGGCGCACCTGCTTCACGCTGGTGCGGTCGATGATCTCCTGGGCCAGATCGATCTCGGCCAACGTCGGCGCGCCGAAGGACAGTCCCTTGCCCGCGGCCTCACGGACCGCCTCGACGACCGCCGGGTGAGCGTTGCCGTGCAGCATCGGGCCCCAGGAGCAGATGAGGTCGACGTAGTCGTTGCCGTCGATGTCGGTCAGACGCGAACCGGCCGCCGAGGCGATGAAGGGGGCGGTGCCGCCGACCGAGCCGAAGGCCCGCACCGGGGAGTTCACCCCACCCGGGGTGACCGCCCTGGCCTGGTCCATCGCCTGCGAACTGTTCGTCCGTCCACTCATCTGCCGCTCCTTCGTCGTCCTGCTGGTTCGCGTGTCTTGCTGACGTGCCCCAGCATAATGAGTGGGCTGCGGTCCCGGGTGCGCGGGGGAAGCGCTCAGCGCGACTGCCAGGGGCTCAGGTTCTCCCCCGCCCAGGCGCGCAGCCGGGCCAGGCGCGAGTCGCCGTTGCTGCCCGGCACCTCCGCACCGTCCCTGCCCAGCGGGTCGCCGATGCTGAAGTCACGGTGGCTGATGCGCGCCGACCGCCACTCGATGAGCAGCGAGGACCCCAGCATCAGGGCCGTGGCCAGCAGCGGGTTCAGCAGGCCGGAGACCGCCAGCACCAGGGCGAGGATGTTGTAGCCCCAGGCCAGCCACAGGTTCCAGTCCACGGTGGCACGCACGTGCCGGGCGAGGTTCACCGACTCCGCCACCACGGACACGTCGTCGCGGATGATCACCACGTCGCTGCCCGCGGAGTCCAGCCCACGGACCTCCCCGTGCTCCCCGCCGATGTTGTCGAGCCGGTCGGCCGACCCCATGAGGATGCCCACGTCGGCGACCTCGAGGCAGTCGAGCACGTCCTGGTCGCCGACCATGGCCACGGTGGCACCGTGGGCGTGCACGTTGCGCACCGCCGGGGCCTTCTGGGAGGGGATGATGCCGGCGAGCACCTTGGAGATGCCGATGGAGTCCGCCATCCTCCGTGCCACCGGGTAGGTGTCGCGGGAGAGCATGTAGGTCTCGACCCCGGCGTCCTCGAGCCAGTGGACGGAGGACTCGGCGTCCGGCTTCACCGCGTCGGCGACGTTGATCACCCCGCGCGTCCTGCCCCGCCAGCTGACCACCAGCGGGGTCCCGCCGCTGAGCACGGCGTTGGCCAGGGTGGGGTCGGTGAGTTCGGAGAGGTCGCGTGGACGCCACAGCTGGGCCTGGACCGGGCGCAGCGCCTTCTCCCCGGTCTGCGGGTCGGCGACGGGCAGGTCGACGGTGGCGGTGAACACGCCCTTGCCGTCGACCTCCACCGGGCCGGCCTCCAGCCAGTGCGGCACGTCCGCTCCCCCGGCGCCGCTGTCACGCGACTCCCGGTCGGCGCGCACGATCGCGCGCGAGACCCCGTGGGGGCTCTCCAGGCTCAGCACGCCGGCGACGCGCAGCACCAGTTCACCGACCTCGCCCTTGGCCGGGGTCACGCCGACGACGTTCATCGGACCCTTCGTCAGCGTGCCGGCGCGGTTGAAGATGATCGTGTCCACCGCGGCGAGTCGGTGGACGGTGCCGGTGTCACGCAGCAGCATCCCGTCGGACGCCGCGCGCGCCAGCCCCAGGCGCAGCGCCAGGGTGGTCGACAGGGCCAGGGCGACGGGGGCGACGGCGACGAGCACGGTCAGCGTGGTGGAGACCGCCGCGGTCATGCTGGACGAGGCCGTCCACCAGGCGATCCCGGCGATCACCGCGATCACCGCGGCCCAGGGCACCAGCAGCGAGGCGGTACGCGTGGCGAGTTGCTCCAGGCGGTTCTCCTCGCGCTCGGCGGCGGCGATCCAGCGACGCACGGCCGCGACCCTGGTCCGTGAACCGGTGCGGTTCACCCGCACCTTCAACGGGTCGCCGGAGTTGGTGGACCCGGCGAAGACCGTGGCGCCGACCTCGACGGGCACGTCGCCGCGTCCGCCGCTGAAGGGGCCGGCATCGACGACGGAGCGTCCTCCCACGACCTCACCGTCGCACGGGATGACCTGGCCGGTGCCGACGAGCACGTCGTCACCGACGCGGATCTCTGTGGCGGGGATGACCGACTTGGTGGGTTGGCCGCCGCGGGACTTGCGCACCACGGTCACGTCGCCGCCGCGCTCCACCGACAGCATGTTCAGCGCCAGCAGGGAGCGCAGCCGGGTACGGCGCGAGGCGAGCCTGCCGAACAGCAGCAGGATCGTGCAGCCGCAGGCGACGTCGAAGAACAGCGCGTCGGTCTGGTAGCCCCAGGAGATCAGGATGTTGCCGGCCCGCCAGCCCGGGTCACCGGCGGGGCCGGTGAGAAGCTCCACCAGGGAGTACAGGTAGGCCAGCAGGATGGCGGCGGAGGACGCCGCGTCGAGGGCGGGCATGCCACGGCGCAGCCCGCCGAGCATCGCGCGGTGGAACGGCCACGCGCTCCACAGCACCACGGGCGTGGCCAGGCCCAGGCACAGCCACTGCCAGTGGTCGAACTGCCACGACGGCACGAGCTGCAGCACCACCACGGGCAGGCCGAAGAGCAACGCGACGAGCAGGCGGGCCCCGGTGATCAGGTTGCGGGCGGTGTAGAGCACCTCGGTGCCGACCTGGTGGCGTCGACGGCCCTGGCCGAGCTGGTGGAAGGACTCCCCCTCCAACGCCATGCGGGCACGGTTCTCCCTGTGCCGGTGCGCGTAGAAACTCGCCGGACGGGGCTGGGCCAGGCGTTCGGCGCGGCGTCGCAGCGAGGCGACGGTCAACCAGGACTCCACGCCCGCGTCGGTCATGACGTTGCGCAGCACGTCCGGTTTCAGCGACTCCGGCGCCGTCACCCACGCCATGGATGTGGAGTACACGACGCGGGCCTGCACGCCGGGCAGCACGTTGAGCGCGCCCTCGACGCGTCCTGCATGCGCGGCGGACTCCAGCCCCTCCAGGTGGAAGGTGAAGGACGTGAGCCGCATCCCGCCGCGACCCTGCCGGCCCTGCCGTAAGGAGTGCTCGAACGCCTCGGCGTCATCGGGGTCATCGGGGTCGTCGGGGGCGAGTCCGGCCGCGCGGGCGGCCTTGCGTGCCTCGGCGATGGCCCGCGACACCTCGTCGGACACCTCGTCCGATACCTCCGGTTCCACGGCTCAGCCCTCCCGGTCCTGCAGTTCGCCCGGGGACCCGCCGAAGTAGGTCCGCACCGCCGGGCGGTACATCGCCAGGCAGGCCACCGCGAGGAACAGGGCCACGAGCGGCTGCTCCAGGCCGCCGACGTTGAAGACCCAGCCGACCAGGGTGAAGCCCATGGCCACCGCGGCGGCGATCATCAGCCGTCGGCGCCGACGGGCGTCGCCCTTCAGCAGCCCCGGCACCAGCACCCCCACCGCCACGGCGGCGATTACCTGGACCGTACCGACCCAGCGCATATTCGCCGAGAGGGTCTCGACGTAGGCCATCTGCTCGGCGTCGTCGACGACCGGGCGCTCGACCACCCACATCATCACCCCGCTGAGCAGCAGGCCGATGCCGGCTGCCACGAACAGCACCACGGCGACCTTCACCGAGCCGGGGATTCCGTCACCCGGGGTCCAGTAGCGGATCGCACGGTTTCGGTCACCGGGGTCGGAGTTGTGGGAGACCGGGAACATGCTGGGCACGGTTCAGCGTCCCCTGTTCTTCTTCTCGGCCTTACGCTTCTTCTTCTCGGCGCGTTCCTTGTCGAGTTCCTCGTTGCGCCTGGCCATCTTGTCGGCGTACTCCTCGACCTCCTGCTTGTCCGGCAGGCCGAACCAGTCGGCGTTGTCCGGGCGGGTGATCAGCCAGATGCCGACGGCGGCGACGACACCGGAGATGATCGTGCCCGCTCCGACGAGCAGCACCAGCGGCGTCGCGCCCGTGTCCGGCGGGGACGAGAACACCTGCAGCAGCGCCATGAGCGCCAGGTACACCGAACCGACGCAGAGGAACAGCCGGCTGCGCACCCCACCCCGGGCAACCCGGGAGGTCAGGTACACGCAGACCGCCACCGCCACGAGGTTGAACAGCAGGTTCAGGATGGCGGTGCCGGTGACCAGCGTGCTCTCCGACACCCCGTCGGGGATCGAGCCGGAGCTGACCTGCTCACGGACCTGACTGGTCAGCTGGCGGGGGTCCTGCAGGGTCATGACCAGCTGCAGGACCGCGGTGAGGGCCTGCACGGCACCGACGATGTACCAGGCACGCGCACCGTCGCGGACGTTCTCCGGTGCGTCCTTCGACGAGGACGCGAGCCCGCCCGGGCGTCCGACCTTCGGCGGTTGCGGCCTGTCGGACCTGCCGGGGTCCTTCGGGCCGTCCGGCATGCCCGGCAGTCCCTGCTGCTTGTTCGGGGGTGTCTGCTGTGTCATATCGACGCCCAGCTTAGCCAACGGGCAGTCAGCCGCGCAGGAGGTGGGCCGCCTCGGTGGCCCAGTAGGTCAGGATGATGTCGGCGCCGGCGCGGCGGATGCCGGTCAGCGAGTCCATGATGGCGGCCTCGCGGTCGATCCAGCCCTTCTGCGCGGCGGCGGTGATCATCGAGTACTCCCCCGACACCTGGTAGGCGGCCACCGGCACGGTGGAGAAGTCGGCGACCTGACGCAGGATGTCCAGGTGCGGCATGGCGGGCTTGACCATCACCATGTCCGCGCCCTCGGCGATGTCGAGCTCGACCTCCATCAGTGACTCGCGGGCGTTGCGGGGGTCCTGCTGGTAGGTCTTGCGGTCGCCCTGCAGCGAGGAGCCGACGGCCTCACGGAAGGGACCGTAGAAGGCGCCGGCGTACTTCGCGGAGTAGGCGAGGATGGAGACGTCCTGGAAGCCGGCGGCGTCCAGCGCCTCGCGGATGACGGCGATCTGGCCGTCCATCATGCCCGACGGGCTCACGACGTGCGCCCCGGCCTCGGCCTGGGCCACGGCCATGCGCGCGTAGAGCGGGAGGGTGGCGTCGTTGTCCACGACGGTGGCCCCGAAACGGTCCACGGTGAGCACACCGCAGTGGCCGTGGTCGGTGAACTCGTCGAGGCAGGTGTCCGCCATGACGATGAGGTCGTCGCCGAACTCGCGGCGCAGGGCGGCCAGGCCCCGGTTCAGGGCGCCGTCGCGGGCCCAGGCCTGCGAGCCCTCGGCGTCCTTCGCCTCCGGGAGGGGGACGCCGAACAGGTCGACGGAGCCGACCCCGGCGTTCAGCGCCTCCTCGGCGGCGCGCAGCAGCGAGGAGTCGGTGTGCTGGTACACCCCGGGCATCGCGGAGATCTCGCGTGCCTCGTCCAGCCCGTCGGCGATGAACATCGGCAGGACCAGCTGGTTGGGTTCCAGGTGGGTCTCGGCGACGAAGTTTCGCATCGCCGGGGTGGTGCGCAGGCGGCGGGGACGGCGGACGGGATGAGCGTGATCAGTCATGGTGCTGATCGTACGCCGGGCGCCGCGCGGGTTATTGCCCGGTGGTCGGACGACGCCGACGACGTCGCTTGCGCGGCGGCGGGAGCTGGCCGGCGGTGCGCAGCTCGGCGACGTGGTGCGCCAGGGCGTCGATGAGCTCGGGGACCCCGGCGACCTCCGGCATCACGTCCACACGCAGGCCGTGCTCGCGGGCGGTCTGCGCGGCCATCGGGCCGATGCAGGCGATGATGGTGCGGGTGTGCGGCTTGCCGGCGATGCCGACCAGGTTCTTCACCGTCGACGAGGAGGTGAAGCACACCGCGTCGAAGCCGCCCGACTTGATCATGTCGCGCACCTCCTGGCTGGGCGGGGCGGCGCGCACCGTGCGGTAGGCCACCACGTCCTCCACGGACCAGCCGAGCTCCACCAGGCCGTCGACGAGGGTGTCGGTGGCGATGTCGGCGCGCGGCAGCAGGACCCGGTCCACCGGGTCGAGGTCGGCGTCGTACGCCGGGAAGACGTCCACCAGGCCCGAGGCGTTGCGCGCATTGGACTTCGGCAGCAGCTCCGGGGTGATGCCGAGGTCGCGGACCGCCTGGGCGGTCTTCGCGCCGACGGCGGCGACGCGCACGCCGGCGAGTGCCCGGGCGTCCAGACCGAATTCGGCCAATTTCTCCCACACGGCCTTCACGGCGTTGACGGAGGTGAACACGATCCAGTGGTAGCGGCCGTCCACCAGGCCCTTGATCGCACGTTCCATCTGGGCGGGGCTGCGCGGCGGCTCCACGGAGATCGTGGGCACCTCGATGGGGATCGCACCGTGGGAGGCCAGGCGCGCGCTCATCGGACCGGCCTGGTCCTTGGCGCGCGGCACCAGCACGGTCCACCCGTACAGCGAGCGGTTCTCCCACCAGGAGTACTTGCTGCGCCGGCTGGCCTGGGTGCCCACCGTGACGACGAGCTCCTGGGGCATCTCCCCCTCCTTCGCCAGCGGCCCGGAGGCGGCGACGACGGACTTGAGGGTGTCCAGGGTGACGTCGTAGGAACGCTGACGCCGGGTGGTGGCGTGGGTGGTCACGGTGACCTGGGTGCTGCCCACCACGTCGCGCTTCTTGAGTTCGCTGGTGATCACCGGCAGGTCGGACGGTGCGGCGGTGAGGATCAGCGGCTTGGGTGCCGCGGCGATGCCGTCCCAGTCGGGCCCGGAGCCGGTGTCGGTGGTCAGGTCCACCGCCGTGTAGCCGTCGCCGGTGGCGATGCCGGTGTAGGCGGGCAGTGCCGAGGCCCCGGTCATACCGGGGACGACCTCGAACTCCACGCCGAGGGCGGCGACCTCCTGCAGCTCCATGAGCACCGCGGGGTTGCTCACCGGGTTGCCGGCGACCAGGCGGACCACGCTGTGGCCGTGGTGCACGTGGTCGACCATGGAGTGGGCGACCTCGGCGGCCTCGACGGGACGGATCTCGTCCGGGTCCGGGCTGTCGGGGTAGGCGGCGTAGCCGGACGCCTCGGCGTCGCGGGCGGCCTCCTCGGCGGCGGCGTGCACGGCCACCGCCTCGGCGGTGTGGGGCGCGGCGAAGACGATCTCGGCGGCGGTGACCTCGGCGGGACGGCGCGGGCGGCGGCGGGCGCCGGCGGCCTTCGCCGCCTCCAGCTCGGCCTCCCACTCCCTCTCCGCGGCGGCGCGCTTGTCCTCGGGGACGGGCAGCCGGTCGGCGATGATGCCGCGCACGGCGGCGGTGACGGCGGGGTCGACCCACACCCTCGAGGTGTTCTCGAGGATCTCGCGGGCACGGACAGTCAGCAGCTCCGGGTTTCCGGGGCCGGCGCCGACGAACAGGACGCGTCCGCGGCCAGTCAGGGGACTGTTCGTGGGTCCCGTCTGGGGGATTCCGGCATTCGTCATGGAGGTGACTTTCTCAGGTAGGTCAGGCTGTGCTGTGTGGACGTGGTGCGACGGACCGGTCAATACCAGGTCAACGTGCACCGACGATGTCGGTGATGATCTCGGCGGCCCCGCCGTCGATGAGCTCGCGTCCCACGGCATGGCCGAGGTCGGCGGCGGTGGACAGCCACGGGCCCTGCGGTATCTCCAGGTCGACGGACCGCTCCCGGAGCAGCTGTCTTGACCCGTCGAGGGCGAAGACGCCTCCACGCAGGGTCAGGGTGCCGTCGACGTAGGTCGACCAGGCACCGACCGGGGCGGTGCACCCGGCCTGGAGTTCCGCCAGCACGGCACGTTCGGCGACGGCGGTGGCGTGGGCGACCGGGTCGTCCAGCCCGAGCACGGCGGCGACGGCCTCCTCGTCGTCGGCGCGGACCTCCACACACAACGCGCCCTGGGCGGGTGCGGGCAGGATGTCGTCCACCGTCACCGTCTCCGAGGCCCGGTCGAGCACGCCGACGCGCTCCAGCCCGGCACGGGCGAGGACGACGGCGGCGAGGTCGTCGTCGCTGACGCGTCCCATGCGGGTGTCGATGTTGCCGCGCAGCGGGCAGACCTCGAGGTCCGGGCGCAGGGCGCGGATCTGGGAGACCCGCCGCGGTGCACCGGTGCCGACCTTGGCACCCTCGGGCAGCTCGCGCAGGGACAGTCCGCCGACGCTGACGAGAACCTCACGCGGGTCCACCCGCGGCGGCACGACGGCGATGAACCGGTCGTCCGGCGCGGTGGGCAGGTCCTTGAAGGAGTGCACCGCGACATCGCACTCGCCGTCGGCCAGCGCATTGCGCAGGGTCTCGGTGAACACTCCGACGCCGATCCGGTTCACCGGCGTCTGCGCCTTTTGCGAGGCGTCGCCCGGGGTGTGCACGAAATGCAGTTCGGCGACACCGGCGGCGTCCCCGAACATGTCCTTCAGGACGCCGGTGAGGGCGTCGCGTACGGTGCCGGCCTGGGTGCGTGCCAGGTTGCTGGCCCGCGTCCCGACGAGGAGGTCGCGCGCCTCAGCGGACTGACTGCTCACGAAGCCTCCTCGATGTTCTGTCCGTTCTCCGACTCATCCCCTGCTGGCGCTGGTGTGGTGGCCTCCTGCGACGGGGGTTGCAGCACGTTGCCGATGCGGGCCTTGCCCGCGTCACCCGGCTCGATGGCCTGGGACACCGAGGACGTGGAGCCGGCCGGCAGGTTGAACAGTGTGGCCAGCGCCTCGGCGTAGTTCACCGTCCCGTCCTGCGAACTCAGCTTCTTGACCTGCACCGTCGGAGTGTGGAGCAGCTTGTCCACCACGCGGCGCACGGTGCGGGCGACCTCGGCACGGTCCTCGTCGGCCATGCCCGGGGTCCGTCGGACCAGCTGGCCCAGCTCGTCGTCGACGACGTCGGCGGCACGGCGGCGCAGCGCCTTCACCGTCGGCACCACCGACTGCACGCGCACCTGCTCCAGGTACTCCGAGAGCTCCGTGGCCACGATGTTGCGGGCCGCGGACTCGTCACGGGCCCCGTCACCGGCCAGGGCGGTGAGCTCCTCGATGTTGAGCAGCCGCACGTCGGCGACGTCCATCACCGCGTCGTCGATGTCACGCGGCATCGACAGATCGACCAGCACCATGCGGTGCGGGCTGTTGCGCTGTGCCTGCGCCAGGTCGTCCGGCCCCAGCACCGTGCCCACGGCACCGGTCGCGGAGACGACGACCGCCGCACCGTCCAGCGCGTCCTGCAGTCCGTCGAAGCCGCTCGCCGCGGCGTCCACCCCGGCCTCCCGGGCGTGGGCGGCGAGGTTCTCCGCACGCGCCACCGTGCGGTTGACCACGGTGACGTGGCGGACGCCGGAGCGTCCGAGGTACGTCGACGCCAGCGAGGCCATTGCCCCGGCGCCGATGACCACCGCGTCGCGTCCCTCCATGTCCGCCACGCCGAGCTCGGCGAGCGCGTGGTCCAGCGCGAAGCTGACCATCGAGGAGCCGGCCTCGTCGACAGCGGTCTCGGTGTGCACCCGCTTGCCCGTGCGCAGTGCGCGCTGGGTGAGGTCGTGCAGCGTGGTGCCCACCGCGCCGTTGTCCGAGGCGGAGGTGTAGGCGTTGCGCAGCTGACCGATGACCTGCTGCTCCCCCACCACCATCGAGTCCAGACCGGCGGCCACGGTGAGCATGTGCTCCGCGGCGGCGTCGGCGTAGCGGACGTAGAGGTAGGGCTCCAGCTCCACGGCCTCCATGTCGGCGTGGGCGGCGATCGTCTCCACGACGTGGTCGAGTGCGGGGTGGAAGGCGGAGGTCGCGACGTAGAACTCCATGCGGTTGCACGTCGAGAGGATCAAGGCCTCGGTGACGCAGTCGCCGGCGACCAGGTCGCGCTCCAACCGGTTGAGTTCCGCCGGGGAGACCGACGCCTTCTCGAGAACCGGCACAGGTGCCGACCGGAAGGACAAGCCGACCAGGAGGACGGCCGCCGGTCCGGTGATCCCGAGTCCTGCCATGGCTGCACAGCCTCCCGCGAAATCGTCAGTGGTTACTCTTTCGCTGCGACGGTCCCACCCACCGACGCGCGGCGGGCGACGCCGTCCAGCGTTACCGGGTACCTACGGTATCCCCTTATGGTCCCCAATAACAAAAGCACCGGAGAGCACTCCTACCGACCCCCGGTTAACGGGAGCGGGCTGAGGGAGCGGCCGGGGGCGCCTCCGCGCGGGCCGTGGAGAGGGCCTCCAGCAGCTCGTCGTCGTCGATCTCCCAGCACGCCACCTCCTCGTCGTCGACGAGGACGACCGGCACCCGGTCGCCGAACTCCACGGCGAGAGCGCGGTCGGTGTCGACGTCGACGACCTGCAGGACGACGCCCTGCCCGGCGCACACCGGCTCGATCTGCCGGCGGACACGTCCGCAGGACCCGCAGGTCTCGCGGACCATGATCGTCACCGTCGGGCTGTACCCACTGCTCTGGTCCATGTCCCCCACCCTAGAACAGCCTCCCGGCGGACACGACGGGCCATGCCGGGACACAACGAAGGCGCGGCCCCGCTCCCCGAAGAAGGGGAGGCGGAGCCGCGCCTTGGCTGGCATCGGCCTATTTACCGAGCTTCCGTCGCTGAACGCGGGTACGGCGGAGCATCTTGCGGTGCTTCTTCTTCGACATGCGCTTGCGACGCTTCTTGATGACAGAACCCATGGGTCCTCCCTCGTGGTAGGTCTTCGGTTAAGGATCATGCTGCTGGTCGGTTCCCGCACGGTACGCGACGGCACCGCAGGCGGACGGCAAACGGCAGGATAACCTCACCGATCGGGACCGATCCGACACGAATGCGGTCCAGTTTAACTGGCGGAGCGTTGCAACGGCAAAAGACCCCTCCCTCACACCGACTCAGGGTCGACGCGAGGGAGGGGTCTGGAGTCCCGGCTAGCCGGTCTGGCCCGCCTCGTAGATCGAGGCGCCCAGGTATTCCTGCACCGCCTGCTCATGCACGCGGAAGGAACGTCCGACACGCACCGCCGGCAGTTCACCGGAGTGAACCAGGCGGTAGACGGTCATCTTGGACACCCGCATCAGCTCGGCGACCTCTGCGACCGTCAGGAACGTACCACTGTCATTGTTTGCCATAATTTCCAATCCTTACGACGCACGCACGCGCTGCAGGCTTCCCCTCCTGCAGAACTTCGACACGTCGGGCGCTCGCCCCATCCTATCGTTAATCTTGTGAATATTGCGACGAGAATGACAAAAGTTGACGGCTGGAGACCGGGGAGACGGGAGGCGCTGGTGACACGGCTGTGACGAGAGTGACGCAGGGGGTGTTGCACCGTTACCCCCACCCCCGGACGGGGGAAGCGGGGGGTTGAAGCCTACTTCTCGTCGGCCGGGCGGCCGAGCTCCACGGAGCGGTCCACACAGGCCTGCATCGCCCGGAAGAACGCGGTCCGCAGACCGTTCTCCTCGAGACCGCGGGTCGCCGCGGCGGTCGTCCCGCCGGGGCTCGTGACGTTGGCGCGGAGATCCACGGGGTTCTTGTCCCCCTGGGCCATCATCGTGGCCGCACCCTCGACCGTGGCGATCGCGAGCTGCTGGGCGACGGGACGGGCCAGGCCGAGCTGCACGCCGGCGTCCGTCATGGCCTCGGCGACCATGAAGATGTAGGCGGGCCCGGAGCCGGAGACGGCGGTGACGGCATCGATGTCCTTCTCGGCCACGGCGACGGCCTGGCCGACGGTGGCGAAGAGGTCCTTCACTGCCTCGACCTGATCGGCGGAGGTGAACCGTCCACCGGCGATGGCGCTCATGCCCTTGCCGACGAGCATCGGGGTGTTCGGCATGACCCGCACGGCCGGCACACCGGCAGCCAGGGCGGATTCCATGGTGCCCAGGCTCACGCCTGCGGCGACGGAGACGACGACGGTCTCGGCGTCGTTGTTGTCCAGCGTCGAGGAGATGTCCTCCAGGACGGAGACGACGATGTGGGGCTTCACGGCGATGACCACGAAGTCGGCCTCCGCGGCCGCGGTGGCGGCGTCGTCGGCGCCGGTGATCCCGTACTTCTCGTGGAGGAAGTCGAGGCGGTCGGAACTCGGGTCGAAGACGACGACGTCGGGCTTGTCGGCCGACCCCCCGTCAGCCACGAGACCCGAGATCAGGGCCTCACCGATGTTTCCTCCGCCGATAAATGCAATACGTGTCATACCCACCAGCGTGCCAGGCGAGGGTGAAGCACGCCACTTGCGGGGTGTCAGACGGACATGATCAGGCGTGGTCCGAGTGTGATGACCAGGCCGACGATGAACGCCAGGATCAGCACGAGCGTGTGCCGGTGGCGCAGCAGGGCGTGGACGACGCCGACGCACACCAGCGTGACCACGCCGGCCATGGCCAGGACCAGCGCGGTGGGCAGCTTGTCCCACAGCAGGGTGAAGCCGAAGAAGATGACGACACCGACCACCAGGGCGATCGCGGTCTGGCCCAGCAGTGCGGGCCAGGAGATGGCGTCGTCCTCGTACTCGACGATCTTGTCGGGGTCGTGCTCCTCGGCCTCGGCGGCGGGCTCGTGGGCCGGCTCCGGTGCGACGGCGGCCTCGCCGGCGCTCTCGTCAACGCTCTCGTCGACGTGCTCATCGTCCTGCGCCACCTCGTCGGTGGAGTTCTCAACCGAGTCCTCGGCAGAGTCCTCGGCAGGCTCCTCAGCCACATCACCGGCGGACGGGTCGACGCGGGGAATGACCGTGGTCTCGCCGGCGCTGAACAGGCCACCACGTGCCGGCTCGGCGGCCGGTTCAGCGGCAGGCTCCTCCACCGGCTTGTCGACCGGCTCGTCGTGGAGCTCCTCGTCGACGACCTCCCCGTCGACGACGTCTACCTCGTCGACCTTCTCCTCGGTGACGTCCCCGGCCGGGTCGTCCTCGAGTTCGTGGCCACCGCGGTGGGGGTGCTCGTCGGCGACCGGCGCGGCATCGGCGCGGTCGGCCCGGGCAGTGCTGTCACTGCCGTCGCCGGCGGCGTCGAGGTCCTCATCGTTGACGACGGGAATGGAACCGGTCAGCTCGGAGACGGAGACTCCACCGTCATCGAGGTTGCGTCGACGCCGAGGACGGTCTGCTCTGCGAGCACCGTCCTTGGCGTTGCGGGCCATAAGCTCCGCAACAGTCAGCTTCTCACTCATCCGTCGTTCCCATCATCGGTCATCACCTGCCGGACCGGTCGGCAGGCCCGAGACACCTTCGTGACCGCCGAACTTACCCGACGACCGTCACCCATGTCTCAATTATCAGGTGACAGTTTACAGTTATCACGTGTACAGCCCACATCGGCGCAACGACGGGCCCACGAAATCCGCGTGAACCGTGCGTCCACCTGTGGTTTCATCGGGCCCCGCTACCCCACCGGCGTAGCCCCCTCCCCGGGGAACACCGGTGTCCGGGGCGGACGTCCCGCCGGTCAGCTGCTCTTGTCGACCTCGACGTTCGGGTCGAAGTCCGCCGCGTCGGCGGCGTCCGCCCGACGCAGGATCACACCCTCACGCAACGCCCACGGGCACAGCTGCAGCTGCTCGATACCCAGGTGGCGCATCGTGGCCTCAGCCACTAGGGCACCTGCCACGACCTGCGCCGAGCGGTCCACCGACACACCCTCCAACTCCGCACGGTCCGCCGCGGTCATCCTGGAGATGAACGAGGTCAACTGCCGCACACCGGGGCGGGTCAGCACCCGGCGCACCCGTGGGCCCGCCGAGGACGGTGCGGCACCGGTGAGGCGCGCGAGCATCCGGAACGTCTTCGACGTACCCACCGCCAGGTCGACCGGGCCCGCCTCCTTGAGCTGCTTGACCGGTTCCTCGAGCGTCTCGTCGATGTGGGCGGCCAGCGCCTTGATCTCCTTACGGCTGGGCGGATCCGTCCGGAACCAGTCGTGGGTCAGGCGCCCTGCACCCAGGTTCACCGACAGCGCCACGTCCGGCAGCTCGTTGACCCCCACCGACATCTCCAACGACCCACCGCCGATGTCCAGGTCGCAGATACGTCCGGCAGACCAGCCGAACCAGCGGCGCACCGCCAGGAAGGTCAGCTCCGCCTCGGCCGTGCCGGACAGGATGCGCAGCTGCACACCGGTCTGCTCCTCGACCTCGGCCAGCACGGCCTCGGAGTTCGTCGCCGAGCGCAACGCCGAGGTCGCGAACGGCAGCATCTCGTCGCAGTGGAACTGATCCGACATCTCCGCGGCGAGGCCGACCCCCTTGATCAGCTTGCGGACACCCTTCGCGGTGATGGCGCCGTCCTCGTCGAGGTACTCGACGAGCCGCATCGGCGTCTTCCAGTTGCTCATGGGGGTCGGCGGACCACCCGGGGCCATGTCCACCACCACGAGGTGGACCGTGTTGCTTCCCACATCCAAGACACCTAGTCGCACGGTTTCAACCCTATCCGGTCTACGGTGTTGACCGTGACCCATTCTGTTCTTTCCAACATCACCAGCGGCTACCCGGACGGGACCCCGGCCGACCTCGCGGTGCGTTCAGGACAGGAGACTCCCGCCGACCATCAGCGCGAGTACCTGGAGTTCACCGACCCGGCGGATTCCGAACACATCGTCTCGGTCGATCTTACGTGGCTCCTGTCGACCTACCGGTGCCGCTTCGGCACGGACGCCTGCCACGGAATCGACGCGGAGCACCCTGACGTGGGTTGTTGCGTCCACGGCGCCTTCCTCACCGACGATGACGACCGTGGTGCCCTCGCCGAGATCGTGCCCCACCTGAGCGACGAGGACTGGCAGTTCCGGTCGATGGTGATGGACGGTGCCCGGAACACCGACGGGAACGCAGACGGGGACACCGACGGCATCGAGCCGTGGCTGGTCTGGGACGAGCTCGACGGCGACGACACCGACTCCGGGGAACCGGAGCCAGCCCTCAAGACCCGGGTGCACGAGGGTGCCTGCGTGTTCGCCAACCGTGCCGACCACCCCGCCGGCGCCGGCTGCGCCCTGCACGGGTGGGCGCTGAAGAACGACGTCGCCCTCACCGTGGCCAAGCCGGAGGTCTGCTGGCAGCTGCCGTTGCGCCGCCTGGAGGACTGGGAGACCAGGTCGGACGGCGCGGAGGTACTGCGCACGACGGTGACCGAGTACACGCGGCGCGGATGGGGCGCCGGCGGGGAGGACTTCGACTGGTACTGCACCTCGGACCCGGGCTGCCACACCGGCGACGACGCCCTGTGGTCCACCCACGCCGATGAACTGTGTGAACTCATCGGCGCCGAGGCCTACGAGGTGGTGGCCGAACACTGCCGGCAGCGCGAAGAGATGGCACGCCTGGCGCCGTCCGGCTTCCCCCTGCTCTCGATCCACCCGGCGACCGCCGCGGCGCACCGCTGACGGCGCCCGGACACAGCGGCCACTACCCCTCGAACTTGTAGCCCAGCCCCCGCACGGTGACCAGGATCGACGGGGAGGACGGGGTCTCCTCGATCTTGGAACGCAGCCGCTTGACGTGCACGTCGAGGGTCTTGGTGTCACCGACGTAGTCGATGCCCCACACCCGGTCGATCAGCTGGCCGCGGGTGAGCACGCGCCCCTCGTTGCGCATCAGGTACTCGAGCAGGTCGAACTCCTTGAGCGGCAGGGCCACCGGGTCGCCGTCCACCGCGACGGTGTGGCGTTCCACGTCGAGCACCACCCGAGGACTGCGCAGCACCAGGCTGTCGTCGCCCTCCCCCTCGTCCAGCGCGTTCTCTCCCCCGCGGCGCAGCACCGCGCGGATGCGGGCGATTAGTTCGCGGGCGGAGTAGGGCTTGGTGACGTAGTCGTCGGCCCCGATCTCCAGTCCCACGACCTTGTCGATCTCACTGTCGCGGGCGGTGACCATGATCACCGGCACCGAGGACACCGCGCGCAACTGCGTGCAGACCTCCGTGCCGGACATGCCCGGCAGCATCACGTCCAGCAGGACGAGGTCGATGCCGTGCGCGTCGAAGAGCTTCAGTGCGGTCGGCCCGTCGGCGGCGGTGTAGACCCCGAACCCCTCCTTCTGGAGGAGGAAGGCCAACGGTTCGGCGAGTGATTCCTCGTCCTCGACGAGCAGGACGGTGGGACGGTCACTGGACATAGGGTGAAAAGGTCCTCACACATGTGCGACGGCCGTTGTACGGCCGGATGGGACGGAACTTCGGACGGAACTGACGATTCCCGGCGAGGTTGCTGGGAGACGACGTCATTGTAAACTCCGCACGTCGATCCTGCCGGGTGAACGCCGTCATTCACCACCGGCGAGCAGTTGCTCGGCGGTGAAACGCTCCTGGTCCGGCACGTGCTCCTCGGGGACGGCGGAGCGGTCCAGCACCGGGAACTCCAGGGAGAAGGTCGACCCCGTGCCCGGCTGCGACCACAGCGAGACGTTGCCGCCGTGGTTGATCACGGTGTGCTTGACCACCGCGAGTCCCAGACCGGTACCGCCGGTCGCCCGGGACCGGGCCTTGTCCACGCGGAAGAAGCGTTCGAACACCCGCTTCTGCTGGTCCGGGGCAATGCCGATGCCGCGGTCGGTCACCCGGATGACCACCGAGGAACCACGGACCGCACGGCTGATACTGACCGGGGTGTCGTCCGGCGAGTAGTTGATGGCGTTGGCGATCAGGTTCGTCACGGCGGTGACGAGGAGTTCCTCGTCGCCGGTGAGCCAGGCGTCTCCCGGGGAGTCCGTGATCAGGTCGATGTTCTCCACCTCCGCGGCGACGCGGGAGCGTTCCACGGCCTTGTCGATGACCCGGTCCACGCTCACGGGGCGCACGTCCGGCAGCGACTCGGCCCCCTGCAGCTTCGACAGTCCGATCAACTCGGAGATCATCGTGGAGACCCGTCGGGTCTCCATCTGGAGCTTGTCGCCGAAGTACTCGACCATGTCCGGGTCGTCGCTGGCCTCCAGCATGGTCTCCACCAGCAGGGAGATCGCCCCGACCGGGGTCTTCAACTCGTGGGAGACGTTGGCCACGAAGTCGCGGCGCGCGGCCTCCATGCGCACGTTCTCGGAGTTGTCGTTGGCGTAGACCACCACGAAACGGCTGTCGACCGAGGTCAGCTGCCGTACGGTCACCGCCACGGAGAACACCGGGCCGACCGCCCCGGTGCCGGGGTGCAGCACGCCGTCGCGCGGCTCCCCGTCGTCGAAGACCCGCTGGGCCAGGCGGTGGACCTCCGGGACGAGATGGCGGCCCTCCACCACCCCGAGGTCCTGCACGCTGCGGTTCGAGAACACCAGGTCCTCGCGCAGGTCGACCACCGCGACCCCCAGCGGGGACGACTCCAGGGCGAAGTGCATCACCTGGGCGATGGTCGACACACGGTTGTGCTGGGTCTCCCGGCGGATCCGTTCCTTCTCACGCCGTTCCGCCCGGCGGCGGAGCACCGTCACCACCAGGGTGACGGCGACCCCCACGACGAGCCCCAGCAGGACTCCCCCGGCCAACGGCAGGACGATCTCTGATTCCACGTCCGTTGCGTCCTACCCGTCCCGTCCTGCTCCGAGGCCTACTTGCCGCCCTGGGCGGCGACCGCGGCGGCCCCCGCCTCGGCGGCCTCCGGGTCGAGGTACTCGCCGCCCGGGTTGAGCACCGAACCCTTCTCGTCGAGGCGGTAGACCAGCGGGATGCCGGTCGGGATGTTCAGCCCGGCGATGTCCTCGTCGGAGATCTTGTCGAGGTGCTTGACCAACGCACGCAGCGAGTTGCCGTGCGCGGCGACGACCACGGTCTCCCCCGCCTCCAGGCGGGGCAGGATGGAGGTCTCGTAGTAGGGGATGAAGCGCTTGACCACGTCGAGCAGGCACTCGGTCTTCGGGACCTCGGCGAGGTTGGCGTAGCGGGGGTCGTCCGACTGGGAGTACTCGGTGCCGTCCTCCAGCTCCGGCGGCGGGGTGTCGTAGCTGCGACGCCAGGCCATGAACTGGTCCTCGCCGTACTTCTCCTTGGTCTCGGCCTTGTTCAGGCCCTGCAGCGCACCGTAGTGGCGCTCGTTCAGGCGCCAGTCACGCACCACGGGGATCCAGTGGCGGTCGGCGGCGTCCAGCGCCAGGTTGGCGGTGGTGATCGCCCGGCGCAGCAGGGAGGTGTACAGGACGGTGGGTTCCAGGCCGGCCTCGGCGATCATCTTGCCGCCGCGCACGGCCTCCTCCCGTCCCTGGTCGGTGAGGTCGACGTCGACCCAGCCGGTGAACTGGTTGGAAGCGTTCCACTCGCTCTGCCCGTGGCGGAGGAGGATCAGCGTGCCATGGTTGTTTTCACTCATGGTCCTCATTGTGCCACGCATCGGCGCACCGCACAGGGGGACGCGACAGGACGTTACGGCGTCGGCGGCGCCGACGGGGTGCGTCCTGCGCGTTCTGCACGGTCCTTGCGCTCGGCGGCGCGTTCGTCCTCGTAGCCGGGACGCAGCCGCTGGAACGCCTCCAGGTTGCGGGTCGACTCCCCGCGGTCCAGACGCCACTCCCATTCACGCCTGATCGACGTCTCGAAGCCCAGCTCCAGGATGTGGTTGAAGTCCCCGTCGGCGAGCTCCAGGACCTGGCCGAGGATGCGCTGCACGTCCTCGGCGGTGGTGGTGTCGGGGAACTGGCCGGCGAGGTAGATGTCGTTGTTGTTGTCCAGCGTGTAGTGCACGCCGTAGGCCTTGCGGTTGTGCTGTAGCAGCAGGCGGTAGACCTCGGCGTGGGCCTCCTCGACGGCGCGGCACACGAACGCCTCGACGCGCAGCATGCCGTCCTGCGGGATGAACAGGGCGTTGGTCTTCAGCCGGCGCTCACCGGGCAGCACGACCACGGCCACGTCGTTGGAGACCTCGAAGTCGACCTCCGCGGCGTGAAGAAGCTCTTGCAGCTGCTGTAGTTCCATGGGACCGAACCTACCCGCCCGTGGTACCGCTGGGGTCACGGGAGGCCAGGGAACTCAGCGCCACACCGGGTTCCGAGCATCCGTGGGAACGCCAGCGCTCCACGAGCGAGGAGTACTCGGCGACCATCCGGTCCACAGTCACGTCCCAGGAGTACTCGGCGGCGTGGGACGGGGCGAGGTCGGACATGGAGTTACGCAGGTCGTCGTCCATGATCAGGTTCTCCAGCGCACTGGCCCAGTCGGCGGGGTCGTGCCCGTCGACGAGCACGCCGCTCTCCCCCTCCGTCACGGTCAGCGGCAGACCGCCGACGCGGGCGGCGACCACCGGGGTGCCGGATGCCTGCGCCTCCAGCGCCACCAGGCCGAAGGACTCGTTGTAGCTGGGCACGGCGATGATGTCGGCGGCCTGGTACACGCTGACCAGTTCCTCCGGCGGACGCGGCGACAGGAAGCGGACGTAGCCGGACACCCCGAGCTCGGCGGCGAGTTCGTGCAGTTCATCGGGTCGTTCCATACCCGTGCCGGACGGCCCGCCGCAGATCACCACGCGGATGTTCTGCTCCGGGTGCCGCCGGATCAGGTCGGCGGCGGCGCGCAGAAGGATGTGCGGCCCCTTGAGCACCTGCAGGCGTCCGATGAAGGCGATGACCTTGGCGCGCAGCGGGATGCCGAGCTCGCGGCGGGCCCGCTCGGTGGCCCGGTCGGAGCCGGGGGTGAACCGGTCGACGTCCACGCCCGGCGAGACGACCGTGAGGTCGGCGGTGTCGGCGTCGTAGGCGGTCACCAGGGCGTCCGCCTCGTCCTGCGTGTTGACGATGATGCGGTCGGCGTTGTCGATGATCTGCTGCTCGCAGATCCGGCGGGACTCCGGCTCCGGGGTGTCGCCCTCGGCCAGCCCGAGGTTCTTCACCGCAGCCCAGGTGTGCGCGGTGTGCACCAGCGGCACCCCCCCCAGGTCGCGCAGCAGCCAGCCGACCTGGCCGGACAGCCAGTAGTGCGAGTGGATCAGGTCGTAGCGTCCCGCACCGGTGCGGTCGCCGGCCCCGGAGGTGCCGGCCGCACCCGCCTCGCGACGCACGAAGGACAGCACCGAGCCGGTGAACGCGGCGAGCTGCGTGGGCAGCGACTCCTTGGGCAGCCCCTCGAACGGCCCGGCCACGCAGTTGATCACCCGCAACCCCGGCGCGACCTGAACGACCTCCCCCTGGGAGGCACGCGTGGCGCGGGTGAAGACGTCGACCTCCACGCCGTGGCCGGCGAGATGCTCGGCGACGTTACGGACGTAGACGTTCATCCCGCCGGCGTCCCCGATCCCGGGTTGTTCCAGCGGCGATGTGTGCATGGAGATCATGGCGACGCGCATAACGTCCCAGAATATGCCGGGCTGCCACCGCGTGCTACTCGGGCTCGAGCGTCACGCCGATCCACACCGGCTCGGGCACCAGCGTCACCCCGAAGGTGTCACGCACCCCGTCACGCACCGCACGGGCGAGCTCCACGACGTCCGCCGAGGACGCCTGCCCCCGGTTCGTCAGCGCCAGGGTGTGCTTGCCCGACAGGCCCGCACGGGCGTGACCGGGGACGTGCCAGCCCCGGTCGAAACCGGCGCGCTCGATCAGCCAGGCCGCCGAGAGCTTCTCCGTGTTCTCACCGGCGGCGTCACCGGCCGGGAAGCGCGGCATCGCCGCGGCGTCCTGTTCCCCACGCGACGACGCCACCAGGCGCTGCACCTCGTCGGCCGTCGCCGTGTCGACGACGGGGTTGGTGAAGAACGACCCGGCCGACCACGTGTCGTGGTCGGCGGCGTCGAGCACCATGCCCTTGCCGCGACGCAGCTCGAGCACCATGTCACGGACCTCGGCGGCAGGACGACGCGACGTCCCGTCCTGCGCGGTCACGCCGAGTCGGCGTGCCAGCTCCCCGAAACGCAGCGGGGCGCTGAGCCCGTCGGTGGACAGGGCGAACTCCACGGCGGTGACCACCGCACGCGAGGTGAACTTCAGGTTGGAGTAGCGGTAGCCCAGTTCCAGGGACTCCGGCGACACCCACGAGGTCTCCCCCGTGGAGCGGTCGAACAGCTGCACGCGTTGCAGGGTCTGGGAGACCTCCGCACCGTAGGCGCCGACGTTCTGCACCGGGGTCGCACCGACGGAGCCGGGGATGCCGGACAGGCACTCCAGGCCACCGAGGCCGGCGTCGACCGTGGCGGCGACGAGGTCGTCCCACACCACCCCGGCGAAGGCCCTGACCACGCCGGACGCCGCGTCGATCGCGACGTCCGCCGCGTCCTCCTCGCTCTCGAGCACGACGGCGACCAGGCCCGCGACGTCCTCGCCGACGACGAGGTTGGAGCCGCCACCGACGACGAGCAGGGGGACGCCGGCCTCGTCGAGGCTGCGTACGACCTCGGCGACGGCGTCCGCCGAACGACAGCACAGGGTGTGGGCGGGGGCACCGCCGACCCGCAGGGTGGTCAGGTCAGCGAAGCTGCGCGACGACGTTTCGACGTCATCCCTACTGGTCAGACGCTGTAACGTTGCGGAGGGAACGGAAACTGTTCTCGGCTGGAACGTAAAATCAGGGCGTGGCACACTTATGATGTTAGCCTTTCTGCATGACAACACACATCGAGTCCTCCACGACCGTCAACCACCCGCTGGACAAGGTCATCAAGGCCCTGAGCTCCAAGGAGTACTGGGAGTACGAGGCCCAGAACCTCTCCGAGGTCCCCGGCGAAGTCAACTCCTTCACCGCCGAGCCCATCGAGGTCGTCCTCTTCGAGGTCCTGCCCACCGACGCGCTGCCCGAGGCCGTGCGCTCCATGGTCTCCCAGAACCTGAAGCTCAAGCGCACCGTCACCTTCGGCGACGAGAAGGACGGCGTCGTCAACGGCGACATGGCCGCCGAGGTCAAGGGCGCCCCGGTGAAGTTCGGTGCCGAGCTCACCCTCACCGGTGAGGGCGACTCCACCACCCTGTCCGCCGAGGCCGACATCGACGTCACCATCCCCATGGTCGGCCCGGTCATCGAGCCCAAGGTCGCCGACGCCGTCCGCGACATCATCAACAACGAGAACACCCTCATCGACACCTGGATCAAGGAGAACCTCTGATCCACCCCGTGAACCTGCGGATCACCGCACAATCCACCGGGTAATCGCCGTATACCTGGCGCCGGTGGGTGGTCATGGTTCACACTGGTCCGGTGAGCACTTCAAACAGCACCGGACCATCCGCCACCGGCCCGCAGGGCTGGGGGGCCCAATCACCGCAGGACGGCGGCAACGCCGGCAAGAAGCGGTCGGGCCGGTGGTGGAAGATTCTCCTCGTCGTCGTCATCGTCCTCGCCGTCCTGGCGGCGGTGGCCGAGTTCGGACTGCGTGCCTACGCGAAGAACACGGTCGTCGACGAGATCCGTTCCTCGGCCGAGGAACGCGGCACCGCGCTCACCGAGGACCCCTCGGTGAGCTTCGGCACGTCTCCCCTCCTGCTCGGGCTGCTGCAGGGCAAGATCCCCTCCTTCGAGGCGGACCTGCCCTCCAGCCTGGACGTGTCCTACGAGGACTCCGACCAGTCGCGCCCGGTCGTCTCCGGCCAGCCGGCGATGACGATCAACGCCAAGGACATGTCCACCGAAACCGACAACCCCACCGCCGGTGAGATCACCGTGGACACCACCCTGCCGCCGGACCTGCTCCTCTCGGAGATCCAGAAGTCGCAGGCGGAGGGTTCCGGTGACGACGCCGAGGGCGCCGGCGGCCTGCTCGAGGGCCTCATCGAGGTCACCGGTGTGCAGATGAACACCGCCGACAACACCATGGACCTGGAGATCACCGGCGGCCTGGCGACGCTGAGCATGACCCCGGTCGTCGAGGACGGCGCACTGAACTTCGAGGTGCAGAACCTCCAGATCCTGGGCATGGACCTGCCGGAGTCGATGGTGCAGTCACTGACCGACTCCCTGCAGGAGACCGTCAACGACGTGGAGGGCCTGCAGATCCAGGACGCGACGATCACCGAGGACGGCCTGAAGGTCCAGCTGCACGGCACCGACGTGAGCCTCGACGACGTCTCCTCGTCCACCTCCAGCTTCTCGGAGGACTCGGGGCAGGACTCGGGGCAGACCACCCAGGAGGGCTGACCCCTCCCCGACCTCCCCGCCCCGCGCGGGCATCCCGAGAGAGCAACCCCACAGGTTGGTGCGACCGACCCGTGGGGTTGCTCTCTGCGTCGGGGAGGGTGCGCCGCGGCAGGATCGACGTCCCCCTCCCCCACATGGGGGTGTGATGTAGCGCACATGACACGAATGTTCCAATCGGTCACGCGTGATTGTTTCCGGGTGCTACAACTGGCAGCATGATTTCCGTAGGCGAACCACAGTATTAGCCGTCGGAAGCATTCCACTGCACAGACAACACTCGGAGGCTTTCCGTGAGTGACACCCCACCCGTGAGAATCGCCAACTTCTCCGGCTTCTACGGTGACCGCGACAGCGCGATGAAAGAGATGCTCGACGGCGGTGAGATCGACTACCTCACCGGCGACTACCTCGCAGAACTCACCATGCTCATCCTCGCCAAGGGGATGATGAAGGACCCCACCCTCGGCTACGCCAGGCGGTTCATCGACCACCTGGACTCCTGCCTGGACAGCATCGCCGAGCGCGGCGTGAAGGTCGTGACCAACGCCGGCGGACTCAACCCGTCCGGCCTGGCGGACGCACTGCGCAAGAAGGTCGAGGAGCGTGGACTGGACCTCACCGTCGCCTACGTCGACGGCGACGACGTCCGGGAACCATTACGACCGACTGTTCCTGACGCCCTGTGCGCGAACGCCTACCTCGGGGCGTTCGGCATCGTCGAGTGCCTCGCCGCCGGCGCCGACATCGTGGTCACCGGACGCGTCACCGACGCCTCGGTGGTCGTGGGCCCCGCCGCCCACCACTTCGGCTGGGGCCCCGGCGACCACGACCAGATCGCCGGCGCCATGGCCGCCGGGCACGTCATCGAGTGCGGCACCCAGGCCACCGGCGGCAACTACTCCGGCTTCAACCGCGGCGTCCTCGACGGCCGCCCCGTGATGCCCGGCTTCCCCCTCGCCGAGGTCCACGCCGACGGCTCCTCGGTGATCACCAAGCACGAGGGCACCGGTGGTGCGGTCACCGCCGGCACCGTGACCGCCCAGCTGCTCTACGAGGTCACCGGTGCCCGCTACGCCGGGCCGGACGCCGTCCTGCGTCTCGACCACCTCCGTGTGGAGGACCTCGGCGACGACCGGGTACGCATCAGCGGCGCCACCGGTGAGGCTCCCCCGCCCACCACCAAGGTCAGCGTGAACAAGCTTGGCGGGTTCCGCAACGAGGTCCAGGTCCTGTTCTCCGGGCTCGACGTGGAGGACAAGGCGGACCTGTTCACCCGCCAGCTCGACACCCTCGAGCCGCGCCCGCGCACCGTGGAGTACCGCCTGGAGCGTACCGACCACCCGGACGCGGACACCCAGGCCGCGGCGTCCGCCCGTCTGGTGTGCGTGGTGTGGGACCCCAACCAGGACCTCATCGCCGAGTGGGGCCGCGGCGTGGTCGGCACCGCCCTGGCGTCCCCGCCGGGCACCTTCTTCGACGGGGTTCCGCCGAAGCCCGGTATGTACGGCACCTTCTCGCCCGCCTACGTCGACAACGACGTACCGGTGCACACCGCCAACCTCGCCGACGGCTCCACCGTGACCGTCGCACCGCCGCAGGTGACCGCCGAGCTCGGGTCGTCCTACACCGACGAGCCCGTCCCGGGCCCGGATGCGTCCGGAGAGACCCGGCGCGCACCGATCGGCCTGCTCGCCGACGCGCGCAGCGGCGACAAGGGCGGCAGCGCCAACATCGGACTGTGGACCCGCGACGACGCCGCCTACCCGTGGCTCGTCGAGACCGTCACCCCCGAGTCGGTCCGGCGGCTGCTGCCGGAGACCGCGGAACTCGACGTGGAGGTCTTCGCCCTGCCGCACCTCAACGCGGTGAACGTGGTGGTCCAGGACATCCTCGGCCAGGGCGTGGCCCACGGTGCCCGCTTCGACCCGCAGGGCAAGGGGCTCGGCGAATGGCTGCGTTCGCGCCACGTCGACGTGCCCGTCTCCCTGCTCAACACCAGCAACGACAGTGAGGACGCATCATGACCGCATCGACAGCGGTGGTCCCGGGCTCCGAGGAGTACCAGGCCAACCGGCAGTCCATGGAAGACAAGCTCGGCGAGATCCGGGAGGCCTACGAGTCTGCCTTCTCCGGCGGCGGCGAGAAGTCCCTGGAGAGGCTCCGTAGCCGAGACAAGATGACCCCGCGCGAGCGCATCGACTCCCTGCTCGACCAGGGGTCGCCCTTCCTCGAGCTGTGCACCATGGCGGGCTTCGGCACCGACTTCGCCGTCGGTGGTTCGGTCGTCGGCGGCATCGGCACCGTCGAGGGCGTGGACTGCCTCATCGTGGCCAACGACCCCACGGTCAAGGGCGGCGCCTCCAACGAGTGGACGCTGCGCAAGTGCAACCGTCTGCAGGAGATCGCCCGCAAGAACCGTCTGCCCGTGCTCACGCTGGTGGAGTCCGGCGGTGCGGACCTGCGCAGCCAGAAGGAGGTGTTCGTCCCCGGCGGCGCCATGTTCCGCGACATCACCCAGCTGTCGAAGGAGGGCATCCCCACCATCGCCATCGTGTACGGCAACTGCACCGCCGGCGGTGCCTACATCCCCGGCATGTCCGACCACGTGGTGATGATCAAGGAGCGTTCCAAGGTCTTCCTCGCCGGCCCGCCGCTGGTGAAGGCGGCCACCGGTGAGGTCACCGACGACGAGAGCCTCGGTGGTGCGCAGATGCACACCGACGTCTCCGGTCTCGGCGACTACCTCGCCGTCGACGAGCTGGACGCCGCACGCATCGGACGCTCCATCGTCCGGCGCCTGAACTGGCGCCGCAAGGGCCAGACCCCGTCGACAGACGTCGCCGCCCCGGTGCTCGACGAGGAGGACCTGCTCAGCATCGTCCCCGACGGGCTCAAGGTCCCCTACGACCCCTACGAGATCATCGGACGCTTCGTCGACGCCAGCGAGTTCGACGAGTTCAAGCCCCGCTACGGCTCCGGTCTGGTCACCGGCTGGGCGCAGGTCCACGGCTACCCGGTGGGCATCCTCGCCAACTCCCGCGGCGTGCTGTTCAGCGAGGAGGCGCAGAAGGCCACCCAGTTCATCCAGCTGGCGAACCAGACCGACACCCCGCTGATCTTCATGCACAACACCACCGGCTACATGGTCGGCAAGGAGTACGAGCAGCAGGGCATCATCAAGCACGGCGCGATGATGATCAACGCGGTGTCCAACTCCACGGTCCCGCACATCTCCCTGATCACCGCGGCCAGCTACGGCGCCGGCCACTACGGGATGTGCGGACGCGCCTTCGACCCGCGCTTCGTGTTCGCCTGGCCGTCGGCCCGCTCGGCGGTGATGGGTTCCGAGCAGCTCGCCTCCGTGATCAGCAGCATCAGCGCCCAGTCGGCCCGTGGCCGTGGCCTGGACTACTCCGAGGACGCCGAGAAGCAGCTCTACGACATGCTCAAGACCCAGGCCGACGCCGAGTCCGCCCCGCTGAAGATGTCCGGGATGCTCTACGACGACGGTGTCATCGACCCCCGCGACACCCGTGCCGTGGTGGGTACGGCACTGTCCGCCATCCACTCCGGACCGGTGGAGGGCGCCGACGGCTTCGGCGTCTTCCGGATGTGACGGGCGACAACCAGATGAAGGAAGAAATGACACACTCTGCACCGACGACCATCCTCGTCGCCAACCGCGGCGAGATCGCCCGACGGGTGTTCACCACCGCACGCAACCGCGGCCTGTCCACCGTCGCCGTCTACTCCGACGCCGACGCCAACGAAGCCTTCGCCCTGGAGGCCGACGCCGCCGTCCGGCTGCCCGGCAACGCCCCGGCGGAGACCTACCTCAACGCCGAGGCCGTGCTGGACGCCGCGAAGCGCACCGGCGCCGACGCCGTCCACCCCGGTTACGGTTTCCTGTCGGAGAACGCCGGCTTCGCCCGCGCCGTCATCGACGCCGGGCTGACCTGGATCGGCCCCTCCCCCGCCGCCATCGACGCGATGGGTTCCAAGACCGAGGCCAAGAAGCTCATGGAGGCCGCCGGCGTGCCAGTGCTCACCAACCTGGAGACCTCCGAGATCACCGAGGACATGCTCCCGGTGCTGGTCAAGGCCTCCGCCGGTGGTGGTGGCCGCGGTATGCGCGTGGTGCGCACCATGGACGAGCTGGAGTCCGAGACCGCCGCCGCCGTCCGCGAGGCCGAGAGCGCCTTCGGCGACGGCACGGTGTTCATCGAGCGCTACATCGAGTCCGGCCGCCACATCGAGGTCCAGCTCATGGCCGACAACCACGGTGGCGTGTGGGCGGTGGGCGAGCGCGAGTGCTCGATCCAGCGCCGTCACCAGAAGGTCATCGAGGAGGCGCCGTCACCGCTGGTCGAGCGGGTCGACGGGATGCGCGAGCGGCTGTTCGAGGCGGCCCGCGCCGCCGCCCACGCCATCGACTACAGCGGTGCGGGCACCGTGGAGTTCCTGGCCAACGACAAGGGCGAGTTCTTCTTCCTGGAGGTCAACACCCGCCTGCAGGTCGAGCACCCCGTCACCGAGGCCACCACCGGACTGGACCTGGTGGGCCTGCAGTTCGACGTCGCCGCCGGACTGCCCCTGCCGGCGGAGAACCCGCCGGAGCTGAACGGTTGGGCCGTGGAGGCCCGCGTCTACGCCGAGGATCCCCGCCACGACTACCGGCCGATGTCCGGTGAGGTCCTGCGCTTCGACTTCGACGACGTGGTCTCGTCCTTCGCCGGGCCGCACGTGCCCGGCATCCGGCTCGACGCCGGCCCGGAGGCCCGCCCGGGGTGTCCTGCCGTGGTCGGCGTGAACTACGACGCCATGCTCGCCAAGGTCATCTCCTGGGCACCGACGCGTGCCGAGGCGGTGGGACGGCTCAGCGGCACGTTGCGCCGCGCGCGCATCCACGGCCTGGGCACCAACCGTGACCAGCTGGTCTCCATCCTGGACGACGCGGACTTCCGCGCCGGCGACATCAACACCGCCTTCCTGGAGAAGACCCACCCCGAGGTCTCGGCCATCACGCTCGCCGACGGCGCGGCGGTGGCGGTCTCCGCCTTCGCCGCCGCCGTCGTCGCCGAGGCGGCCACCGCCGCCACGCGCCCCACCAGGCACGTGCGCAGTGGTTTCCGCCTCTTCGGTGACGCCCGCACCACCCACCGCTTCCTCAGCGACCAGGCGCAGAACGAGGACGGTGGCCAGGACGACGACGCGGTGCAGGTCGAGATCGTGCGGTCCTCGCGCTCCACCGGCGCAGAGACCGTCACGCTCGGCGGCGAGCCGGACGTCCGGCTGGTGGAGGTCACCCCGGGCGACGGCGTCACCCGCGACACGGGCACCCCCGCGACCGTCGTCGTCGAGGTGGACGGCATCCGCCGCACCCTCACCGTGCACCGCTACCCCGGTGGCGGTGTCGGCGTGGACTCCGCCCTGGGCCCGGTCACCCTCACCGAGCGGCCCCGCTACGACGACCCGGCCGACATCGTCGCCGAGGGCGCGCTGGTCGCCCCCATGCCCGGGACGGTCACCAGCGTGTCCGTCGCCGTGGGGGACACGGTCACCACCGGCCAGAAACTCATGACGATCGAGGCCATGAAGATGGAGCACACCATCTCGGCCACCTCCGACGGCACCGTGGCCGAACTCGCCGCGGCCGCCGGCGACCACATCGAGACCGGCACCCTGCTGGCGGTCATCGACACCCCCGAATCAGACGACTAACCACCACTTTCCAAGGAGAAAACCCATGTCACAGCCCCAGGTCAGCATGCCCCTCAACGACACCCCCGAGCAGGAGGAGCTGCGCAAGACCGTGCGCGCCCTCGCCAAGAAGTACGGCTACGAGTACATGGTCAAGAAGGCCGACGCCGACGAGTACCCCACCGAACTGTGGAAGGAGGCCGGCGAGCTCGGCTTCGTCGGAGTCAGCCTGCCGGAGGAGTTCGGCGGCGGCGGAGCCGGCCTGCTCGAGCTGTCCATCGTCCAGGAGGAGCTCTCCTCCGAGGGCTGCGGACTGCTGATGCTCGTCGTCTCCCCCGCGATCTGCGGGTCGATCATCGCCGCCTTCGGCACCCCCGACCAGAAGCAGCGGTGGCTGCCGGGCATCGCCTCCGGCGAGTTCATCAGCGCCTTCGGCATCACCGAGGCCGACGCCGGCACCAACAGCCACAACATCACCACCACCGCCAAGAAGGACGGTGACGAGTGGGTGCTCAACGGGTCGAAGACCTTCATCTCCGGTGTGGACCAGGCCGACGCCGTGCTCATCGTCGCCCGCGCCCACGACGAGCGCACCGGCAAGCTCAAGCCCGCCCTGTTCATGGTGCCCACCGACGCCGAGGGCTTCTCCAAGTCCCACATCCCCACCGAGGTGATGCTGCCGGAGTCGCAGTACACCCTGTTCATGGACGACGTCCGACTCAAGGACGAGGACCTCGTCGGCGACAGCGACGCCGGCATCTTCCAGCTCTTCGTCGGCCTGAACCCGGAGCGCATCATCGCCACCGCGATGGCCACCGGCATGGCCCGCTACGCCCTGGACACCGCCGTGAAGTACGCCAACGAGCGCGTCATCTGGAAGACCCCCATCGGTGCCCACCAGGGTCTGTCCCACCCGCTGGCCCAGTGCCGCATCGAGCTGGAGCAGGCACGCCTGATGTGCCGCAACGCCGCCGCCCGCTTCGACCAGGGCGACCTCGACGGTGCGGCCACCGCGGCGAACATGGCCAAGTACGCCGCCGGCGAGGTCTCCGCGCGCTCCATCGACCAGGCCGTGCAGACCCTCGGCGGCAACGGCCTCACCTCGGAGTACGGCCTGGCCCGCATGTACGCCGCCTCCCGCCTGCCGCGCATCGCACCGGTCAGCCGCGAGATGCTGCTGAACTACGTCGCGCAGACCGTCATGGGCCTGCCGAAGAGCTACTGACCGCCCCACGTCCACCCCGAAAGGAGGCCGACCATGGCCATCACCACCAGCACGGAGAACAACACCGCGCGCATCACCATCGACGCGCCGGACCGTCGTAACGCACTGTCACCGCAGCTCATCAGCGACCTCGCCGAGGCACTGGGGGCCGCGGCGCGGGACGACGCGGTGCGCAGCGTGATCCTGGACCACACCGGGACCACGTTCTGCTCCGGCGCGGACCTCGCCGCCGTCGGCGACACCCCGCCGGAGCAGGTCACCGCCAACTTCATCGCGCTGCTGCGCACCATCGTGGAGTTGCCGAAGCCGGTCACCGCGGTGGTGGACGGCAACGTCCGGGCCGGTGGCGTGGGCCTGGCCGCCGCCTGCGACATGGTGTTCGCCTCGCCCGGGTCGTCCTTCGCGACGACCGAGACGCGCATCGGCGTCGCGCCGGCGATGATCGCCCTGACCGTCCTGCCCCGCCTGGCGTCCCGCGCCGCGTCGCGCTACCTGCTCACCGGGGAGCGCTTCGACGCCGAGACCGCCGAACACCACGGATTCATCACCGCGGTGGTCGACGACCCGCACCAGCAGGCCCGCGACACCGCGGAGAACCTGGTGCGCTGCTCGCCGCAGGGGCTGGGGGAGACCAAGGCGATCATCAACCGGGATGTCGTCGACGGTTTCGACACCGGTGCCGCGGCGCTGGCGGAGAAGTCCGCCGAGCTCTTCGCCACGCCGGAGGCGCTCGAGGGGATCACCGCGTTCCTGCAGAAGCGCCCGCCGAACTGGGCCGCGTGAGGTCCGCCCGCCGTGACGACGGTGTTAGAGTGACTGACCAATGACCGAGGAGAGTGGGAGACCGGTGCCGAGCAGGGTGGCCCAGCAGGAGCGCAGCAGGGTGACGCGACGTCGCCTGCTCGAGGCTGCGCTGGACACCCTGTCGGACGACGGTTTCCCCGCGACGACGGTGAGCGCCGTCGCCGCCCGGGCCGGGGTCTCCCGTGGTGCCGCACAGCACCACTTCCCCACCCGCGACTCCCTCGTCGAGGCCGCACTCGAGGAGTTCTTCTCCGAGCGCACCCAGCAGTTGCGTCGCAGCGTCGCCGACCTGTCGACCGGCAGCAACGGCGCCCCCGTCACGGAGGTCCTGGAGCTGGTCTTCGGGTTCTTCAGCAACCGCCCGTTCCACGCCGCCCTGCACATCTGGGCAGCGGCGAGCACGGATGCCAGCCTGCGGGAACTCATCATCCCCGCGGAGGCGCGCTACGGCCGTGAGGTCTACCAGCTCACCGGCCTGGCCCTGAACGCCGACCTGTCCGACCAGCGCACCCGGCGTCTGCTGGGACTGACCCTGGACGTGGCCCGCGGACTGGGGCTCGGCTCGGTGCTGGTGGACACCCGCTCGCACCAGCGCAGCGCACTGGAGACCTGGTCGGCGATCCTCGCCGACATCAAGCGCAACGACTGACGCTCCTCCCCTTCCCGTCGCACCGGCACCACGGGACACGTCCGTCCCGACGTACTTAGGTTTCACAACAATAGGTCTACCGGAGGACCACCCATGACCACGAGCACGGAGGACGACACCGTCGGACGCATGCTGCGCCGACGAATCGCCGACACCCCGCACCGCCGCGCCTTCACCCACCCTACGACCACCACCACCGGTGCCACCGGCACCGACCTCGGCTGGACCTCCGTGACCTGGTCGCAGGTCGGCCGGCACACCGACGAACTCGCCGCCGGGCTCATCACCCTGGGCGTCGATGCCGGCGACCGCGTCGCCATCGCCAGCACCACCCGCTACGACTGGGTGGTGGCAACCTACGCCACGATGTGCGCCGGCGCGGCCACGGTGGCGGTCTACCCCACCACCGTGGCCCGCGACGTCCGGCACATCATCGGCGACTCCGGGAGCTGCGTCGTCTTCGCCGAGGACGCCTGCCAACTGGCCAAGCTCACCGCCCTGCGCGACGAGCTGCCGGACGTCCACACCGTGGTCGTCTTCGACAACGACATCCCGGACCGTCCCGACGACTGGGTGGTGACGCTCGACGAACTCGCCCGCCGCGGGCGCGGGCACCTGCGGGAGCACCCTGACGCCGTCGCCGCACGTACCGACGCCACCGGCCCGGACGACCTGGCCACGCTGATCTACACCTCCGGCACCACCGGCACACCCAAGGGCGTGCTCCTGCCCCACCGGGTGTGGACGGGGCAGGTCCGCAGCATCGACAGGACCGTGAACAGCGGGGACACGCTGCCGGGCATCGACGACAAGCAGTTCCTCTGGCTTCCCCTGGCCCACGTCATGGGCAAGCTGATGATCCTGCTGCCGGTGCACATCGGCTTCGAGACCACGGTGGACGGGCGCATCGACCGCACCGTGGACAACATCGGGGCGAGCCGTCCGACGTTCATGGCCTCCGTGCCGAGGATCTTCGAGAAGGCCTACACCGGCATCACCACGATGACCGCGGAGGCCCCCGGACCGTGGCGGGTCAGGGAGCGGCTGTTCCAGTGGGCGTCCCGGGTGGCGGTCGAGGTCCACGCCGCCGGCGGGGACGGGGCCGGGGACGGGAACGCCGCCTCGACCACACGGTGGCAGCGGCTTCAGGCCCGGCTCGCCGACCGCCTGGTCTTCGCCAAGGTCCGGGCCCGGTTCGGCGGGCGAATCCGCTACTTCATCTCCGGCTCGGCGGCGCTGAACTCCGACGTCGCCCGCTGGTTCGGTGCCGCCGGACTGCCGATCCTGGAGGGCTACGGGATGACCGAGACCAACGTGGCCACCCTCGGTCTGCCGCACACCAACCGGCCCGGCACCGTCGGCGCCGCATTGGACGGCTTCGAGGTGGACATCGCCGACGACGGCGAGATCCTGGTGCGCGGCCCCGGGGTCATGGCCGGTTACCACGACAACCCGACGCAGACCGCCGAGACACTCACCGACGACGGCTGGCTGCACACCGGGGACATCGGCACCCTCGACCCACACGGCCGGCTGCAGGTCACCGACCGCAAGAAGGAGCTGTTCAAGACGTCCAACGGCAAGTACGTAGCCCCGGCCCCCACGGAGGCCCGGTTCAAGGGCCTGTGCCCGGTGGCCTCGCAGATCGTGGTCGTCGGCGAGTCCCGTCCCTACGTGACCGCCCTGATCGCCCTGGACGAGGCCGCACTCGCCGCCTGGGCGCAGCGCACCGGCGTGCCGGGCGACTACGCGGGCGTCACCGCCGACCCGCGGACCCACGCGATGGTGCAGGACTACGTCGACGAACTCAACACCACCCTCAACCCCTGGGAGCAGGTCAAGCGCTTCCGGATCCTGGACCGCGAGCTCTCGGTGGACGACCAGGAGCTCACCCCGTCACTGAAGCTGCGACGCCGCCCCGTGATGGAGCACTTCGCCGCCGACATCACCGCCCTCTACCCCACCACGTGAAGGAGTCCGACCGTGACCACCACCGACCTCACCACCTTCGACCCCGCGATCCGTTCCACCGGCCACCTGCTGCGCGACCGCGTCGCCGCGACGCCCGAGCGTCGCGCCTTCTCATTCCCCGACCCCGCCAATCCTGATACGACCGACCCAGACAAGTGGGTGACCCTGACCTGGGGCGAGGTCGGCCGACAGGCGGTCGAGGTGGCCGCCGGACTGATCTCCCTGGGCGTGCAGCCCGAGGACCGCGTCGCGATCGCCTGCACCACCCGCTACGAGTGGGCGCTCGCCGACTACGGCATCGTCTACGCCGCCGCCGCGACCGTCACCGTCTACCCCACCACCCTGGCCGACGACGTCTGCTTCATCCTCGACGACTCCGACAGCGAGATCGTCTTCGTGGAGGACGCCGAACAGCTCGCCAAACTCACGGGCCTGCGCGACCGCCTGCCGAAGATACGCACGGTGGTCCTGCTGGAGGGCGAGGTGCCCGGGAATCTGCCCGGGGATCTGTCCGGCGAGCTGTCCGGCGAGCTGTCCGGCGACGAATCCTGGGTGATCACCATGGACGACCTGCGCACCCGCGGCCGTGACCGGCTCGTCACCGATCCCGGCGAGATCGACGGGCGCATCGACTCCACCGACCTCCACAACCTCGCCACCCTGATCTACACCTCCGGGACCACCGGCCGCCCCAAGGGCGTGCTGCTGCCGCACCGGGTGCTGGTCTTCGAGGTCCTGGCGATGGCGGGCACACTGGAACGCACCTCCCCGGGCACGAACCTCACCATCGACGACAAGCAGTTCCTGTGGTTGCCGCTGTCGCACGTGATGGGCAAGCTGCTGCTCACCATGCCGCTCTACATCGGGTTCGAGTCGGCCATCGACGGCCGCGTCGACCGGATCGTGCAGAACCTCCCCGTGGTGCAGCCCACGTTCATGGGCTCGGCACCGCGCATTTTCGAGAAGGCCTACAACGGCATCGCCACCATGATGGCCGACGACCCGGGCCCGCTGCGCATCAGGGAGCGCCTCTTCCACTGGGCCAGCCGTGTGGGCTCGAAGGTCTTCGAGGCCGACCACGGCGACGGTTCCACGACCGCCTCCCGCCTCGACCGGATCCAGGCCAGGATCGCCGACCGTCTGGTGTTCTCCACCATCCGCGAACGCTTCGGCGGACGCGTCCGCTACTTCATCTCCGGGTCCGCCGCGCTGAACACCGACATCTCCCGGTGGTTCGGGGCGACCGGGATGATGATCCTCGAGGCCTACGGCATGACCGAGTCCGGCGGCGGCTCCTGCCTGGGCATGCCGGAGGCCTACCGCACCGGACGCATCGGGCGTCCGCTGGACGGCGTGGAGCTGTGCATCGCCGACGACGGCGAGATCCTCTTCCGCTGCGCCGGGGTGATGGACGGCTACCACAACAACCCGGAGGCCACCGCCGAGGCGCTCGACGACGACGGGTGGATGCACACCGGCGACATCGGTGACCTCGACGCCGACGGCTACATCCGCATCACCGACCGCAAGAAGGAGCTGTTCAAGACCTCCAACGGCAAATACGCCGCACCGGCGTTGATGGAGGCCACGTTCAAGGGGCTGTGCCCCGTGGCGTCGAACCTCGTGGTCATCGGCGAGGGACGCCCCTACGTGAGTGCCCTGGTGGCGTTGGACGAGGACCCGCTGCTGGCCTGGGCACAGCGCGAGGGGGTACCCGGCGTCTACGCGCAGGTCGCCGCCGACCCCCGCACCCACGAGATGGTGCAGGACTACGTGGACGAGCTGAATTCCTCGTTGAACAGGTGGGAGCAGGTCAAACGCTTCCAGATCCTGCCGCGTGACCTCACCGTGGAGGACGCCGAACTCACCCCGTCGTTGAAGCTTCGCCGCAAGCCCGTGGAGCGCAACTTCCCGGAGCAGGTGGCGGCGAACTACGCCTGAGGGGTCTCCCCGAGCACGTCACCGAGCGCGTCGGACGCCACGGCGACCCGTCGGGCTCCGGCGCCCAGCGCGCGGGCCGCGTCGGCGGCGGTGCGCACGCCGGTGGCCTTCACGGGCACAGCACCCTGTGCCGCCGCGGCCGTCCATCCGCGGGGCACAGCGACCATGTCCGCCCCGGCGGTGGCTGCGGCGCGGCAGAAGGCCAGGATCCTGTCGTCGCCCAGGGCCAGGTCGGTGTCCGGTCCCCCCACCGCGACCTGGAGCGTGGCCGGGTACGGCACGGCCTCACGCAGGGTGACGATCTCGCTGATCAGTGCGTTCACGTCTGCGGCGACCACGTTCGCGGCGTCCACGACGGCGTGGACCTCGTGGGCGCCGTTGACGATCGACATGTGCGCTTCACTGCCCTTGACCAACGGGTGGTGTTTGCCGCTGGGGTACCCGGCGACGGCGACCAGGCGCAGGTCCTCCGGGACGTCGCGCAGCGGGAACAACGTCGGCGGCAGGCACACGGCCGCACAGCCGTGGGCCGTGGCCTGCCCGGTGACCCGGGCGGCGTCCTGCCGGGTGGACGCGGGGTCGAGCATCACCAGCTCGACCCGGGAGGGGGCGACGTGGGAGGGGTCGAAACCGTCGGTCACTGTGCGTTACCGAGCACGTCGCGGATCGACGGGCGGATGTCCTGCCAGTAGATGCCCACGATCACCGCGCCAGCGATCCAGATGAAGCTGATGAACGGCCCGAGCACCAGCACGCCCACGGCGGTCCCGCCGAGCAGCAGGAGCCAGTTCTGCTTCGACCGGTCGATCACGGTGAAGGCGTCGTCCCGGGTCATGGCGACCTGGATCGCACCCCAGACCGCCCCGACGACCACGAGGACCAGGAAGCCGACCTGGAGATAGGCCAGGCCCTTGAACGCCATGTTCACAAGTTCAATCATGGCTACCGAGTCTATCCGACCTCACATGACCGTGAACAGCAGCTCGGAGACCGTGTAGATCGTCAGACCCGCCAGGGACCCCACCACGGTGCCGTTGACCCGGATGAACTGGAGATCCTTGCCCACCATCAGCTCGATACGGTCACTGGCCTCGTCGGCGTCCCAGCGTTCCACGGTCTCGCCGATGATGCCGGTGACCTCGCCGGCGTAGTTCTCCGCCAGGTAGGACGCCGCGCGCACGATGCGCGTCTCCAGGGAGTCCCGCAGCTCCTGCTCGGTGCGCACCCGGGTGGCGAAGTCGGTGACCCAGGTGACGATCTTCGTGCGTAGCAGCGAGTCCTCGTCGCGGGCCATGGTCGTCAGGGTGGAGCGCACCGACTCCCACAGGGTGCCCGGCAGGGCCTGCACGGTCGGCGAGTTCATGATGTCGCCCTTGAGGTTCTCCACCCGGGTGATCATCGCCGGGTCGTGCTGCAGGTCCTGGGCGAGCTGGCCGATGAACCGGCGGATGGCGTGGCGGGCCTCGTGCTCGGGGTTCTCGCGCACGTCGCCGGTGAACTGCACGACCTCGCGGTACACCCGGTCACCGACGAGGTCGCGGACGAACCGGGGCGCCCAGCTCGGTGTCCTCTCGTCCAGCAGACGGACGATGAGGTCCTCGCTGTCGCGGGCCTTGTCGTCCAGCCACACCACCACCGCGTCAACGACGGGTTCGGTGCGTCCCTCGCTGATGAGCTGTTCAAGCCCACGGCCCAGCGGCGGGCCCCAGGTCGGTTCGGAGACCTTGTCGATCACCAGGGTGCGGATCAGCTGTTCGGCCTCCGCCGGGTCCACCCCGTTGACCACCAGGTCCACGAGGCGGCATGCCTCGGCACCGGTACGTTCGGCACCTCCCCCGTCCAGCACCCAGTCCGCCGCCCGCTCGGGGATGCGCGCCTGTCCGAGTTTCTCGGTGATCAGCGCGGCATTGAGGAAGTTCTCGCCCACGAAGGAGCTCAGGGCGTGGCCGACCTGGTCCTTCTTGCGTTTGATGATCGCGGTGTGCGGGATCGGGATGCCCAGCGGGTGGCGGAACAGGGCGGTCACGGCGAACCAGTCCGCCAGGGCGCCGACCATGCCGGCCTCGCTGGCGGCGCGGACGTAGCCGGTCCAGCCGCCGTCGCGTCCGGTCGCCTCCAGCCAGCGGCACACGAGGTAGATCAGCGTGGCGATAACCAGCAGGCTGGTGGCGAAGGCCTTGTGCCGTCGCAGGTCGCGGCGCCGTTCGGCCTCGGACTCGGGGGACGGGCCGGGGACGGCGAGTCGTCCGTCGGCGGTGCTGGTGTTCTCAGGTGTCGTCACCCGCCCCATTATTCCACCCGTGACGGACATGGCTCGACCCCCGTCCCGCCGGCGCTGTCTGGCAGCTGGCGGAAAACGGGGGTCGGAGGCCCGCTGGAGGTGCGGGAGGAGGCTGGTGCGTCAGAAGACGCGGCCGGTCTCCTTGCGGTAGTTGCGGGTACCGGTACGGCCGATGTGGATGCCGATGAAGGAGGCGATGAGCAGGACGAAACCGACGGCCCAGCCGACGATGCCGATGGTCACGCCGTTCTCCTGCGCGTCCACGCTGGCCGCGGCGAAACCGAAGATGCCGACGCCCATCAGGGAGACAGCCAGCATCAGCAGTGCCATGGACAGCCAGGTCGTGGCACGCTGCAGCGAGGAGTGCGGTGCATCCCAGCTGGACGGCACGTAGCCGTCGAGGTAGTCCGGCGAGGCCGAGAACTTGCCCTTGGTGTCGAGATCTGCGGACATCGTCATCCTCTTTCGTCTTTCGGTGTGCCCGGCGCCCTTTTCTGCCCGGGTGACGTGATGATTCTAGCGCACGGGTGTCGGCGGGTGCCTACTCCCGATGCCCGGGGGGAATCCCCCGGGGTGCTAGTCGGCCTTGCCGCGGATGGCGGCGCGGGCACGCTCCTTGGTGATCGCTGCGACGGCGGTCAGCGGGATACCCGCCGGGCACACGTCGGCGCACTCGCCGTAGAGCGAGCACGGGCCGAAGGTTCCCTCGGCCTCGTCGACCATGTTCTTGGCACGACGGCCACGCTCGGTGCGACCCAGCGGGGACAGCGTCATGTGCACCAGCTTCGCGCCGGTGAACAGGTGCGAGGCACCGTTCGGGCAGGCGGCCACGCAGGCGCCGCAGCCGATGCAGGCGGCATGGTCGAGGGCGAGCTCGGCGTCCTCGTGGTTGACCAGGAGGCTGTCGGCGTCCGGTGCGGTACCGGCGGCCATCGAGACGAAGCCGCCCTTCTCCATGACGCGGTCCAGGGCGGACCGGTCGACGACCATGTCCTTGATCACCGGGTACGCCGCGGAACGCAGGGGCTCCAGCTTGAGGGTGTCACCGTCGGTGAAGCTGTTCAGCCGCTGCTGGCAGGCCGGCTTGTTCTTGTCGGGGCCGTGGGGACGACCGTTGACCTGCAGACCGCAGGTGCCGCAGATACCCTCACGGCAGTCGGAGGCGAAGGCGAAGGGCTCCTTGCCGGCCTCGACGTACTTGGAGTTCACGTGGTCGAGCAACTCCAGGATGGACATTGCCTGTTCGGCATCGGGGACCTCCACCGACTCGAAGTGTCCCTCCGAGGTGTGGTCCGCCTGACGCCAGATCTCAAGATGCAGTTTCATTACTTGTAGTTCCTTGTCATCAGCGGGATGCGGTCGAAGTACAGGGGCTCCGCGTGACGCACGAAGGTCTCCGGCTTCTCGCCCGGCTCCCAGGCGGAGACGAAGCACCATTCGTCATCGTTACGCTCGGCCTCGCCGTCCTCGTCGAGGTGGTCCTCGCGGTAGTGGGCGCCACAGGACTCGTCACGGTCCAGGGCGTCGACGCACATGAGCTCACCGAGGTCCAGGTAGTCGGCGACACGCAGGGCGTTCTCCAACTGCTGGTTCATCTCGTCGCGACCACCGGGGACGAAGACGTTCTCCCAGAAGTCGGCGCGGACCTTGCGGATCTCCTCGATGCCGGACTGCATGCCCTCGACGGTGCGGGCCACGCCGCAGCAGCGGTAGAGGATCTCACCGAGCTGGCGGTGGTAGTACTCTGCGCCGTGCGGGTCGGAGCCACGGATGTTGAGGATCTTGTCGATACGCTCGTCGGCGCGCTTGAGCGCGTCCTTCGCTGCGTCCGACTCGGCGTCCGGCACGTCCTGGCCCAGCAGCGGGGCGATGTAGTTCGGGACGGTGAACGGCAGGGTGAACCAGCCCTCCACCGACGACGACAGCAGCGAGTTCGCACCCAGGCGGTTCGCGCCGTGGTACATCCAGGACGACTCACCGGAGCAGAACAGCCCCGGGATCGAGGTCATCTCGTGGAAGTCCGTCCACAGGCCACCCATGGTGTAGTGGCAGGTCGGGGCGATGCGCATCGGCTCCTTGTAGGCGTCGTCACCGATCGCCTCCTCGTACATCTGGATGAGGTTGGAGTAGCGCTCGCGGATGGTGTCCTCGCCCAGCTTCTTGATGGCGTGGGTGAGGTCCAGGTACACCGAGTTCTTCTTCGGGCCCACACCGTAACCGCCGTTGATCTGCTGCGCGTTCGCACGCGAGGCGATGTCACGGGGCACCAGGTTGCCGAACGCGGGGTAACGGCGCTCGAGGAAGTAGTCGCGCTCGTCCTCGGGGATGTCGTTGGGGTGGCGCTCGTCGCCCTTGGTGGTGGGGGTCCAGATGCGGCCGTCGTTACGCAGCGACTCCGACATCAGGATCGTCTTCGACTGCCAGTCCGAGTTGACCGGCAGGCCGGTCGGGTGGAACTGCACGAAGGACGGGGACGCCATGTAGGCGCCCTGGTCGTAGGCACGCATGATCGCGCTGGCGTTGGAGTTCTTGGCCAGCGTGGACATGTGGTACACGTTGCCGTAACCGCCGGTGGCCAGCACCGTGGCGTGCCCGGTGTGGGTGGACAGCTCGCCGGTGATGATGTTTCGGGTCACGATGCCCTTGCACACGCCGTCGTCGACGATGATGTCCTGGACGTCGGAGTGGGTGAAGATCTCCACGTTGCCGGCACCGATCTGACGGTACAGCGCGGCGGTGGTCGCCAGCTGCAGCTGCTGACCGGTCTGTCCACGGGTGTAGTAGGTGCGGGACACCTGCACACCACCGAAGGAACGGGTGGCCAGGGTTCCGCCGTACTCGCGGGAGAACGGGGCACCGATGGCGTTCATGTGGTCGATGACCTTGCCGGACTCCATGGCCAGGCGCCAGCAGTCGTTCTCGCGGCACCGGTAGTCACCGCCCTTGACGGTGTCCTTGGTGTGGTTGTACGTGGAGTCGTTGTCCAGCTTCTTGGACCGCGAGGAGTTCACGCCACCCTGCGCGGCAATGGAGTGCGCGCGGCGGGGGCTGTCGTGGTAGGTGAACACCTTCACGTCGTAGCCGAGCTCACCGAGGGCGGCTGCGGCGGCGCCACCGGCCAGGCCGGTGCCGACGATCAGGATGCGGAACTTCGCACGGTTCAGCGGCGAGACGAGCTTGAAGTGCTCCTTGTCGAACTGCCACTGCTGCTGCTGGCCGACCTCGTGCGGCGCGTTGTCGCCGATGGTCTTGCCGACGGCCACACCGTCGACCGAGGACTTCGGCGAGGTGAAGGCCTGCAGGGCCTCGTCGTAGTCGAAGTCCGGGGTCTGGTTGTGGGGGTGGGGCTTACTGGTTCCCATAGTCTCTTCTCTCTTCCTAGTTCCCGGACTAACTCACGACGCCGAACATCACCATCAGCGGGATGGAGATGTTGCCGATCATCACGACGGCGGGGAGCAGGTAGGCGATCCACAGCATGACCTGACGCGTGCGGTGGCCGGTGATCCCCAGGTCGGAGGACGCGGTCCAGATACCGTGGCTCAGGTGCAGGAAGAGGACGAGCATGCACAGGATGTAGAAGATCGCGACGACGGGACGCTCGAACGAGGCCACCAGGTTCGCGTAGGCCTCACCGTGCTCGAAGACGTTCGACGCCGCCGGTTCCGCCCCGATGGTCAGGTCGAGGATGTGGAAGATGATGAACAGCAGCAGCACCATACCGGTACCCAGCATGGAGCTGGCGGTGAAGGTGTTCAGGCCACCGACCTTGCCGGTGCGCTTGAAGGCGCCGCGGGACTCCCGCGAGCGCTTCTTCAGCGCGAAGGCACACCACACGTGCAGGACCAGGGCGACCAGCAGGACCACGCGGGCGATCCAGAGGAGACCCTCGCGCGGGATGAGCGGCTCGCCGACCTCACGCAGGAAGTGGGCGTACTCGTTGAAGTGGTCGGCACCCGTGTAGACCTTCAGGTTTCCGACCATGTGGACGAGGACGAAGAGGCCGAAGATGATGCCAGTCACGGCCATCGTCAGCTTCATCGCCCAGGAGGGGAAGCCCGGCTTCTCCCTCAGCGGTTTGATGGAAATTTTCCCGTGCTCGATTGCCGCGGGATCGTCGTATTTAACAGTCATGGCACCTCCAGTGTCATAGACACTGTACGACCCTCATAGTGGCAAGTACCAACCGACCCCCGCCCTCGTGAAGAAGATCACAGTTGACCTCCTCATCCTCCCCCGAGAAGCCCCCGTGAGCGGGCCTCGGCCACCGCGGCGGTCCGATTCTCGACACCCAACTTCTGATAAATATGTATCAGATGCGTCTTCACCGTGGCCAATGAGATCACGAAGCGCGAGGACAGCTCCCGGTTGCTCGCCCCCGTCGCCAACCCCGCCAGGATCTCCAGCTCCCGCTGCGACAACGCCTCCCCCGACCCGCCGGACGTGGTGGTCCGGCTGACCTGCTCGGCCAGACGGGCGGCGATCTCCGGGGGAAGCGTCCGGCGTCCGGCGGCGGTGTCGAGGACGGCCCGGTGCAGGACCTCCTCCGGGGCGTCCTTGAGCAGGTAGCCCAACGCCCCGGCCTGCAAGGCGTCCATGATGTGGTGTCCGGTGTCATAGGTGGTGAGCACCAGGACCGGCGGGCCGCCGGCGGCGGTGTTGCGCCGGGTGGCCTCGATACCGTCCACCCCGGGCATCTGGATGTCGACGACCAGGACGTCCGGGACGGGGTCGAGCTCACCCACCTGCGCGACGTCGGCACCGTCGGACCCCTCGGCGATGACACGGACGTCATCGAAGGCGTCCAGGATCGCGCGCAGCCCGGCGCGCACCACCGGGTGGTCGTCGACGAGCATCACTGTGACGTTTCCGCTCACCGGCCCGCCTCCACGTCTGGCAGGTCGGCGGGCAGGTCGACACACACCCGGGTGCCCTCCCCCGGCGCCGCGGTCACCTGGAGACGACCGCCCAGGTCGGCGGCCCGGAGACGCATACCCACCAGGCCGAAGCCACCGTCCTGCGGTGGGCGCGTCGCGTCCTCAGACTCCGGCGCATCCGGCGCCTCGGCCCAGCCGCACCCGTCGTCCTGCACGCTCAGGGTGAGCCGGTCACCGGCGCGGCCCAGCTCGACGCGCACCCGCGTGGCGTCGGCGTGACGGACCACGTTGGTCAGCGACTCGCGCACGATGTGCACCACCGCGTCCTGCACCGCAGAGGGCAGCCCCGCGGCCGACCCGAACTCCTCGGGCACCACGAGATCGACGTCGAGGAGATCGCCGAGGGCGCGTTGACGTGCGACGACGTCATCGACGATGCGGCCCAGCACCGTGGCTGTGTCGTGTACCCGCCCGCCGGCGGCGAGGTCGCGGATCAGGTTGCGCGCCTCCCCGAGGTTGTCGGCGGCGGTGTCCTCGATCAGCGACAACTGCCCGAGCGCGTCCCGCGTCCGGTCCTGACGCACCGCCGTCGACGCCGCGCGCGAGAGCAGCACCACCGCATTGAAGCCCTGGGCGAGCGTGTCGTGGATGTCCCGGGAGATCCGCTCGCGCTCCTCCAGGCGTCCGGCGTTCTTCTCCGTGGCCAGCAGACGGTCGCGGGTGGCGTGCAGTTCCCGCACCGTGGCCAGCTGCCGCTCCGCCTCCGCCGCCAGCAACCGGTAGGTGCGGTAGGCGCCGGCGGCGAACAGCACGCCGATGCCCGGACCGACCGCGGCGGGCACTCCCCCGCCCTGCCCGGTCAGCATCGGCACGAACGCACCGACCGCCCACGCCGCCGTCAGCACCGCCACCTGCACAGTTACCTGCACCGTGCGGTGGCCTGCGGGGCGCCCGTCGAGCACGGCGAGGATCAGGAACGCCAACGGGAACAGCAGCCACACCGCATGGTGGCTCAGCGCCGTCGCCGCCGTCCACGCCACCAGCAGGACCGCCAGCCACCACGGTGACCACCAGCGCGGAAGCGCCGTCACCGTGCCCGCCGCGTACACCGCCACGAGCAGCAGGATCACCACCACCGCCGCACAGCCGCGCAACGTCGGCGCGCCGGAGACCACGTCGACGACCACGCGCACCAGCGCGAACAACGCCAGGGCGACGAAGACCACGTGAAGCGTCACACGCAGGGTGCCGAGGATCTGCGGCAGGGAGGTTCGGGGGTTCACGTGTCCCGAGCCTAGGCGAGGCGCCACGGCGGGGACATCGACCGATCGGTTGATCCGAAGTTCAGTTCTCCGGTCGATGTCCCGCACCCCGCCGCCCGGCGACGATGAGCACATCGACTCCACCCCACAACCACAGGAGGACACCCATGTACCTGGGCCTCAGAGACATCGCCGCGGCACGGGGCCGCTTCTCGTTGATCACCTCGGTCGTCGCCCTGATCACGCTGCTGCTGGTCATGCTCACCGGGCTGACCGGAGGGCTGGCCGACCAGAACACCTCCGCGCTCAAGGCCCTGGGCCCGGACCGGTTCGTGTTCGGCGGCGAGGTGTCGTTCACCTCCTCCAGCATCACCCCACAGGACGAGAAGGCCTGGCAGGACGCCCTCGGCGCCTCCTCGGTGGTGCCCTTGGGTGTGGCCTCCACCCGCCTGCAGGTCCCCGGCGACGGGCAGGACGCCCTGGCGTCCGTCACGCTGATGGGGCTGCCGTCCGGCACGGCCGTGCCCGGCGGCGAGGTGCCCGCCCGCGGCGTCCTGCTGCCCGACGAGCTCGGCGGCACGGCCGACACCGTGCACCTGAACCACCAGCCCGTCGCCTGGGCCGACATGGACACCTGGGCGCGGATGACCGGGGCGGACGGGCCGTCCTCCCCCACCGTCCTGATGGTCAGCGGTGACGGACCGGGCGGTGCAGTGGACGATGACCGGTTCGACGCCGTCGCCGAGGCCACCGGCACCACCGCCGTCGGCGTGGAGGACTCCTTCGCCGGACTGCCCGCCTACCAGTCCGAACGCGGCTCTCTGCTCGCCATCCAGGGGCTGCTCTACGGCATCTCCGCGCTGGTCGTCGTCGCCTTCCTCAGCGTGTGGACGATCCAGCGCACCCGCGACATCGCCGTGCTGCGCGCCCTCGGGGCGTCCACCGGCTACGTGGTCGCCGATGCCGCGGTGCAGGCCGCGGTGATCCTCGCCGTCGGCGTGGTCGGCGGCGCCGCACTCGGCGGGGTCCTCGGCGCCCTCGCCGCCGGGACGGTGCCCTTCGCCGTGTCGGCCGCGACCTTCCTCCTCCCACCCGTCGGCGTGTTCGTGCTCGGCATGGGCGGCGCCCTCGTCGCCATGCGCCGGGTGTCCACCGTCGACCCCCACCTCGCACTAGGAGCATCAGCATGACAACCAGCACCAGCAGCAGCACCGAAACGATCACCGACACCTTCCGCATGCAGGACATCTGCCTGACCTACCCGGACGGCGGGTCCACCGTGACCGCCCTGGACCACGTGAGCCTCGACGTGCACCCAGGCGAACTCGTCGCCGTGGTCGGCGAGTCCGGCTCCGGCAAGTCCACGCTGCTCTCCGTCGCCGCCGGGCTGACCACCCCGGACTCCGGGACGGTGTCCACGACCGGCACCACCTCCGTGGTCTTCCAGTCCCCCAACCTGCTGGACGCCCTGGACGTGCGCGAACAGCTGCTGGTCACCGACCACATCGCCGGACGGCGCATCACCGCCGCACGTCGACGCCGTGCCGACGAGCTGCTGGCCCGCGTGGGGCTGGACGGTTTCGGCGCACGCCGCGTCGCCCAGCTCTCCGGCGGCCAGCGCCAGCGGGTGAATATCGCCCGGGCGCTGATGCCCGGGCCCGGCCTGCTGCTCGCCGACGAACCGACGTCCGCCCTGGACGAGCGGCTGTCGCACCAGGTCGTGGACCTGCTGCGCGAACTGACCGACGAGCACTCGCTGGCCACCGTGCTGGTCACCCACGACCGCAACCAGCTCGACCGGGCCGACCGGGTGGCGCAGATGCACGACGGACGGCTGTCGCAGGAGGGACGGCGGTAGCATCGGGGTTCCTGCGCGCACCCCCTGCGACACGAGAGAAGGTCCACCATGAGGCCCCTTCGGTACGCGATCAACGTGACCCTCGACGGCTGCTGCCACCATGAGGCCGGGACGCCCCCGGACGAGGAGACCATGGCCTTCTGGGCCCGCGAGACCGCCCGCGCGGACGCCATGCTCCTCGGACGCACGACCTACCGGATGATGGAGGACGCCTGGCGCAGGCCGCCGGACGGCACCTGGCCACAGTGGATGGACACCTGGGAGATCCCCTTCGCCGAGGCGATCGACCAGGCCAGGAAACACGTGGTGTCCGCCACGCTGGACCACGTGGACTGGAACGCCGAACTGCTGCACGGTGACCCGGTGGCGGCGGTTCGCAGGCTCAAGGAACAGCCCGGTGACGGGATCCTCCTCGGCGGCGTGACCCTGCCCACCGCGCTCGTGGCGGCGGGGCTGGTCGACGAGTACGTGTTCGTGGTGCAGCCCGTCCTCGCCGGGCACGGGCCGAGGTTGCTCGACGGTCTACCCGGGCACCTGATGCTCACCCCGGTGGCGCGCGAGGAGTTCGCCTCCGGCGCCGTCGCCGCGCACTACCGTCCTGCCTGAACGGCGCAGACTACGCGCAACTCACGCGCGGCTCACGCGCGCAGCAGCGTCTCCCCGGTGACCGTGACCGGCTCGGGGCCGACCATGGTCTCCTGGCCGCACACCGTGATCGGGCCCACGACCTCGGGATCCTCGTCGGTGGTGTGCAGGGTGACCTCCCCGTCGGCGACCGTCACCTGGATGATCCGCCCACGCAGGGTGATGCGGTACTCCAGGGCGCCCCACTCCTCGGGCACACGCGGGTCGATGCTGTACTGCCCGTAGTTGTCGCGGAAACCGCCGAAGCCGTAGACCAGGCAGCTCCACACACCGCCGCACGAGGCGATGTGCACGCCGTCGGGGGTGTTGCCGTGCAGGTTGTTGAGGTCGATGAACAGGCCGCGGTGGAAGAAGTCCATCGCCTTGTCGTGCAGGCCCAGCTCGGCGGCCATGATCGACTGCACCACCGCCGACAACGAGGAGTCGCCCGTGGTCAGCCGGTCGTAGTAGTCGTAGTCGCGCAGCTTGGTCTCCGCATCGAACTGGGAGCCCTGCAGGAACAGGGCCAGCACCACGTCCGCCTGCTTGAGGATCTGGTACCGGTAGATCGTCAGCGGGTGGTAGTGCAGCAGCAGCGGACGCTTCGGCCCGACCTCCGGATCGTCCAGGCTCCACAGCTGGCGCTGCATGAACTGGTCGTCCTGCGGGTTCACCCCGGTGGTCTCGTTGAAGGGGATGTACATGGCGTTGGCCGCCTGGTCCCACAGGTCCAGCTCGTCCTCGCTGAGTCCGGTGCGCCGCAGCATGTCACGGTAGGCACCGGGCCGGTCGGAGCGCATCTGGCGCACCACCTCGGCGGCCACACGCAGGTTGTACTGCGCCATGACGTTCGTATACAGGTTGTTGTTCACCACGGTGGTGTACTCGTCGGGGCCGGTCACCGAGTGGATCTCGAAGCGGGTACCGGAGTTGTTGAAGAACCCCAGCGACATGAAGAACCGGGCCGTGCCGACCAGGATGTGGATGCCCTCGTCCAGCAGGAAGTCGGTGTCGCCGCTGGCGTAGATGTACTTCATCAGCGCGTAGCTCACGTCGGCGTCGATGTGGTACTGCGCGGTGCCGGCGGCGTAGTAGGCGCTGGACTCGTGGCCGTTGATCGTGCGCCACGGGAACAGGACGCCGTCGTGCGAGAGCTCCAGGGCACGCGCACGCGCGGCGGGGAGCATCTTGTAGCGGAAGCGCATCGCGTTCCGCGCGAACTGCGGGTTGGTGTACGTCAGGAACGGCATCACGTAGATCTCCGTGTCCCAGAAGTAGTGCCCGCCGTAGCCCGAACCGGTCAGCCCCTTGGCCGGCACACCCTGGGTCTCCGCCCGCGCCGAGGCCTGGATGAGCTGGTAGATGTTCCAACGCACCGCCTGCTGGAGCTCCGGCTGACCGGGGATGCGCACGTCCGACCGCTCCCAGAAGTCGGCGAGCCAGTTCTTCTGGTCCTCCTGCAAACGCTCCAGCCCCACCGCCTTGGCCCGGTTGATCGTGCGCGCACAACGGAACGCCAGTTCATCGGCGGCGACGTGGCGCGAGGAGTGGTACGAGATGAACTTCTCCAGCCGCAGCTTCATGCCCTTGCGTCCGGCCATGTGGTAGACGACCCGGGCGACGTCCTCGCGCAGTTCGGTCTGCACCTCCACCCCGTCGACCGGGTGGTCGCCGGCGTCGTCGGTACCGCTGAGCTGCATCTTGTGGTCCATGCTGACCGCCACGGTCATGCCGGAGTGGTTGATGCGGTATCCCAACGTGACCCGCTCGTCCTCCGGCTGCGCCTGGTAGGTCGGGATGAAGACCCGCTCCTTGAACTGCTCTGCCTTGCGCGGGTCCGCGCCGTCGCCGACTGCCCCGCCACCGGTACCGACCGGCCCGTCGGCGGTGGTGCCGGTGTGGTCGATGACGGTGGAGTACTCGTCCTCCCCGTCCTGCCGGTTGAGGATCTGCGACGACACCACGACGGCCGCCGGGGCGTCCAGCAGCTCGATCTCGGTGCTGGTCACCATGAGGTGACGCTCGGTGAAGCTCACCATGCGCTCGTTGGTGACCCGCACCCGCTTGCCGGACGGCGTGCGCCACACGAAGCTGCGGCGCAGCACGCCGTCGCGGAAGTCCAGGCCGCGCGAGTAGTCCTCGATCTCGTTCTGCGACAGGCGCAACGGCTCGTCGTCGACGTAGATGCGCACCGTCTTGGCGTCCGGCACCTGCACGATCGCCTGGCCCTCGCGGGCCAGTCCGTACGCGTCCTCCGCATGGGAGATCGGCCAGGTCTCGTGCACACCGTTGATGAACGTGCCGTGTTCGTCGGAGTCCCGGCCCTCCGGCGGGGTGCCGCGCACGCCGAGGTAGCCGTTGCTCAGCGCGAAGTGGCTCTCCGTGAGCCCCAGGGACGTACGCTCGGGACGCTTCTCGTACCAGCCCCACTCGTCGACGGGGTTGTTCTCGCGGTCGAGCCCGGTGGTGGGGTCGGTGTCGTGGTGGTGCTGGTCGGCGCGGTAGCCCGACGGGAACAGGCCCTCACCGTCGATCTCACCGACTGCGCTGGCCGCGCTGGCGCTGTCCGCGGTGTCGATCGGACGGTTGACGACGGATGCCACCCGTCGGCGTTGGTCGAAGAACCGCTCGAGGGCCGTGTCCGTGCCCCCGTTGGTTCCGCTGCCGTCGGTCGCGTCGTTTCCGCTCATCGTTGCTTGTCTCCGGTTTCCTTGCATGTCAGGTGGTCAGGTGTTCAGCGTGGGGTCAGCGTGGGGTCAGCGCAGGATTAACGCGGGACGAGTTCGGCGAGGTCGGACACGACGGTGTCCGCGCCGGCGTCGAGCAGCGCGGCGCGTCCGGCACCACGGTCGACGCCCACGACGAGGCCGAAGTCCCCGGCGCGTCCCGAGGCTACGCCGGACGTGGCGTCCTCCACGACGACGGCGCGCGACGGGTCCACGCCCAGGGAGGACGCGGCGAAGGCGTAGGTGTCGGGTGCGGGCTTGCCGGCCAGGCCCTCCTCCGCGGCGACGTTGCCGTCGACGATGAGCCCGAAGCGGTCGATCAGCCCGGCGGCGGTGAGGACCTGGCGGGCGTTCTTCGACGAGCTGACGATGGCGATCTGCGGGGCCTCCGGCGCCGCCAGGGCGTCCAGCAGTGAGACGGACCCGGGGTAGGCGTCGATGCCGCGGTCGAGGGCGCGCAGGAAGTCCTCGTTCTTGCGCAGGCCGAGGCCGGTGACGCTCTCGTCCGAGGCGGTGGCGGTGGCGTCGTCGCCGAGGGGAAGTTCGATGTCGCGGGAGGCCAGCAGGCTCTGCACCCCCTCCACGCGGGAGCGTCCGTCCAGGTACCCGTAGTAGTCCTTCTCCGTGTACGGCTCGGCGTCCCGGGCGTCGAGGTACTCGGTGAACATCGTCCTCCACGCCGCGCGGTGGATCTCCGCGGTGGGTGTGATGACGCCGTCGAGGTCGAAGAGGACCGCGTCGTAGGTTCTCAGGTCAGGCATCCTGGGCAGACTCCTCGGTGGGTTGGTTGTGGTGCTCGGCTGGTGCACAGCGTGTACTCGGGTGGCCTATCCTAGTGCCCCCGCGGGCCCGCCGCCGGACAACGGTGTGCACCACCCACGACCTGCGCAGAGGACGGGAACACCCCAGGGTGGCTCCCCCTTTCGTGAAGGGGAACCACCCTGGGGTGATCAGGTCAGGCTGTCGCGCCTGTCAGGAGTTTCAGGCCTGTCAGGCGATGCCGTTCTTCTCCTTGTACTCGCGACGACGCGCGTGCAGGATCGGCTCGGTGTAGCCGGCCGGGGACTCGGTGCCCTTGAACACCAGGTCCTTGGCGGCCTGGAAAGCCACGGAGGCCTCGAAGTCCTCGGCCATGTTGTTGTACTCCGGGTCGCCGGCGTTCTGGCCGTCGACGATCTTCGCCATGCGCTGCAGGGCGTCGGTGACCTCCTGCTCGCTGACGACACCGTGCTTGAGCCAGTTCGCCAGGATCTGGGAGTTGATGCGCAGCGTGGCGCGGTCCTCCATCAGGTCGACGTCGTGGATGTCGGGGACCTTGGAGCAGCCCACACCCTGCTCGACCCAGCGGACCACGTAGCCCAGCAGCGACTGGCAGTCGTTGTCGACCTCCTGCTTGATCTGGTCCTCGGTCCAGTCGGCCGCGGGGTGGACCGGCAGGGTGAGGATGTCGCCGAGGGTGTCGCGGCGGCCGTCGGTGAGCAGCTTCTCCTGGACGGCGAAGACGTCGACCAGGTGGTAGTGGGTGGCGTGCAGGCTGGCGCCGGTCGGGGACGGGACCCACGCGGTGGTGGCGCCCTCCTTCGGCTGGCCGATCTTCTCCTTGATCATGTCGGCCATCAGCTCGGTCTTGGCCCACATGCCCTTGCCGATCTGTGCCTTGCCGGGCAGGCCGTGGGCCAGGCCGGCGTCGACGTTGTTGTCCTCGTAGGCGATCTTCCATGCGGCGGTCTGCAGCTCCGGCTTGCGGACCACGGGGCCGGCGAGCATGGAGGTGTGGATCTCGTCGCCGGTGCGGTCGAGGAAGCCGGTGTTGATGAAGGCCAGTCGCTCGGAGGACGCCGCGATGCAGGCGTCAAGGTTGGCGGTGGTGCGGCGCTCCTCGTCCATCACGCCGACCTTCAGGGTGTTGCGCGGCAGGCCGAGCAGATCCTCGACGTCGGAGAAGAGCTCACCGGTGAAGGCGACCTCCTCCGGGCCGTGCTGCTTCGGCTTCACGATGTAGATCGAGCCCTTGCGGGAGTTGCGGCGCTGGTTGTCCAGGTCGGTGCCGGGCACGGCGCAGGCGGAGGTGATGACCGCGTCCATGATGCCCTCGAAGATCTCCTCGCCGTCGGCGTCGAGGATGGCGGGGTTCTGCATCAGGTGGCCGACGTTGCGGACGAAGAGCAGGGAGCGGCCGTGCAGGCGCAGCTCCTCGCCGTCGCGGCCGGTGTAGGTGCGGTCGTCGTTGAGGGTACGGGTGAAGGTCTTGTCGCCCTTGGCGACCTCCACGCTGAGCTCACCGGTGTTCAGGCCGAACCAGTTGGTGTAGCCGAGGGTCTTGTCGGTGGCGTCGACGGCGGCGACGGAGTCCTCGAAGTCCATGATCGTGGAGACGGCGGACTCCATGAGGATGTCCTTGACCCCGGCCTTATCGTCCGACCCCACCGGGTGGGACGGGTCGATCTGGATCTCGAAGTAGAGGCCGTTGTGGCGCAGCAGGACGCCGGTCGGCGCGTCCTTCTCACCGGAGAAGCCCGCGTAGACCTCGGGCTCGCGCAGGTGGACGTCCTTGCCGTCGATGACGGCGACGAAACGGCCGGACGCCACGTCGTACTTCTCGACGTCGGCGTGGGAGCCGGACTCCAGGGGGACGGCCTGGTCGAGGAAGTCGCGTCCCCAGGCGATGACCTTGTCGCCGCGGACCTTGTTGTAGCCCTTGCCCTTCTCCGCGCCGTTCTCCTCGGAGATGACGTCGGTGCCGTAGAGCGCGTCGTAGAGCGAACCCCAGCGTGCGTTCGCCGCGTTGAGGGCGAAGCGGGCGTTCAGGATCGGCACGACCAGCTGCGGGCCGGCGGTCTCGGAGATCTCCGTGTCCACGTTCTGCGTGGTGATCTCGAAGTCGCCGGGCTCGTCGACGAGGTAACCGATCTCCTTGAGGAAGTCCGTGTACTGCTCGGCGTCCTGCTCCCCGGGGTGCTCGGTGTACCACTGGTCGAGCTTGGTCTGCAGCTCGTCACGCACGGCGAGCAGCTCGCGGTTGCGCGGCGTGTGCTTGGCGACGATGTCGCCGAAACCGGCCCAGAACGTCTCCGCGTCGACGCCGATGCGGGGCAGAACCGTGTCGGTCACGAAGTTGTAGAGGGTCGCGGAAACCTGGAGGCCTCCGGCCGTGACCCGTTCCGTCTGCTGGGACTGTGACGTCATTGACTGCTCCTTCGTAAAGATGGGACTCGCATGACGGACGCCGGTGGGACGCCCGTCGCTGTAGGAACCACACTAGGTGAGCCACGTCACCGGCGACGAGCAACCACGGGTACCGGCGGGACCGTCACCCCCACAGGTGGGAATATCCGGAGAGGGTCGGCGGTAGCGATGACCGCTACGTAGGTACCCCTTACGTGACGAAGGTCGCACGTAACCCCTGCAAGTGGACCATGCCGCCCACATCGTGAGAAGTTTTGTCCCGCATATAGAGAACAGGGGTGAAGTGGTTTTCGCGCTACCCCCGGTGTTACCTGGAACACCCAAACCCTTTGACGTGCCCTTTTCCATCGGTATCCTCAAATGCAGCCGACCCGGGAGATCGCCAGCCGGGTGCAGCGCCGTTACCGCCAATCTCTCACCACTTAAAGGGAGTGACTACTTACATGTCGAACGTCGGACAGGCACGTACCGCCGCCGAAATCCAGAAGGACTGGGACGAGAACCCCCGCTGGAAGGGGATCACCCGCGATTACACCGCCGAGCAGGTCGCCGAGCTCCAGGGCACCGTCGTCGAGGAGCACACCCTCGCCCGCCGCGGTGCCGAGATCCTGTGGGAGGGCGTCAACCAGGGTGGCGACTCCTACATCAACGCCCTCGGTGCCCTCACCGGTAACCAGGCCGTCCAGCAGGTCCGCGCCGGCCTGAAGGCCGTCTACCTCTCCGGTTGGCAGGTCGCCGGTGACGCGAACCTCTCCGGCCACACCTACCCGGACCAGTCGCTGTACCCGGCCAACTCCGTTCCGGCCGTGGTCTCGCGCATCAACAACGCCCTGCTGCGTTCCGACGAGATCTCCCGTGTCGAGGGTGACGACTCCGTCGACAACTGGCTCGTCCCGATCGTCGCCGACGGTGAGGCCGGCTTCGGTGGCGCCCTCAACGTCTACGAGCTGCAGAAGGCCATGATCAAGGCCGGCGCCGCCGGTACCCACTGGGAGGACCAGCTGGCCTCCGAGAAGAAGTGCGGCCACCTGGGTGGCAAGGTGCTGATCCCCACCCAGCAGCACGTCCGCACCCTGAACTCGGCCCGCCTGGCTGCCGACGTCGCGGACACCCCGACCGTCGTCATCGCCCGTACCGACGCCGAGGCCGCCACGCTGCTGACCTCCGACGTCGACGAGCGCGACGCCAAGTTCCTCACCGGTGAGCGCTCCGCCGAGGGCTACTACTACGTGCAGAACGGCATCGAGCCCTGCATCGCCCGTGCGAAGTCCTACGCTCCCTACGCGGACATGATCTGGATGGAGACCGGTACCCCGGACCTCGAGCTCGCCAAGAAGTTCGCCGAGGGCGTCCGCGAAGAGCACCCGGACCAGCTGCTGAGCTACAACTGCTCCCCCTCCTTCAAGTGGTCCGCCCACCTGGACGACGACGAGATCGCCAAGTTCCAGAACGAGCTGGGCGCGATGGGCTTCAAGTTCCAGTTCATCACCCTGGCCGGCTTCCACGCCCTGAACTACTCCATGTTCGATCTGGCCCACGGCTACGCCCGCAACCAGATGAGCGCCTTCGTCGACCTGCAGAACCGCGAGTTCAAGGCAGCCGACGAGCGTGGCTTCACCGCCGTCAAGCACCAGCGCGAGGTCGGCGCCGGTTACTTCGACCGCGTCGCCACCACCGTGGACCCCAACTCCTCCACCACCGCCCTGAAGGGCTCCACCGAGGAGACCCAGTTCTAGTAACTGGTTCCCCGTCCTGACGGACGGGAACGGTAGGCCACACGACACCGGCCGGTCAGCAGAGATGCTGACCGGCCGGTGTCGTTGTGTGCGGGGAGGCTTCAGCTCTGCGCTCCCACGACCTCACGCCCCACCCTGCTGCGTCGAATACACAGACACAGAAGCGCCCCAACGCCGCAGAGCGCCGCGGCGCTGAACCATGCGCCGTCGTAGCTCCCGGTAGTATCCCGAATCATCCCGGCACCTGCTGCCGCGACTCCTGCACCGACCTGGTGACTGGCGAAGACCCACCCAAACACCACAGGGCCAGAGTCGCCGAAATGCTCCCGACACAGAGCCATCGTCGGTGGCACGGTCGCCACCCAGTCGAGGCCGTAGAACACGATGAATGCCCATAGCGGCGGTTCCACGACCGGCCCCATCATCATCGGCAGCAACAACAACGATACTCCCCGCAGCCCGTAGTAGGCGACGAGAAGTATCCGAGGATCAATCCTGTCGGTCAACCACCCGGAGGCCAGCGTGCCGATGATGTCGAATATCCCGACCAGGGCAAGCAGGCTGGCCGCAGTCGTGGCAGGCATGCCGTGGTCGTGGGCGGACGGGACGAAATGAGTGCCGACCAGGCCTACCGTGGTCGCCCCGCAGACCGCGAACGTCCCGGCGAGCAGCCAGAACTCCCTACTCTTGCCCGCGAGCCGCAGACTCCCCAGCGCCGTCAATGCGGGACGGGCCGCAGCGACGGTGTCTCGGGAAGAATCGGGGTTCTGGCCATAGCTGACAAGCCCCACGTCCTGCGGTCGGTCCTTGAGCAGCAGGAACACGACCGGCGCCGCCAACACTGCTGCAGCAGCGATTACCAGGGAGGCGGCCTGCCAACTGTGCCTATTCGCCAGGTGCGCCAGCAGAGGCAGGAAGACGAGTTGCCCGGTCGAGCTTGCCGCGGTGAGAACACCTGAGACCAGGCCACGACGCTGCGTGAACCACCGTCCGGATACCAACGCGGCGAAGGGCATGGACACCGCACCAGTGCCTGCACCGATGAGAAGACCCCACAGGACCCACAGCTGCCAGGGTTCGCTGACGAACACCGACAGCGCGCTTCCGATTCCGACCACAGCCAGAGCGACAGCAGCAACACGGTGAACACCGAACCGTTCCATCAGGGACGTGGCGAAGGGCGAGAAGAGTCCGAAGAGCAGGAGATTGAGTGACACCGCACCACTGATGGTGCCGTGGGACCAGCCGAATTCGCTGTGGAGCGGATCCATGAGTACGCCGGGTGCCGAGCGAAAACCCGCGGCCGCGAGCAGCGCCACGAATGCGACCACGACGGTCAGCGGGAACCAGAAGGAGTGTCGTTGAGCCATGAGCCCATTCTTTCGATGTGAAACCCTTCTGCCTATTGGCAGGAAAGCCAATATGTGTAAGGTTTTGGCCATGCCACCGCGCCACCATGTCGTAGTCCTACTTCTGCCTCCTGTCATCGGTTTCGACGCAACCATTCCCCCGCTCGTCTTCGGCAACGCCCGGAACGAGGCCGGTGAGAAGCTCTATCGGGTTTCCGTGTGCTCCGCGGACCCCGGCCCCGCCACATGCGCAGATGGATTCGCTCTGACCCCAGGATCCGAGACCGACGCGCTGAAGACCGCGGACACCGTCGTTGTTCCCGGCACGATGCGCAGCAGCGTACGCAAGGATGGACGACTTGATGCCGCTGCCAGTGCCGCATTCGACCTCATTCCGGGCGACGCGCGCGTGATCTCGCTGTGCACCGGTGCCTTCGGGCTGGCCGCCGCCAGCCTCCTGGATGGACGACGGGCAACAACACACTGGCAGACGGTGGCTCAGTTCCGTCGCCTCTACCCACAGGTCCGCCTCGAGGAGTCTGCACTCTTTCTCGACGAGGGAATGGTCATGACCTCGGCGGGACTGTCCGCAGGCCTTGATCTCTGCCTTCACGTCATCCGCAGCGATGCCGGATGGAAGACTGCCAACGATGTCGCGCGTCACTGCGTCACCCCACCCCACCGCGACGGGGACCAATCTCAGTTCATCAAGTGGCCGGTTCCCACACAAGGGAATACCGGAACGACCGCAACTCAGGAATGGGCGCGGGGTCGCCTCAGCGAACCGTTGACTGTGCAGCAGCTCGCCGGGCATGCCCAGATGAGTTCCCGGACGTTCGCCCGCCGTTTCACAGAAGAAACCGGGGCCTCTCCTGCCCGGTGGCTCGCACGGGAACGGGTCCGTCGGTGCCAGGAACTGCTGGAATCCACCGACCTCACGGTCGACACGATCGCCCAACGCGTCGGGTTCGGCACCGGAGCCACCCTCCGTGCACGTCTGCGGGCAGAGACGGGGACGACGCCGAGCAGCTACAGGCGTCGCTTCGCGAGAACCTGACCCAGAGGAAGGTCACCGGCCATGCCCCGCTACCTGTTCTTCCTGCGGAAGCGTGTCGGGGGCTTGTCCTCGTAGAGGCCGGTGATCTGACGTCGGATGTGCTCACGCCGGTTGTAGGTGGCCTCGCGGATGGCCTCGTCGTCGTCGAAGCTGGAACCGATCGCCCCGGCCATCGTGCCCAGCGACGCCGTCAGCCAGGCCAGCTTCGCGTAGCCCCACGGGAAGGGTTCGTCGCTCACCTGGGCGCGGAAGTAGTTCGTGTCCACGATGACCACCGAGAGCACGAGCAGTGCGATGAACACGGTGGTGTAGATCATCGCCGCGGCGATGAGCACCGTGCACAACGTGGCACGGTTGTCCATGCGTGCACGCCACGCGGCCACGCTGTCCGCCTCACGGTCGGGCCACCGGTTCCAGAGGCCGTTGTGGTAGACCAGCCAGAACGTCAGCGCGCCCACCGCGAAGATGCTGATGACGAACATGCGCAGCAACGAGATCGTGTGGGACATCTGCCACATCGACCCGTAGAAGATGCCGTAGGCGCCGGTGGCGACACCGATGGCCAGGCAGCCGGTGAGCACGCGGTAGAGCACCGCCGGACGGTTGCCCGCGACCATCCCCAGCAGCAGTCGCAGGGACCTCCCCCACCCGTCGATGACGCGGGTGGAGTCCGCCTCGGCGTCACCGCCCTCGATGTCGCTGGTGTCGGTGACGTCCTCGAGGATGCCGGCGCCGGCGGGTTTGCCCTTGAGCAGACGGCTGAGCTCCTGCCGCAGGCCCTCCTGGGCGCGCAGCAGACCGAAGGCCGGCAGGCAGAGCATGGTGACACGGCCCCGGTTCACCGTCTGGCTGATGACCGGACGCCGCGTGGTCAGCGGCAGGTCGGTGACGTAGACCATCCGGTCCCAGCCGTGGCTCTCCATGATGCCGGTGGAGCTGTCGGCCAACCGGACGCTACCGTCCAGGCCCATGGGCAGGGTGCTGGTGCGTACCTCGACCCGCGGCAGTCCGAGCGCGGCGAGGTCGTCGTCGGTGAGATGGGTCTCGTCCGGGTCCACCCCGAGCTTCTCGAGCACCTTGCGCACGCGTTTCTCCGGCAGTCCCCGGTCGACCATCACACCGACGGTCATCACCTTGCCCATGCCCGGCCCCCTGCCTGGCTCCGTACCTGCCCCAGCACATGCTCCATGATCGGCCTGTTTCTCCTGCCTCCGAACGTCCCGACGTATTGGCGTGAATCGTACCTGTCCGCGACCGCCCGCGTGGCAGGCATGTGCACCGACGGTCCCGTGCAGCCTCATCACCCTCCCAGGCAGGCTTCCGGGCCGAAACCCTGCCTGGAAGGGTGATGACTCCGCATCACTCAGCCGACCCGCACGCCCGTGGCCACCCCGTCATGGAAAACACCCTCCCAGGTAGGCGTTCGCGGTGAAACGCTGCCTGGGAGGGTGAGGATCCTGCACCTGGTAGGTGCGGGAGGGGGAACTACAGGTTGATCATGTGACCCATCGTGCCCTCGGCGGCCTCCTTGATGGCCTCCGACAGCGTCGGGTGGGTGTGGACGTTGCGTCCGATCTCCTCGGCCGTGAGGTCGAAGCGCTGCGCCAGCGTCAGCTCGGGGAGCAGCTCGGAGACGTCCGGGCCGACCATGTGCCCGCCGATGAGCTCACCGTACTCGGCGTCGACGACGATCTTCACGAAGCCGACACCCTCGTTGAGGCCCATGGCCTTGCCGTTGGCGCTGTAGGGGAAGGACGCGACCTTGATCTCGCGACCGTTCTCCTCGGCCATCTTGCGGGCGGCCTCCTCCGTGTAACCGAAGGACGCGACCTGCGGGGAGCAGAACGTCGCGCGCGGCATGTTCATGTAGTCGCCCAGTTCCTGGGTCTCCACGTCCGCGATGGTCTCGGCGGCCACCACACCCTGCGCCTCGGCCACGTGGGCGAGCTGCAGCTTGGCGGTGACGTCGCCGATGGCGTAGATGCCGTCGACGTTGGTGCGCATGCGCTCGTCGATGTCGATGGCGCCACGCTCGGTGAGCTTCACACCGGTGTTCTCCAGGCCGAAGCCCTCCACGCGGGGGGCGAAGCCGATGGAGACCATGACCCGGTCGGCCTTGATGGTCTCGGACTTGGAGCCGTCGGCGGTCTCGATGTCGACCTCGACGCCGGCGTCGCCACCGAGGTCGCGCACGGCGGTGGTCTTGTGACCGGTCTTCAGGTTCACGCCGAGCTTCTTGTACTGCTTGGCGATCTCCTTGGAGACGTCCTTGTCCTCGTTGGGCAGGACACGGTCCATGAACTCCACGACGGTGATGTCGACGCCGAAGTTGGCCAGCACGTAGGCAAACTCCATGCCGATCGCGCCGGCGCCGATGACGACCATGGACTTCGGGGCGTTCTCGTCGAGGATCTGCTCCTCGTAGGAGACGATGTTGCCGCCGATCTCGACACCCGGCAGGGACTTCACCACGGAGCCGGAGGCGATGATGGCGTTGTCGAAGGTGATGGTCTTGCCGGCGTCGTCGCCGTCGGTGACCTCCACGGTGTGGTCGTCGGTGAACGAGCCGAGACCGTTGATCTCGGTGATCTTGTTCTTCTTCATCAGGTAGTGGACACCCTTGACGATGCCCGCGGACACCTTCCGCGAGCGCTGGTGCGCCACGGAGTAGTCCATGCTGATGTTGTCACCGGAGATGCCGAAGGTCTTGGCGTCGTGGGTGAGGATGTGCGAGATGTCCGCGTTACGGATCAGCGCCTTGGAGGGGATGCAGCCGACGTTCAGACAGACGCCGCCCCAGTACTGCTTCTCGATCACTGCGGTCTTCAGGCCCAGCTGTGCCGCACGGATGGCGGAGACATATCCGCCGGGGCCCGCACCGATTACTACTACGTCATAATGTTCAGCCACGTGGTCAAGGATACGACTTTTCGGGCGGGACGTGCAGACCAGGGGCACCGAAGGGACTGTTCCCCGACGAAACAACAGGTCAGGGAGGTCTCCGGACCTACAGGAAGCGGACGACGAAGTCGGTGACCATGGACAGGAAGTTGTTGATGTTTCCGCCGAGGACCTCGTTGGAGCTGACGATGAACTGGTCGATGGGGGCGAGATTCACGGTGGTTCCTCTTTCACGTGGGGACGCCCCGGGCCGGTGCCCGGGGACGGTTTCGGACACCAGCATAAACGGTGGGAGGTCCGGTTGCGCTACGTCCGACGGGGATCAGGTCACCGGAACGGGTAACGGTACCCCCGCCCGGCGCGTTTTCGTTTGGGAAATCAGGCTTCAGGGTTACACGGTGCACGTCCACCGGCTAAGCTGTCGAGGTCTGACCCCACTGACTTCTTGAGGACCGAATGAACAAGCGCGCCATCGCACGCGTGACGGCTGCTGCCGTCGCGACAGCCCTGCCCCTGTCCGTCATGAGCGTGCTCGGCGCGGGTCCGGCGTTCGCCGGCATCGCCCAGCCGGACGTGGCCTCCGCCTCCGATAGAAGCGGCGACCCCCGTCCGGAATCCGATTACCGGAACACCGCCACGGTCAACAACCCCTTCCCCACCCGCGAGGCCGCCGAGGGTGAAGGCTACGTCGATGAGTCGAAGGCCGCCTGGCGCGACTACGTCTACCACGCGGAGGCGGGCGTCAGCGAGACCGACCCGGACGACACCTGGGAGGCCGGCGAGCGCTACGGCCGCATGGAGGAGCGCATGGTGCACTCCAAGGCGATGAACCGCGACATCCCCGTCGTCACCATCCGCGCCAAGGAGGATCCCCGCAACGCTCCCACGATCTACCTGCTCAACGGTGCCGACGGCGGCGAGGGTGCAGCGAACTGGCTGCGCCAGACCAACGCCGTGGACTTCTACGGCAACCAGATCGGCAACGTCAACGTGGTCATCCCCATGGAGGGCGCGTTCTCGTACTACACCGACTGGCAGGAGCCGAACGCGACTCTCGACAAGGGCGGCAACAAGCAGGCCTGGGAGACCTTCCTGGTCCAGGAGCTGCCCGGCCCGATGGAGACCGCACTGGGAACCTACAACCCCAACCGCTCGATCATCGGCATGTCGATGACCGGATCGACCACCCTGGTCTACGGCGAGAAGTACTCCGGTTTCTACGACTCCATCGGCGCCTACTCCGGCTGCGCGGCGACCTCCGGCGAGGCCGCCCCCACCGTGGAGATCGTCCTGGGCCGCGGCAACGCCACCTACGAGCAGATGTGGGGTGACCGCAACGGCCAGGTGGCCCGCGACAACGACGCCCTGGTCAACGCCGCGGACCTCAAGGACCAGCACAACGTCTACGTCTCCACCTCGACCGGCCTGATGGGCGAGCACGACGTCTCCTCCGGCGACCGCCTCAACGGCATGGTCATCGGTTCCATCGTCCCGGCGACCGAGGGCGGTGTGATCGAGGCGGCCACGAATGCCTGCACCCACCTGCTGAAGTCCACCACGGACGCCGCGGGCATCACCCAGGAGTCCAACAACCTAGTCTACAACTTCCGCAACACCGGCACGCACCAGTGGGGCTACTGGCAGGACGACATGTTCGACGCCTGGCCCACGATCTCCGAGGGCCTGTTCCCCGGCGGCGGCGCCAACGCCGTCGCGCAGCGGGACGCGGCCAAGGCCGCCTACCTCGAGGACAACCCGGGTGCCGGTGCCGCCGGTTCCACCCCGGTCTCCTCCCTCCCCACCTGGGACGAGGTCACGGCGAACGCCGAGGAAGCCGACGACGAGTAGTCGACGCCGTCCCACAGGTGCCGTGAGAGCACTGTCCGCCGCCACCCTCGTGGTGGCGGTTTCCGGTTATGCGGTCATCGTCGTCGCCGGCCGCGCGCTCGACACGGTCGGCTACGAGGCCTTCGCCGTCTTCTGGGGGCTCTTCTTCGCCCTCGCTGGCCTCATCGACGGTCTCCTGCAGGAGACCACCCGCTCCGTCGCGGCCCGCACCACCGCCGCAGGACGCACCGGGCAGGCGCCACACGCCGCCGCAGCGTCCTCCGTCCGCCCGGTGGCGGTCGCGGCGGGCCTCGCCGTCGTCGTCGCCACGGTCGTCGCTGCGTCCGGCCCGCTGTGGGCGGGGCGTATCCTGCCCGACGGGTCGTGCCTGGCGGGCGCCGGCGTGGTGCTGATGGCCGTCGGGTTGGCGTCCTACACCTTCCAGGCCGCGGTCTGCGGCCTGCTGTCGGCGGCGATGCGCTGGACCACGTTCGCCTGGCTGATCAGCGTGGACAGTGCGGTGCGCATCGTGCTGGCGCTGATCGCGTGGGCGGCGGGCTGGCAGCTGCTGGCCTTCCTGCTCGTCACGGTCATCGGCGCGGCGACGTGGCTGGGGCTGCTGCTCGTGTCCCCGTCGAGCCGGCGTCTACTGCACGAGGTCGGGGACGTGGGCACCGCGGAGTTCCTGCGGCGCACGTGCAAGGCGATGCTGGCGTCCGGCGCGAACGCGGTGCTGATCACCGGCTTCCCCGTGCTGATCACGTTCACCTCGGGGGCGGACGTCTCCCCCGGTGCCTTGGCCGCGGTGATCACGGCGGTGACGCTGACCCGTGCGCCGCTGCTCGTGCCGCTGCAACGTTTCCAGCCGGCGCTGATCGTGCACCTGACCGCGCACCGCGACCGGGTGCTGCGCGCCTGCGTCCTGCCGGCGACGGTGATCGTGGCGACGGCCGCGGTCGGCGGCGTGGCGGCCTACTGGCTGGCGCGTCCGCTGATGCTGCTGTTCTTCGACGAGGAGCTGGTCAGTTCGCCGGTGGTGCTGGCGGCGTTGACCGTGGCGTCGGCCTCGACGGCGCTGCTGATGGTGACCGGCTCTGCAGCCCACGCCGCCGAACGCCACTCCCTGTACCTCGCGGGGTGGGCCGTGGCGACCGTCGCGGCTGTGGCGCTGCTGTCGGTGGACGCCTCACCGGAGGTGCGGGCCGTACTGACCCTGGGACTCGCCCCGCTGACGGGCGTGGTCGTGCACGTCGTCGCGCTGACGCTCAGTCGGCCTGCGCGGGAATGTTCTTCCGCGAGAACACGGTGACGATGACCAGGAAGACCACGGCCACGACCACACCGGCACCCAGCATCACCGGGTAGCTCAGGTTCGCCGAGAGGCGGGTGAGGATCATCGGGAAGAAGAAGCCGATGTAGGTCAGCGTGTAGTAGGCGGCGGTCAGGCCGGCCAGGTCGTCCGGCCCGGCGATGCGCTGTACCTCGGTGAGGCCGCTGATCAGGCACAGGCCGTAGGCCGCGCCCAGGATGATCGCCACGACGATCGCGCTCCACACGGCGATGTCGCGGGACGCCACCGCGGCCACCGCCATACCGACGATCACGAGCACCAGCGCCACGATCGGGCCGCGTGCGTTGTAGCTGGTGTTGATGCGCGGGCCGAACTGCTGGATCGTGAAGCCGGACGCCAGGGCGATCACGGTGAGCAGCCCGGAGAACGCCACCGGGCTGCCGACCTGGTCCTGGACCAGGCGGGGCGTGATCGCGTAGGCCACGCCGGCGGCGCCGAAGACCCAGGGGGCGATCGGTGCGACCACGGTGAGGAAGCGCGGGTGGCGGATGGTGGGCACCAGGATGTCGGACCAGAACGAGCCCTTCACCTTCAGGTGCGCCGACTGGCGGGTCTCGGGCACGGTCATCAGCCCGGCGAGGGCGACCACAGAGATCAGGCAGTGCACGATGTAGGGCAGCTGGCCGGGGATCGGGCCCCACTCCGCCAGGACGCCCGCCAGGCCGGCGCCGAGGCCGAAGCCGGCGGTCAGCGACATCGTGGCGCGTTTCGCACCGGCCGACGGTGCCACGCCGGGCTCGAAGGTGGGGGTGGAGAGTTCCTTGATCCACGAGCCACCGACGGACATCGCGATGCCCACGGCGAGCCCGGCGAGGATGCGTCCGATGAACATCACCGACTCGGTGGTCTCCCCCAGCGCGATGAAGACGCTGCCGAGCAGGGCGATGGCCGGGGACGGCAGCATCACGACCTTGCGTCCGAAACGGTCGGACAGCGGTCCGCAGATCAGCAGCCCGGCGACGATGCCCACGGCGTAGGAGACGAGCAGTGAGTCGACGAAGACGTCGCTGAACACCGCCTCCTGGCGGTAGAACACGAGCATCGGGGTGGCTTCGTTGCCACCCCACGCCACGCTGAAGACGGCGAAGGCGACGAAGAGCCATGCCCGGGAGTAGGCGGGTGAGGTCCGCGTGGTGTGCTCGTTCTCGGTCATGGTGTCTCATCGTAGGAGGTGACCGGTCGCGTCCGCTCACTGAGGACCCGGTTCCCGCTAATATGTAGTGGTATGGCACACACTGAGAAGGCCCTCGACACCACTGAAATCGCCGCGAGCCTCACCCGCCGTGGCAACGAACGTCCCGCCAAGTTGCGTGACCGTGCGGACCGCGCCGTACGTGAGGCCGTCGCCGCCGAGCTCCAGGAGGTCCTGGACGGCCGCTGGGCGGACGTGAAGAACGAGACCCGCGCCCTGATCGTGGAGAAGGACCTGCACCCGGACGACACCCTGGGACTGGACGAGGCCCGCGAGCGGACCCTGTCGCAGATGCACGACATGCTCTCGACCGGCGCCCCGCGCGGGACGTTCCGCACCGACCACGGCGGTACCGGCGACATCGGCGCGACGCTCTCGGCGATCGAGTCGGTGGGTGGCGCCGACCTGTCGCTGATGGTGAAGGCCGGCGTGCAATGGGGCCTGTGGGGTGGTGCGGTGGAGAACCTCGGCACGGAACGCCACATCCCCCTGATCAAGGACATCATGGAGCTGCGGACGTTGGGGTCGTTCGCGATGACCGAGCGTGGGCACGGCTCGGACGTGCAGTCGGTGGAGACCACCGCAGTGTACGACCGGGAGACCGGGGAGTTCGTGATCGACACACCCACGGCCTCGGCGGAGAAGTGGTACATCGGCAACGCCGCCAAGCACGCCCGCATGGCCGCGGTGTTCTGCCAGCTCTACACCCCGGACGCCGACGGCGAGCTGGGCGAGTCCCACGGCGTGCACTGCATCGTCGTGGAGGTCCGCGACGAGGACGGCAAGGCGAAGCCCGGCGTGGGCATCGGCGACCACCTGTACAAGGGCGGTCTGAAGGGTGTCGACAACGGCACCTTCACCTTCGACCAGGTGCGCGTGCCGCGGGAGAACCTGCTGAACCGGTTCGCCGACGTCTCCGAGGACGGCGAGTACTCCTCCCCCATCGAGTCGGTGGGTGCCCGTTTCTTCACGATGCTCGGGACGCTGATCCGTGGACGCATCACGGTGGGTGCGGCGTCCGGCGCGGCGGCGCGCTCCGGGTTGGCGATCGCCACCGGGTACGCGAACCTGCGGCGTCAGTTCGCCCCGGACGACGAGCTGCCGGAGAAGAAGCTCATCGAGCACCGCAAGCACCGTCTGCGTCTGATCCCGCTGATCGCCCGGACCTACGGTCTGCAGCTGACCTCGAACCAGCTGATCGCCCGCCTGCACGACCTGGAGGGCGCGGGCATCGACCGGACGGACATGACCAAGGAGCAGCGGTGGGACCAGCGTGAGCTGGAGGCCCATGCCGCTGCCGTGAAGGCGGCGAACACCGACCATGCGATGCGGGTGCTGCAGGAGTGCCGTGAGGCGTGCGGCGGTGCCGGCTACATGGCGGAGAACCTGCTGACCACGTTCACGGCGGACGCGGACGTGTTCACCACGTTCGAGGGCGACAACGTGGTGATGATGCAGCTGGCGGCGAAGGAGCTGCTGACCGGCTTCTCCCGCGAGGTCGGTGACCTGAAGCCCCTGGAACTGGTGCGTTTCGGCCTGGACAACTTCGGCACCCTGCTGAAGCGCCGGACGGCGGCGGACACGCTGATCCAGAACCTGGTCGACTCGTTCACGGACAAGGAGGAGACGTCCCTGTTCGACCCCGCCTACCAGGTGGAGTTGTTGACGGAGCGCGAGGACCGTCTGCTGATGTCGCTGATCCGGCGGATCAAGCCGGCGCAGAAGATGAGCACGGAGGACGCCGCCGACCTGGTGGACAAGGCCCAGGACCACCTCCTGGAGTGTGCGTGGGCGCACGTGGACCGGATCATTCTGGAGGCGATGCTGGAGGGCGAGGCACAGCTGGCGGACGGCCAGGCCAAGGAGGTGATGGAGCAGGTGCGTGACGTGTTCGTGTTGAGCATCATCCACGAGCACAGCGGCTGGTACCAGGAGCAGAACCTGTTGACCGGTACGCGCACCAAGGCTGCCCGGGCCGCGCTGAACGACCTGGTGGACTCACTGGGGCCGTGGTCGCAGACGCTGGTGGACGCCTTCGCGGTCCCGGAGAACATCGTGGGCGTGCCGTTGATGACGGACTACGACGACATGGTCCCCCGGGCGAAGACGCATCCGGCCGCGGAGTCCTGACGGCAACGTCCGGCCCGGCACCGGGCCGGACGATAACGATGGGGTAACGACGTTCACTACACCGAACGTAACCACCCCCGTGGTGAACAAGATTTATGCACCTGACGGGGTTCCACTCACCCCCGATCGAGGCCCCGCAAGATCGTTATCTCTTCGTGACGTAACACCCGGCAATGGGTGTCCGTTACTGTTAATAGTGCGCCACAGAGCCTCATCAGCTCGCTTCGGCGCATGACCATACACGTTCCTTCGAAAGGTAACTATCATGCTGGATATCATCGGAACCATCGTCAACGCCGTCGGCACCTTCTTCACCGACGCCATCAAGCTGGTCACCGGCTCCATCGCCGGCTAGTAATTAAGCATCCGGCCCCCGCAAGGGGACTGTGAGCTTTTCCCCGTCCAACCTCACGGTTGGGCGGGGTTTTGGTGTTTCGCCGACCACTCCAGCAGTGTCACGCAACTCAAGTCTGACGGGCCGCCCATCCCTTCGCCAGACCCCACAAGTAGGGGCCTACATTTGCGGTCAAAGATATTCCCCGGGCGATACCGGAGCGTTATAGTTCTCCCTGTGCCCCACGGACTGTACGGTCCCGCACGGCGCGCATCGTATACGTCCTATCGAAAGGTATCCCATCATGCTTGGTATCCTCACCGAGATCGTCGAGACCATCGGCAAGTTCTTCACCTCCGCCATCAACCTGGTCACCGGTTCCATCACCGGCGGCGGCGCCGGCGACGACGTCAGCTAGTCTGCCACTTCGGCAGTAGCGACGCGGCCCCCGCCCCGGCGATGCCGGGGCGGGGGCCGCTCGGCGTCTGCAGCCTCTCTGAATGGTTTTGTTTCGTGGTGTAACGGAATTCGACGGCGGTCGATGTACCTACCGAGAGCGCAACGGAGCCACTCCGGCACCACGGCGCACCACCACTTCAACCGAGAGGTAACCACCATGCTTGACATTGTTGGCCAGATTGTTGACGCCATCGGCACGTTCTTCACCAACGTCATTGAACTCGTTACCGGCTCCATCACCGGTAACTGACATTCGGTAGCCTTCGGCAACGGAGGCGCGGAAGCGAAAGCCCACCCAGCAGGCGCTGGGTGGGCTTTCGCGATTCCCCCGGCAATCGACCAAAGCAAATACCCCGCGCCCTACATCCCCGAATTCCTGGCCGGAAGCCCCCATTAATTGTGTCCTTTTTCCAGGTAACGTACTTGTCCGATTGGCGATATCCTAGGTAAGCGGATAGAAGCCCCCAAAGCCGACACCGCGAGCACCACCCACCACATTCACCTTGCCTGAAAGGCCAGTGCCATGCTTGCAATCATCGGCTCCATCGTCACCCTCGTCGGCGCCGTCCTGATCGGCGCGATCATGCTGGTCGGCGGCTCCATCGTCGGCTTCTAATCCGCCCCGGACGCGACAAGCGCGAACCAACAGAAGGACCCTGCCCTCCGGGGCAGGGTCCTTCAGCTGTAGCTACCAGAGACCGGATGCCCCCAATAATCAGGGCCTCCGCCGACCGCTCCGCGGTCTATGTTTTATACATGAACATTCTTCGTCGCACGATCACCAGGACCGCAGCCGCCACCTTCATCGCCACGCTCGCAGCTGCAGGCGTCGGCACCGCCACCGCCGCACCACAGCCTGCCGAACTCACCGTGGAGGGCCTTGCGCTGTTCAACCCCGCGAATGACGAGCCCTACTCCCGTGGCATCTCCCCAGGAACGACGTTCTACGTCGCCTACTCGGTGACAAACAGTTCCGATGCCCCGATCACCGTCACCGGATACTCCTCCAGCATCACGACCAGGGTCGAAGACAAGTGGATCACCCAGGGCTATCAGCCCGACTACTGCGACCAGTACATCGTGGAACGCGGCAGCACCGAACGCCAGACCTTCCCCCAGGTCGTGACCCCTGGCGACACGATCCAGCCCCTGTTCGACAACGTGAACTACGAGTTCCTGTACGCCGCCGACAACCCGTGCCAGCGCATGGAGATCAACATCGGCACCGTCACCGTCACAGACGAGGATGACGACAGAGACGGAGACCTCCCCCCGGCCAGCTCCTCGTCCAGCTCATCGCTCGTCGGCAGCCTCGGGTCGCTCGCATCCAGCTAATCGACAACCCCCGGGCAACGACCCTCGGACAACAACCCACTGACCGCCTGGACCGACAAAGCCTGACAGCCCCCTGACTGGAAAGTTTGCCAAAGAATGTTTATGGTAGAAGTTGTCGCTGTGACGAACTGAAGTCCTTCAGGCTCTCCCGCCCCGCAGCGGTCCACCAGTACACCTTTCGAAAGGACCTCACCATGGGTATCGTCAGCGCACTTCTCACCGTCGTCACCGGCCTCGTCGGCGGCCTGGTCGCCGGACTCGGCGGCGTCGTCGCGGGTCTCGGCTCGCTCCTCTAAGGTCTCTTACCTCAGAGACGCTTGCCGCTCGGACCCCCGGCTCACATGTGTGAGTCGGGGGTCCGGCGCACCAGAGACCACACAGCATCATGTCCCGCCGTAAACCCCCGGCCACCGCCATCGAGACAGCCATCCTGCGCAACGCCACCCTGGCGATCGCGCTGACCTGGCCACTCTGGCAGGCCGGAGCTCTCACCGCGCACTTCACCGTGGAATCGTTCTTCAGCCACTGGTACCCGGTGGCCACGGCCACACTCTTCGCACTGGCGAACGCCCTGCTCGCCACCGCAGCGGTGATCGGACGCCGCGACCTCCTCGTCTTCTCGCTCCGTCTGTCCGCCGCCTCACTCCCCGCCGCCCTGGCCCTGTTCATCATCCAGACGGTCACCGACGGCGCTCCCGCGGCGTCCGGAATGTGGTTCACGGTCTTCAGCGCTCTTCCGGCGATCGCCTTCGCCCTCACCGTCCCACTCGCACCCGGCATCGCGGGATTCTTCCTGCTGGTCGGCGGGACGACCCTGGCGGCGGCGGTCCTGGAACATCGTTCCGACCCCCTGAGTGTGGCCACGGAGGTCAGCCTGGCGCTGGTCTACTCACTGCCCCTGGTCGTCATCGTCTGTGCGACCCTGCAGCTCGCCCGATTCATCGACGCCGCCGGCAACAAGTCGCATGCGGAGAACATCGCCGCCACCAGGGCCCGCGCCAGGGCGGAGGAGACCACGAAATTCACCGCGCTGGTGCACGACAACGTCCTGTCCACCCTCAGCGGGATCACCCAGGGCATCTTCCCCACCGAACCCGTCGGCCTGCGTCTGACCCCTGTCTTCGACGAAGCCGGGGACATGTCCACCGACCAGTTCATCGAGGCGGTGACCACCACCATCCGCCAACACACACCCGACTGCACCATCACCGCCGACGAGGGCACCTCCCTCACGCTGCCCGGGGTCGCCGGGGCGAACATCACCATGGCCGTCGCCGAGATGGCGAAGAACTCCCGGCAGCACGCCGGGCCACACGTCCGCCGGCACTGCCACGTCAGCCTGACCAACTCCACCCTCCACCTGCGCTACACCGACGAGGGGCCCGGCTTCTTCACCGGGGACGTCCGCCCCACCGCCGCGGGCATCCGCATCTCCATCCTGGGGCGTATGGAGGCCACGGACGGAGGTACCGCCACCGTCACCTCGGCCCCCGGGAACGGCACGACCGTGGAGCTCACCTGGCGCGACGCCCGGCGCACGGAATCCGGCGGCGGAGATCCGTCGTCCGGCCGAACACCCCACCCCAACATCCGGGCGTCCCGGTTCAACTCGGCCGGCATGCGGAACTACGACCTCATGCACCTCAGCTACGTGTTCGGCGTTCCCTACGGTGCGGCGGTCGCCGTGATCTTCACACTGCTCAGCACCATCAACGGCCACCCGACATCCACCGCGAACCTCGTGACCACCGTCCTCGCGGTGGCCCTGGTCGCGGTGATCGTCAGTGGACACGCCTACCGGGTCGCGGCGTCCCGCGCCTGGGTCGTCGGCGTCGGTGTCGTCCTGCTGATGGAGGCGGGGCGATGGCAGGACCTCTCGTCCGCACCGGAATGGAGCCACGACTGGCACATCACCGCCGCCTCACTGATCTGCGCCCTGCTGGCGCTGCGGGGACGACCCGTCGCAGCCCTGCTCGCGCTCCTCGCCGGTGCCGTGGCCATCGAGGTCATGTCGGCGCTGCCCGGCACCCCCGACCGCAGTCTCGAGGCGGTGCAGGTCCTCCTGTCCAGCCTCCTGGTCGTGGCCTGCGCACTGCTCACCCTGGGAACCCGCTACACGCTCGCCCGACTCCCCGGGGCACGCCAGAAGCTCCGCGAGTCCGAGCTCCGCGTCATCGCGGCAGAGGAGGCGACCACCTACCGGCAGGACCGTCTCCAGCTTCTCCGTGAGGAGCTGGCGCCTCTCGTCGAGGCGACGACGGGGCTCACCACCATCGACGACGGGCTCAAGGAGCTCGCCCGCCTGACCGAACTCCGGATGAGGGACGCCATGCGCTCCCCGCTCCTGGACCTGCCGGACGTACGGACCGCCGCGTGGGACGCGCGTGGACGCGGTGTCGCGGTCCAGCTCATCGACGACCGTTCGTCGGCGCAGGCCCCCGCCGGCCCCGTCGACGCCGCGACGGTGTCACCGATCGTGCCCCGCCCCATCGAGGCGCTCCACGACGGGATGGTCCGACGCATCCTCGATGCCCTGTCACGCGCCGACACGGGGACGGTCACCGTACGGCTCCTCCCCCGGGGCAGGTCGACGTTCGCCACGATCTCGGACGACGACGGTATCCGCCGCTACCACTGTGACGGATCCTCACTGCAATCTCAGGATGAACCGGTCGCAGGCCGGTGAAGCACTGTATGGTACTTCCATGAGCGAAACTGTCCTGAACGTCGCCGCCATCGACGACCACGAGCTGTCCCTGCGGGGCCTCTCGTCCCTCATCGACTCGGCCGCCGATCTCGAGCTGGCGGGCATGTTCACCTCGGTGAGCGACCTCATCTACGGCCTGGAGAACCCCACCGGCCTGGACCTGGTCATCCTCGATCTGCGTCTCGCCGACGACTCGAACCCCGAGGAAAACGTCCACCGGCTGCAGTCCCTCACCCACAACATCCTCGTGCTCTCCTCCATGGAGAGCCCGTACCTGGTACGCAGCGCACTGAAGGCGGGTGTCCTGGGTATCGTCCAGAAGTCCGAGCTTCCCGAGGTGATCCTGCGAGCCGTACGCGCCGCGGCACACGGTTACGCCGTGCCGTCCACGGAATGGGCGGCGGCGATCGACTCCGACCCGCAGATCAACGGGATCAACCTGTCCGAACGCCAACGCGAGGTGCTCGAGCTGTACGCCTCCGGGGAGCCGGCCAAACGGGTCGCCCGCCTGACCGGGATCTCCCAGGAGACGGTCAACGACTACCTGGGGCGCATCCGGGTGAAGTACCAGAACGCCGGGCGCCCCGCCCCGACGAAGACGGACCTCTTCCGTCGCGCGCAGGAGGACGGCTACCTGCCCGGCCCCAGCGACCCCCGCCTCGGCGAGGGCTGAGCTCAGTCCAGACCGAAGTTCGGGTCGCGGCCCACGTAGGCCATCAGGCGGATGGTGGACGTCGCGTCCGCCGAGGTCTCCTGCGGCGGGCCGAACCCGCCGCGTGCCTGCAACTGCTCACCCAGGGAGCGCAGACCGCCGAGGTTGCGCTCGGCGAAGTCCTCGTCCAGCTCCACGTCCCGGCCCTGCGACCGGGCGAGGTCCCAGGTGTGCATGAACACGTCCGGGATGAAGAACCCCTTCGCGTTGGTCTCCAGCGACTGCCCAGGGATGGGGCCGCGGGTGACCAGCGCCTCCGCCTTGACGTCGTCCTCCAAGGTGTCCTGGACGAGTTCGGCGAACTGCTCCCACGCGGCCGCCGGGTCGGAGTTCTTGTCCTCGGTGATGTTCACCGTGATTCCGACGTCCTCCAGGGCGGGGGCGAACCAGCTGATCAGGTGGCCGACGATGTCGCGGGCCGTCCACTCCGCGCACGGGGTCTGCGCGTCCCAGTCGTTGTCCCGTGTCTGGGCGGTGAAACCGTCGGCGATGACGCGGAACCGTTCAACGGTGTCCTTGGGTACAGACATGGTCTTTCCTCCTGTTCGCGGACCGGGCCGTAGTCGGGGCCCGGTTACTGTCCCTGACGAGAATACCCGCGCGGGTTCACCCCACGATCAAGCCGTGGTTCCACCCCAGCGCACAGGCGCCCACCAACACGGCGGTGAACACGGCCATCGCCACGGTGTCGCCGAATCCGGCGGCACGGATCCTCAGCGGCCCCGGAAGCAGGTGCACCGACCCCCAGCGGTCCCCGCCCACGGGCACGAACGGCGCGAACAACGGAACCCCGGAGCGCGTCACCGCGTCCCCGACGCAGTGCACCACACAGCCCAGCCCGACCGCGGTGGACATCACCGCCGGTGTGAGCATCTCCGGCCGGTCGCGCATCACCAGCAGGGTCAGGCCGACTGCGATGACCACCGCCCCCAGCGAACCCCACCGTTGGGCGACCGGACGCACCAGCGAATGCAGTGCCAGCAGGACCAGGGCGGCGAAGATGGCGATGGTCACCCTGCTGTCACCCAGGTCGACCGCACACCAGGTCGCGGCGGCCAGCAGCACGGCGAACAGGAGCGTGTGGGTGAGCGTCCTGTGCCCGCCGACGCGCCTGCCCCGCGCCCCGGTGGCCTCGGCGACCATCGAGGACAGGCGGTTGACGAACACGGACAGCAGTTTGCTGACCGGCCCCAACGTCCTGGCCGCGGTCCCGGACGGATGGTCCAGGTCCGGCAGGATCGCCGCACCGGCGGTGACTCCGGCCAGTACCACCACCGCCCCGACGTCCGCCGGCACACCCGTGGCCTGCGCCGTCGTGACGGCGAGCACGACACCTGCCGCCGCGCCCGACATCGCGTGCGTGGGCCCCATGACCATGGCGCTCTCACCTTCCTCTCGGTGCCTGTTCCTCGCGAACCTTCCGCAACAGTTGTACAGGGCGGGACGGACATGAAATGAGCGGGGAGAGAGAACCCCCGGAAAATGGTTTGCCAAACTAACTGGTTGTGCGTTAACTTTCACCCAGGCGAACCTTAACGTCCCCTCCCGCAACGTGGCGCCCACACCACCACATCACCCACGAACCACCCGTCAGGAGTCCCCCGTGTGCGACCGGAACGCCCTCGGCACACTTGTCGTCGCCGCGGCCCTGACCTTGTCCGAGGCCGGTAGCGGCGCCGAATCCGAGGACGCCACGGCCTCGTCCTAGCCGTGGTCCCCGACCGTTCCGCACACCGACACGAGGAGACACCGTCCATGTTCGAGTTCCTGGGAAACCTGTTCAACCAGCTCATCGAGATCGCGCAGCTGGTCATCAGCTACATCACCCAGGGCCTCCCGGGTGTGCCCCCGACCTGCCCGGAGATGCCGTCGGAGGCTATCGCGGACACCGGTGTGACCTGCGGCGAAGAAACCTGGCCGGAAGCGGACTGACGATCCGCGCCACGCCCAACCGCGGAGCACCCCCGGGGCTAGCCCGTTACTTTTCCTAATGAATGTGCATACAGTTTAATATTCCTCGGTCGCGCCGATGACGGGCGCGAAACTTTACGAGGAGAACCCCAATGAAGATCCGCACTTTTGCGGCAGCGGTAGCCACCGCAGCACTCACACTCGGACTCGTCACCGCCTGCGGCGGGGACACTGAAGCCGAGGAAGTCACCACCAGCGCCACCAGCACCACGTCGCGCACCACGACGACGAGCGCATCCAGCACCTCCAGCGCCACCAGCACGACGAGTGCCACGAGCACCACCGAGGCCCCGACCAGCACCGAGGTGGAGCCGGAGCCGGAGATCGAGCCCGACGTGGACATCGATCCCGACACCGACCCCGACGTCAACGTCGCCGGGAACCCCGCTCCTGCGCAGGATCCGGCCCCCGTCTACACCCCGGACCCGGCACCGGAGTACACCCCGGTGCCCGACTACACGCCCGAGGTCCAAGAACCGGCCGTCTCCTACGCGAACTGCACGGCGGTCCGTGCCGCCGGCGCCGCGCCCATCTACCGCGGAACACCCGGCTACGCCTCACACCTCGACCGTGACGGCGACGGGGTCGGCTGCGAGAACTGACGCAGCCCAGCCACGCCTACGGCAATGAAGGACCCCGGGACGACAACCGTCCCGGGGTCCTTCATCATGAGGGCCACCACGGGAACGTGTCCCGCACAAGGCAGCCCGCGCGCTACTCCTCCGGAGCCACGTCCACGATCGGTGCAATCGCGTCGCTGATCCCGGTGAGGATGCCGCCGGATCCACCGACGCTCGTGGCGGAACCACCGACGGACTCGGCCGAGCCGGCGATGACGTCCGAGCTACCGGTGATGGAGTCCGCCGACCCGGTGAGGGACTCACCCGCGGCGCCGATGAACGGGAGGGCCTCGCCAGCGGCCTGGATAGCAGCGACGATGGACGCAATGTCCATGATGAACCTTTCAAGCAACTCTGGCGGAGACCACGCGGCCTCCGGGCAACCAGTGCACACACCCTAGACATGTACCCCCAGCGGTATCTACCCCTCCCGCGACAAATTCACACGACGGCAATCTCGCCCCGACGTGACACACGGCAACGGGCCGGGCCACCAACCGTGGAGGTTGGTGGCCCGGCCCGTTCTAAAGAATGGAGCCGCCTGCGAGAATCGAACTCGCGACCTTTTCATTACGAGTGAAACGCTCTACCGACTGAGCTAAGGCGGCGCACAGGCACCGTCAGGGACGGTGCTGCATACGAGCGGTAATCCTAGCCGACGGTGCAACCCTCCACAAAAACAGCCCCTCACTCCGCCGTCATGCCAGCTCACACCTGCCGGCAGCACTCCCGCAGCCGCCCCACCATCGAGGTCAACGCGACCTCCGGCTTCACGTTGTACGTCAGCGTCTCCCGGCACGCCGACACCGCGTCGATGCACTGCACCAGGCTCTCCGGGGCGTTGCGCCGAGCCAGTTCACGCGAGACCTTCGCCTGGTCGGGGTGCAGGAACCCACCCACCGGCTCCTCCCCGTCCACCGCTCCCGCGGCGACCATCATCGCGTCACGGTACATGCCCGCGATGTCGATCAGCGCCAGGTCCAGCGAGTCGCGCAGCATCCGGGTCCGACGGTTCTTCTGTTCCTTCTCCAGCTCCTTGATCTGGCCCGCGGAACCCGCCTGCGCCTTGGCCACCCCCCGGCCCTTGGCGCCCATCCCCAGTGAGCTCTGCAGGTCCGCCAACTCCTTCTCCTCACGCTCGGCCACCGACGAGGTGGCCTCGTCCTTCGCCGAGGTCACCAGGTCCGTGACGAAGCGGTACGCCTCCCCCGGCTCGTAGACCAACGCCGGCAACTTCAGCGCACTGGCCCGCTTGGCCCGCGCCTTCTCCTCGGACGCCAGGTGGCGGGCGCGCCCGATGTGGCCGCCGGCGACCTCCGCCGCCCACGCCGCCTGCTCCGGCGACAGCCCCAGGCGCTCGTCGGCCAGCAGTACCGCCTCGACCTCGTCGCGTGAGGGCGTGGGGACGTAGAGGTGACGGCACCGGGAGCGCAACGTCACCGCGATGTCCTCAGGGTCCGTGCTCGGCGCGCACAGGATGAAGACGGTGCGCTCCGGCGGCTCCTCGATGCTCTTCAGCAGCGCGTTCGCACTACTGTCGTTGAACCGGTCGGCGTCCTCGAACACCACGATCCGCCACGGGGCGACGGTGGGCATCGCCGCGGCGGTCTTGATCACTTCTCTGGCCTCGGACACCTGGATCACCACACCGTCGGTGTGCACCCAGGTGATGTCCGGGTGCGACCCCACCGCCGCCGAGCGGCACCCGTCACACCGACGGCACCCCGGCACGTCCGGATCCTCGCAGACCAACGCCGTGGCGAAGGCCTTCGCCGCGACGGAACGTCCTGACCCCGGAGGCCCCGTGAACAACCACGAGTGCGTCATCGCGGCCGACGCCCCCTCTCCCCTGCCCGCACTTCTGGCGGCCTCCACCGCGGCGACCAACGGGACGGTCACGTGAGGACTGAGGACAGCGGCAGTGAACACGGACTCTGAGGCGGAAGACACAGGCGCCAAGTGTAGTCGCCCTCCCGGACATGACCGGGACGGGGACAAGCCGGTGCTGCTCCGATAGTCTGGGACGCATGCAGAAACTGGGGCAGTACATCAAGTGGGCGTGGGGCACCACCTGGCCGCTGTACGCCCTGACCGTCTTCCTGGTCAACGTGGTCGGTGCGCTCGGAGTGGCGTCCTTCCTGCGTTTCCTCGTCCCCCTCGGCGGCGCCTCGGAACTGACGACGCTGAACACCACCACCGCCACGCTCTACACGGTGTACTTCATCTTCGCGCTGGTGGTCGGCATCGGTGCCACCCTGTTCTTCTTCACCCCGGTGCTGCGGTGGCAGCGCAACCCGGACCCGGTCGACCCGGTGATGATCCGGCGCCTCGTGCTGCGCATCCCGGCGCTCCAGGCACTGCTCGGCGCCGTGTTGTGGTTGGTCGGAGTGGTGATCTTCACCATCGTGGCCTCCCAGTTCTCCGGTAAGTGGGCCTTGTCCGTCGCTGTCACCGCCCTGCTGGGCGGGGCCATGGTGGTGCTGATGACGTTCATGGTCGCCGAGCGCCTGGTGCGTCCCGTCGCCGCCCGGGCGCTGCGGCGCACCGGGGCACCGCAGGAACGGATCTCCCCGCTGTCCCTGCAGATCACCGGGGTCTGGATCCTCACCTCCGCCGTCCCGGTGATCGGCGTGGTGCTGATGGTCGCCGCCCAGGCCACGACCTTCTTCCCCGGCGACGCCCGCGAGATCCTCCCCGGCGTGCTGGCGCTGAGCCTCACCGCACTGTTCACGGGTTTCTCCGGGACCCGGCTGATCACCATGACCGTGGTCGACCCGATCCGCGAACTGCAGTACGCGATGAACCGCGTGCGCCGCGGCGACTCCCACGCGCAGGTGCGCATCTACGACGCCACCGAGATCGGCGTACTTCAGGCCGGCTTCAACGAGATGATGCAGGGCCTGCGCGAACGCGAGCAGGTCCGCACCCTGTTCGGACGCTACGTGGGCACCGAGGTGGCCCGCCGCGCCATCGAGGAGAAGCCGGAGCTCGGCGGGGCGAACCGCTTCGTGGGCGTGCTGTTCGTGGACGTCATCGGCTCCACCGGCTTCGCCGTGTCCTCCTCTCCGCAGCACGTGGTGAAGGCGCTGAACAGCTTCTTCGACAAGGTCGTGGAGGTCGTGCACCGCAACAAGGGCATCATCAACAAGTTCGAGGGCGATGCCGCACTGGCCGTCTTCGGTGCCCCGATCCCGCTGGACGACATGGCCGGCCACACCCTCGCCGCCGCGCGTGAGCTCAACCAGGAGCTCGCCGAGCATGAGCTGGCCGCCGGTATCGGCGCCGCCGTGGGAGAGGTCGTGGCCGGGCACATCGGCGCCAGCGACCGCTTCGAGTACACCGTGATCGGCGACGCGGTGAACGCCGCCGCACGGCTGACGGAACTGGCCAAGGACACCCCGGGCCGCGTGCTGACCAATGCGTCCACGCTGCGCAAGGCCAACGACGCGGAGCAGGAGCGCTGGACGCTGATGAAGTCGGTGGAGCTGCGCGGCCGCAAGGAGATGACGCAGCTCGCCCGCCCGATCCGCTCCACCCTCGCCGAGCGCGGGTAGGACCCCGGGGCTTTCCCCCCCCTCTACGCCTACGCCTGCCCGGTCAGCGTCAGCCAGATCAGCAGCACGTTGAGCGCGATGATGACCGCGCAGATCACGACGGCGACGAGCGTCAGCGCCCGCGGGTTCGCCCAGCGTCCCATCACGGTGTGCCGTGAGGCCGCGGCGACCAACGGGACCAGGGCGAAGGGGATGCCCACGCTGAGGACCACCTGGCTCATCACCAGCGCCCAGGTGGGCTCCACACCCATGCCCAGGATGACCAGGGCCGGGAGCATCGTGAGGAAGCGACGCAGCAGCAGCGGGATGCGCACCTTCAGCAGGTCACGCATCACCATGTCACCGGCGTAGCAACCCACCGAGGTCGAGGCCAGACCCGAGGCCAGCAGCCCGACGGCGAAGAGCACGCCGATCACCGGCCCCAGGGCGTTCTCCACGGCACCGTGGGCACCCTCGATGGTGTCGGTGCCGTCCACCCCGCGCAGCGCCTGGGCGGCCAGGCACAGCATGGCGATGTTCACCGTGCCGGCCACCACCAGCGCGGTACCGACGTCCCACTTGGTGGCCTTGAGGTGGCGGCGCATCCCGTCATCGCCCTGGGGCGTGAACCGGCGGTCGCGGACCAGCCCGGAGTGCAGGTACACCGCGTGCGGCATCACCGTGGCGCCCAGCATGCTCGCCGCCAGGACCACCGAGTGCGTGCCCTGGAAGCGCGGGACGATGCCCTCGACCATCTCCCCCACCGACAGTCCGGTGACGAACAGGCCGGACAGGAAACCGACCGTGATGACCAGGAGGAACCCCATGATCACGAACTCGAAGCGGCGTTGCGTGGGGCCTCCCTGCAGCACGAGCATGCCGAGCGAGACCACACCGACGATCACGCCGCCGAGCACCAGTGGGGTCCCGAAGAGCAAGTTCAGGGCGATGGCACCGCCGATGACCTCGGCGACGTCGGTCGCCGCGGCGATGATCTCGGCCTGCCCCCAGAACGCCAGGCGCCCCGCCCGCCCGCGGCGGCGTCCTGCGGCGGTGCCGTTGTTCTCGCGGGCGTCGAACCAGTCGGCGAGGATGGCGGACAGCGACTTCGAGGTCACCAGCCCGAGTTTCGCCGAGAGGTACTGGACGACCGCGGCCATGAGGTTGGCGACGATGAGCACCCAGAGCAGCAGGTAGCCGTACTCCGCACCGGCGGAGAGGTTCGCCGCGACGTTGCCGGGGTCGACGTAGGCGATGGCGGCGACGAACGCCGGGCCGAGCAGACTGGTCAGGCGCGGTTGTTTCCCACCCGCCGCCGGCGCGTCCTGCGTCACCCCGTCCTGCGTCACCCCGTCCTTACCGAGGTTTACCTCGGAGGCGTCAACCGACATTCTTCGTCACCCGTCGTCAGAGAGTTCAATACGTTGAACATCATGCTACGACCGGGTGAAGTTACGGTCAAACAGGCGCGGGGCCGTCGCCCCTCCTCGCCCCCTGGGTGACGTGGGACCCCACCTTGGCCACGACCGCCACGACAAGTCCGGCCGCGGCGAACAGGGAGCAGCAGATCGCGCCTGCCAGCACGTCCATGTACACCACGTCCACGGTCACGCTGCTCCAGCCCGAGCCACTCGTCTCCGTGCCGCCGGAGTTGGCGAAGCAGACGATCGCCGCGATCACCCCGACGATGAACAGCGCCAGCCCGAACAGGGACCAGCCGGCGAAGGGGTCCTTCGGCGGGATCTCCGTGCGCGGCGCCAACCGCCCACGCAACTGCTGGGGCTGTTCAGTAGACTGCGGCGCCCCCTGTGGCGTCCCGGGCACCCCAGCCGCCGCCGACGCGAGCTGTTCCTGCGTCCCCTTGTCGTAGTCCGCCCAGCGCCCGCCCGGGCCCGCCGAATCAGTCATCACTCTTCTCCTCCGTATCTGATATTCCCGTCAGGAAATCAACAGTACGCCCCGTGAGGAGTAGAAGACCGGTCCGGTCAGTTCTTCTTCGCGGCCGCCTTCTTCGCCGCCGCCGACGAACCCTTCTTCACCGTGCGCTTCGTCGTGGACTTCACGGCCTTTTTGGTCGTCTTCTTCGCTGTCGACTTCTTCGTCGTCTTGCGCGTCGACTTGGCGGACTTCTTCGCCGGGGCACCGCCGTCGGCCGCCTCCTTGGCACGCCGCTCACTGAGCAGCTCGTTGCCGCGGGCGTCCGTCATCGTCTCCGGCGAGTCACCACGGCGCAACGACGCATTCGTCGTCCCGTCGGTCACGTACGGGCCGAACCGGCCGTCCTTCACCGTCATCGGCTTGCCCGAGACGTCGTTGTCACCCAGCTCCTTCAGCGGCGGCTTCGCCGCGGCACGACCCCGGCGCTTCGGCTCGGCGTAGATCCGCCGTGCCTCGTCCAGGGTCACCGTGAAGATCTGCTCCTCGTTCTGCAGGGAACGCGAGTCCGAGCCCTTCTTCAGGTACGCGCCGTAACGGCCGTTCTGCGCGGTGATCATCTCACCGTCCGACGGGTCCACACCCACCTCACGCGGCAGGCTCATCAGCTTCAGCGCCTCCTCGAGGGTCACCGACGCCGGGTCCATCGACTCGAACAACGACGCCGTCTTCGGCTTCAGCGTCTCCTGCAGGATCTCCTTGATCCGCTTGTCCTTCTTGTTCGCCGCCGTCTTCGTCTCACGGCTCAGCGGCTTCTTGCCCTCCGCGGCACGCTCGGCGTCCTCCTGGTCGCGCTCGGCCTCCACGGTCTTCTCCGCCTCGGCGGAGACCCGCGCCTCCTCGTCGTCCTTGACCTGCTCGGTGACATAGGGGCCGTAGCGACCCTCACGGGCCATGATCATGCGGCCGTTCGCCGGGTTCACCCCGACCTCACGTCCGCCCTGCGGGGTGGCGAAGAGCTTCTCGGCGACCTCGCGGGTCAGCTCGTCCGGGGTGATGGTCTCGGGCAGGTTCGCCCGCTGGACCTCCGGCTCGGTGCCCTCCGGTGCGCCCTCGGGAACCGGCTTCGTGCGCTCCAGGTACGGGCCGTAGCGGCCCACACGCACGATGATCGGCACACCCTCGGAGTCGTCGAACAGGTGCAGGGAGTTCACCTTGCGCGCGTCGATCTGCTCGAGATTGTCGCCCACCATCGTCTTGAGCCCGCCGAGGCGGGCGATCGTCTCCGCCGTCGCGTCCGACGCCTTGTCGTCGCCGAAGTAGAAGCCGCGCAGCCAGTGCGAGCGGTTCTCCTCGCCGCGGGCGATGCGGTCCAGCTCGTCCTCCATCGAGGAGGTGAACTCGTAGTCCACCAGCGAGCCGAAGTTCTGCTCCATCAGGCCGACCACGGCGAAGGCCACCCAGCTGGGCACCAGCGCCGAACCGCGCGAGACCACGTAGCCGCGGGCCTTGATCGTGTTGATGATCGAGGCGTACGTCGACGGACGCCCGATGCCGAGCTCCTCCATCGTCTTGACCAGCGAGGCCTCGGTGAAACGCGCCGGCGGGTTCGTGGAGTGCCCGTCGGCGGTGACCGTGCGCGTGTCCAGCCCGTCGCCCTCGGCGAGCACGGGCAGCGCCTTCTCGGCGTTGTCGGCGACGTTGCGTCCGTCCGCCGTCTGACTGGTCTCCACGTAGGCCTTCAGGAAGCCCGGGAAGGTGATCGTGCGACCGTTGGCCTGGAAGTCCGTCTTCTCGCCGCTGGTGGCGGTCCCGGAGACGGTGACCTTCATCGAGGTGCCGCGGGCGTCGGCCATCTGGCTGGCCACGGTGCGCTGCCAGATCAGCTCGTAGAGCTTGAACTCCTCGGCGTCGAGCTGACCGGACAGGTTGCCCGGGGTCGCGAAGGTCTCGCCGGCCGGACGGATCGCCTCGTGGGCCTCCTGCGAGTTCTTCACCTTGCGGTTGTACTGGCGCGGCGCGTCCGCCACGAAGCTGGGGCCGTAGAGCTCGCGGGCCTGCTGACGCGCGGCGTCGATACCGGACTTCGACAGGGTCGTGGAGTCGGTACGCATGTAGGTGATGTGGCCGTTCTCGTAGAGACGCTGCGCGATACGCATCGTGCGCTCCGAGGTGTAGTGCAGCTTGCGGCCGGCCTCCTGCTGCAGCGTGGAGGTCATGAACGGCGGGTAGGGACGCCGCGTGTACGGCTTCTCCTCGACCTTCGACACCGACATCGCCGCGCCCGTGAGGTTCTCCGCCAGCTGCTCGGCGCCCTGCCGGTCGATGACGGTGACGTTGGCCTGCGCCTTGCCGGTCTTCAGCTTGCCGTCGTCGCCGAAGTCACGGCCCTGTGCCACGCGGGCACCGTCGACGGCCACCAGGGAGGCCTCGAAAGACGTCGGGTTGGCGGTGTCCCCGGCCGACGCACCGGTCTCCAGCGTGGCGGTGAGGTCCCAGTACTCCGCGGACACGAACGCCATGCGCTCGCGTTCGCGCTCCACGATGACCCGGGTGGCAACGGACTGCACGCGTCCGGCCGACAGGCGCGGCATGACCTTGCGCCACAGCACCGGGGAGACCTCGTAGCCGTAGAGACGGTCGAGCACACGACGGGTCTCCTGCGCGTCGACCAGGTCCAGGTCCAGGTCGCGGGTGTTCTCCGCGGCCTCCTTGATGGCGGACTCGGTGATCTCGTGGAAGACCATGCGGCGCACCGGCACCTTGGGCTTGAGCACCTGCAGCAGGTGCCAGGCGATGGCCTCGCCCTCACGGTCGGGGTCTGTCGCGAGGTAGACCTCGTCGACCTGCTTGAGCTTGCTCTTGAGCTCGGAGACCTTCTTCTTCTTGTCCGGGCTGACCACGTACAGGGCCTCGAAGTCGTCGTCGACGTTCACACCGAGACGTGCCCACGGTTCCTTCTTGTACTTGGCGGGCACGTCCGCGGCACCGCGCGGCAGGTCACGGATGTGACCGACGGAGGCGTCGACAATGTAGTTGTCGCCGAGGTAGCGCTGGATCTTCTTCGCCTTCGTGGCGGACTCCACGATGACGAGTTTCTTCCCGCCGCCGCCCTCGGTCTCCTGCGCTGCCATCGGTGTCGCTCCCACCTTCGTCCTGTCGTTCCCATGCATCCCTGTTCACCCGAATGAATCAACAGGGGGTTCGAGGTGAGACCCTACACGCTGCACCGACAACCGTGCGGATACCCCGTGTTCCCGGGGGGTTCAGCTCAGGCTCAGGCGTCCGCGACGGTGAAGCGGGCCCGACGGTGCGCCGGACGCTCGATCTCGTTGAGCGCCGCACGGGCGAACGTGCCGGTCGTGACGCTGCCACCGGCCGGGTGGTCGTCTCCCAGGACGTAGGACGCGGCGGGTGCGCCGGGGCCGATCTCCGGTGCCGGGGCGAGCATCGTCCAGTCCAGTTGCGCGGGGGCAGCGCGGTAGAGGTCGAGGACCTCGGCGAAGGAGCGGGCCTCCGCGGCATAGGCCTCCGGGAAGTCCGGGGTGTCGACCAGCATGGTGCCGTCGGCGGTGAGCGTGGCGCCGGCACCGCCGACGACGAAGAGACGCACGCCGGACGCTGCGTCGGATGCTGCGTCGGACGTACCGGCGACCGCGCCGATGAGCGCGGCGTGGGCGTCGACGATGGGCTGGACGGAACTGCCGTCGCGCGGGCCGGGGACGGAGAGGACGACGATGTCGGCGTCCTGCGCCTTGGCGGCGACGTCCGCGGGGTCGTGGATGTCGCCGGTGACGTAGGTGACGCCGTCGACCGGGTTGGAGGGGTTGTCCTGACGGGTGACGCCGGTGACCCGGTGGCCGCGTGAGACTGCTTCGTGTGCGATGTCGGTGCCGACCATGCCGGTCGACCCGTAGATGGTGATGTTAGCCATGTCCGGCAGTCTAACCTCGTTGCTTCCTTTTGTACAGTGCCTGCCTGAAATAGTGTCGTGATAGAATTCCCACCATGGACGACTCCTGGAACCCCGCCGCCCGCGACTGCCCCAGCCGTGACCTGTTCAGCACCGTCGGCGACCGGTGGAACATGCTGATCCTGCTCAGCCTCGAGCACGGCCCGCTGCGCAACGGGCAGATCCAGACCGCGGTGGACGGCATCTCCGTGCGGGTCCTCTCCCAGCGGCTCTCCGCACTGGCCGCCGACGGGCTGGTCACACGCACCGCCTTCCCCGAGATCCCCCCGCGGGTCGTCTACGAGCTCACCGACCTGGGGCGCTCCGCCCTGCCGGCGGTGCACGCCCTGTTCGACTGGACAGTGGGGCACATGTCGCAGGTCATGGAGCACCGCACGGCAGAGGGGTCCACATTTCGCACCCAATAAGGTGCCTCTACACAGAAAAGCCCAGGTCATATTTCCTGAAGCAGTTTATGGGGTGCGATATCTGCCACACACCCCAGCACGCCCCGGCACACCCCAGCCAGATCACGCCCCCGCACGCAGCAACGCCGCCCGGCGTCCCACGGATCTCTCCGCGGACGCCGGGCGGCGCTGTGATGAAGCTACCGTCCCGGGAAGATCAGACCTCCCGGTGCGACGGTGGGTTCAGTCGGTGCTCTTAGAGAGCGGTGACAGCCTGAGCCTGGGGGCCCTTGGCGCCGTCGCCGATCTCGAACTCGACCTGCTGGTTCTCCTCGAGGGTACGGAAGCCGTTGCCCTGGATCTCGGAGTAGTGGACGAAGACGTCAGCGCCACCATCGTTCGGTGCGATGAAGCCGTAGCCCTTTTCAGCGTTGAACCACTTGACGGTTCCCTGTGCCATGTTCTTTCCCTTACTTACATCTCGGTGATCGGTGCCCCGCCAACTTTTCGCGAGGCCACCGGGCCGATGCTAGAACCACCGTGAACGTTGGTCCGTTCGCATGCAAACAACTCCCGCGAACGTTTTACCTACTGACTGCGGGTCTAACCGGTGATACAGCGAGCAAAGCGACGCACAGAAACTGTGACCGCCCACCAGTGTTCCATGTTTTCCCGCGCAGCACCATACCCACGGCACTATTTTCTCACCCGAAACCCCCCTCTTCCCCACCACCCCCGGCAGACGGTTATGGCTGACACCACAGCGAACACCGCTGACCTGCACGTATCGGCGCGACGAACCGTCGAAGGTGGAGCCGTCGCCCGTCCCCCTAGACTGTTCACCATGAGCGAATTCCCCGGATCCTACGGTTCCGAACTCCTCGCGACGCTGCGGGAGGCCTCCGGTACGGGGTCCGGTACGGGGTCGGGTACGGGGTCGGGCAACGGCCGCCAGGACCCGCTCACCCACGTGCGCGCCGAGCCCGCGCGCCCCTCGGAGCCGGTCGACTGGCCGGACTGGGTGCTGCCGGCGTTGCGCGACCACCTCGTCGACAACGGCATCACCGCCCCCTGGTCGCACCAGGTCGCCACCGCGCAGCACGCGTGGGAGGGCCGCGACGCGGTCGTGGCCACGGGCACGGCGTCCGGCAAGTCCCTGGGCTACCAGCTGCCGGTGCTCTCCCGGCTCGCCGCCGAGCCCACGGCGTCCTGCCTGTACCTGTCGCCGACCAAGGCGCTGGCGCAGGACCAGCGCGCCGGCCTGGCGCGGCTGTGTTCGCAGGTCCCGGAGTTGCGCGGGGTGATGGTGGCGTCCTACGACGGCGACACCCCCACCGAGGCACGGCGCACCGTCCGCGACGACGCGCGCATCCTGGTCTCCAACCCGGACATGGTGCACGCCTCGATGCTGGGCCAGTCGCAGCGCTGGTCACGGCTGCTGCGCACCCTGCGTTTCATCGTCGTCGACGAGTGCCACGTCTACCGCGGCGTCTTCGGCGCGCACGTCTCCCTCGTGCTGCGCCGGTTGCTGCGCCTGGCCGCCCGGGCGGGTGCCGAACCCACGATCGTGCTGGCCAGTGCGACGACGGCGGAGCCGGAGCGTCACGCCGCACGGTTGACGGGGCGTCCCACCGTCGCGGTGACCGAGGACGGCTCGCCGCAGGGCGAGCGCACCGTCGCACTGTGGGAGCCGGGGTTCCGCGAGGACGTCGTCGGCGAGCACGGGGCACCGGTGCGTCGCGCGGCGACCACGGAGTCCGCCGGGATCATGGCCCGGCTCATCGCCGAGGGCGCGCGCACGCTCACTTTCGTGCGCTCGCGGCGCGGCGCCGAGATCACCGCCCTGGCCTGCGCCGAGGACCTCTCCGCGGCAGGACGCCCGGGCGACGCCGCGCGCATCGCGTCCTACCGCGCCGGCTACACCCCGGAGGCCCGCCGCGAGCTGGAACGACGACTCGACGACGGCGAGTTGCTCGGCCTCGCCGCGACCAGCGCCCTGGAACTCGGCATCGACGTCGGCGGGCTGGACGCCGTGGTGTCCTGCGGGTTCCCCGGCACCGTGGCCAGCTTCCGGCAGCAGGCCGGACGCGCCGGACGCCGCGGGCAGGGCTGCCTGGTCGTCATGGTCGCCGGCGACAACCCGCTGGACACCTACCTGGTGCACCACCCGGAGGCGCTGCTGGACAAGCCGGTGGAGGCCAGCGTCTTCGACCCGTCGAACCCCTACATCCTGGCCGGCCACCTGCTGTGCGCCGCCGCCGAGGCGCCGCTGAGCAATGCGGATATCGGCGATTTCGGTGAGAGCGCAGGACGCGTCGTCGACGCGCTGGTCGCCGAGGGCTCGTTGCGTCGGCGTCCGCGCGGGGTGTTCTGCGACCTCGAGATCTCCGGGGAGGTCCACGGGCGGGTGAGCATCCGTGGCGGGGCGGGCGAGGAGGTGGTCATCGTCGACCAGGCCTCCGGACGGGTGCTCGGAACCGTCGACGCCGCCCGCGCGGTCAGCGAGGTGCACGACGGCGCCGTCTACGTCCACCAGGGCGAGACCTACCTCGTCGACGGCCTGTCCCTGGCCGACTCGGTCTGCCTGGTCCACCCCGAGACCCCGGAGTGGACCACGCGGGCGGAGGAGACCGTGGACATCCGCGTGGAACGCGTGCGACGCACCCGCGAGATCGGCGGCACCGACTCCGCACCCTCCGGGGTGTGGACCGCGGACGTGGACGTGGAGGTGTCCCACCAGGTCACCGGCTACCAGCGCCGCACCCTCGACGGCGAGGTGCTCACCACCGTCCCGCTGGACTACCCGCCCCAACGGCTGCACACCCGCGCGGTGGCCTACACCGTGGACCCCGGCGTGCTGTTCGACCTGGGCATCGAGGAACCCTTGTGGCCAGGCGCGTTGCACGCCGCCGAGCATGCGGCGATCGGGCTGCTGCCGCTGCTGGCAACCTGCGACCGGTGGGACATCGGCGGGGTGTCCACGGTGCTGCACGTGGACACCGGCTTCCCCACCGTCTACGTCTACGACGGCTACGAGGGCGGGGCGGGCTTCGCCGAGGCCGGGTTCGAACGCTTCGCCCGCTGGATGGCGATGACCGCGGACACCGTGGAGTCCTGCGCCTGCGAGTCCGGTTGCCCCTCGTGCGTGCAGTCGCCGAAGTGCGGCAACGGCAACGACCCGTTGTTCAAGCACGGGGCGGCGGTGCTGCTGCGCGCTCTGGCGGATGCCGCAGGGTCTGCTGAATCGGCTGAATCAGCAGGATCGGCTGGCCCGGCGAACTAGTATCAGGGCGGAAAGCCTTCTCCTGACGTTGCCCTGCTGCTTCCCACCGCTTCCCACCGCTTCCCACCGCTTCCCACCGCTTCCCACAAGGACGTTCCCCGTGCGCCGTTCCTCCCTGTCGACCATCACCGCCGGTGTGCTGTGCACCGTGCTCACCGCGGCGTTGTGCGTCCCGAGCGCGGGCGCCGAGCCCGCCGGTACTGCTGACCCTGCCGGCACCGCCGCGCCCGGTTGGTCGGGGCTGGACGTCACGGACGGCGTGCCGCTGCCCGACGAGGCGGGCGTCGCCGTCGACGAGGTGCCGCTCGACCCCGCACTCGGTCTGTCCTCGGCCGGTACCCAGCAACGCTTCGTCTACTCCACCGTCGACCAGCACGGCCAGCCCGCCGCGTCCACCGCCGCGCTGTTCCTGCCGCCCGGCGACGCACCCGACGGCGGCTGGCCCGTGCTCGCCTGGGCGCACGGCACCGTCGGACTCGGCGACACGTGCACCCCCTCGGCGCAGCCACGCTCCGACCGCGACGCCGGCTACCTCAACCACTGGCTGGAGCAGGGTTACGCCGTGGTCGCCTCGGACTACGTGGGCATGGGCACGCCGGGGCTGATGTCCTACCTCAACGGGTCGGTCAGCGCGCTCAACGTGATCGACTCCGTCGCCGCCGCACGCACCCTGGATTCCGTGGACGCTTCAGCACCCGGCGCGTCGGACGCGGGTTCGCTGCTGTCTCCGTCGTGGGCGGTGATCGGTCAGTCCCAGGGTGGCGGCGCCGCACTGCACGTCGCCCACGCCGCCACCCGGCGCAGCGCCGAGATCGACCCCGAGCTGGACTACCGGGGCGCGGTCGCCACCGGCGCACCCGCCTACATCGAGGAACTGGTGCTCGCCGCGTCGCCGTCCTTCCCGCCGGTGGTGCTGCCCACCGGGCTGAACGTGTACGCCGCCTACATCCTCGCCGGCTTCCGCGAGGCGCACCCGGAGGTCGACCTCGACTCCGCCCTCTCCGACGAGGGGCGGCGCATCGCCGACCTGGCAGAGACCGCCTGCTACCCGGAGATGTCGCAGGCCATGGACGGGGTGGACCTGTCGGACTCCTTCTCCACTGCGTTGCGCTCGGTGCCGGGGATGCAGGACGCACTGCGCGGCTACATGGCCACCCCCACCGACGGCTACGACAAACCCGTGTTCGTGGGCCACGGCCTGCTGGACATCGACGTGCCCAGCCCGATCGGTGTGGCGCTGAACTCGCAGCTGTGGTTGAACCAGTTCGCCGGCTCCAACGAGCAGGTCGACGTGCACTGGTACCCCGAGGACCACAGTGGGGCGAAGGTCGCCTCGATGGCGGACTCCAGCCCCTACCTGGCCTCCCTGTTCAGCTGAACCTGATCAGCTCATCCGGGTCTCCCCCGCCGCCCTGCCCCCACCGTTGACCTCGACGAAGGCACGGTGGTCCATCAGACCGGGTTCGACGGTGAGCACACCCTCGCCGGCGGTATCGGCCGGGACGGTGAGCAGCACGTTGCCGGTGGTGGACCCACCCGGGTAGAGGTCGGTGATCGTGTCCAGCTCGTCCGGGGTCACCGCGTAGTGCTCACCGTCGTAGGGGGTGACGGTCTCCCCGTCGACCGTGACGTACTCGATCGTCGTCCACGGCATATCCCCGTCCTCATCGTCACCGACGTAGGTGATCGTGGCGTTGACCAGGATGTACGTCGATCCCTTCGGCGCAGGGTCGCTGTACTCGTTCTCCGCCCTGACCACCGCGTTGGCGTCGAGGTCCACGCTGTTGATCGTGACCTCCCACTCCCCGTCCGAGACGGTGGTCCCCCACGGGAGCGGGTCGGTGCGCGTGCCACGCTCGGCGTCGGGGGTCGGCGTGCCACTGTGCGGCAGCGCACCCTCGGAGGAGTCTTGCGCGTCGGAGATCTCGTCCATGACGTCGCTGAACACGGTGCTGATCACGACGACGAACATGACGACGGCCAGGAGCGCACCGACCACGGAGACCACCAGACCGGTGATCCCGAAGCCCTGCTTCCTTTCCCGCAGGCACACCGCCACGATCGACACGATGAACGCGATCGGCAGCAGCACCCACCCCACGACCATGATCCCGGGGATGCAGGCCAGAACGGTGCCGACCACCGCGAGGATGAATCCGACCAGTCCGAGAGGGTTGGACTCCAGCTCCGGGGCGGGCGGGTACGGAGGGTACTGCGAGTACTGCGAATACGAGGCAGGGGCGAACCTCAGGTCCTGCGGACCCGTGGGCTGCCAGGCCCCCGGCTGCGCCCCGGACGGGCCGCCGTAACCGAACTCGTTCTGGTACTCACCCTGGGGCTCGTTCTGGGGCCCGTTTCGGGGCTCTTCATCGGGTCCCGGACCGGTGGGATTACTCATGTTTCACACGCATGCCGTCAACGCGGACGGCATGCTCCTTTCCCTATGCGAGTGTCCACTGCACACCGCACGGAGGCAGCCGGACAGGGCCAACAGCTGGCGACTACAGGGTACTTCGCACGGGGTCTAACCAGGTAAAACCCGACTCACCCCACCGGTCCCCCCGACGCCTGCGCCACCGACCGTGACACCGCGACCTCCACCCTCACCCCCTGCAGGCCGGCGGTGCCGTAGGGCGTCGCCGCCCCATCGACGACCGTGCACGCACGCACCTCGGCACCGTTACCCCGCGCCACCGTCCGGGCGACGGAGCACGCCTCGTCGATCCCGGCGCGCTGCAGCACCGTCGCCGCCGACAGTGCGGTCAGATCCGCCGCCGCCGACGCCCGGTGACCTTGGACCAGGCCCGTCACCCCGTGCACGATCAGCAGGGACAGGGCCACGACCCCGAGGATCAGGGCGGCACCGACCACCGTCGCCGAGCCCTCGTCGTCACCTGCCCTGCGGTTCACCGACGATCACCGCCGACGCCGAGATGTCGAACAACCGGCCGGGGACGGTCACCGTCACGGTGATCAGCCGGGCGCCGTCCCCTGAGGTGCCGGACGCACCGGCCGCACCGCCGGGGTCGACGACCAGCCTCGCGTCCGGTTCTCCCTGCGTCACGACGGCCCGGGCCGCGGCCTCGTCGCCGAGTGCCGCCGCCCGGGCCGCGTCGCGGGCCATCCCCACCGCCCCGAGATACGTCGCCAGGGTCAGGACGCCGGCGACGACCAGTCCGACCACGGCGGTCAGGGCGGTGAAGACGATCGCCGCCTCCACCGTCACGTAGCCGTCGTCGTGACTGTCGCCTCCATCCGTCACGTCCACACCCCGTGTCCGCTACTGGGTGTCGAGTGCGCGCTGGAAGATCGCGGTCAACGCACCCTCCACCGCATCGGAGGTGACAACGAGGTAGAGCAGCGCCCCCAGCGCCGCGGCGGCGACGCATCCCAGGGCGTATTCGATCGTGCTCATCCCCTGGTCGTCACCGCCGAACCAGCGCATCACCTCCTCGTTCCCCGCCTCCTGTCCGCTGTCCCCGGTGTCCGCGTTCTCTCCGGTGTCCGCCTCCCGGCCGATGAACTGATCGTCCTCCCCGTTGGATTCCATGGTATTCCCCCTGGTGGTCATGTTCCTGTCCTTCCTGTGGTTCCTGCATGTGATTACTTTTCCTCGCCCTCGTGACGTGGACCGTGTCCCCTCCTCACACCCCGGCGAAGCCGACGACCAGCGGGATGAGACCCACCAGGACGAACGCGGGGAGGAAACACAACGTCAGCGGCGCGGCGACGGCCACGAGCACCCGCTCGGACCCTGCCCTGGCCGCGTCCTCGGCCCGTCGACGCAGTCGGTCGGCCTGAGCGGTCACCTCACCGGCCATCCGCCCACCGTTGCGCACCTGGGACGCCGCCCGACGGGCCACCGGGCCGAACCGCCAGGTGGTGCCACGCGGTCGCCCCCGCGCCCAGCTCAAGCAGGGCGGACACCCGGAGCAGATCCCCCACGACGGGGTCGGTGAGCTCGAGTTGTCCCGGGACGCCTGCCCGCACCGCCGCCGTCCACGCCCCTGCCACGGGCAGTCCGGCGAGGATCGCCGCGGCGAAGACGTCGAGCACCCGCGCGGCGACGAGCGCGCCGACACCCGGTGCCGCTGAGACCCCTGGGATGCGCAAGCCCCCTGAGGCCCCTGCCCTGGCACCGGGCCCGGCGCGCCCGCCGACACCGCCGAGCACCGTGACCGTCAACGACTCCACCCACAGCACCCCGGCGCTGGCCAGGAGGGTGCCCGCCAGCAGCACCAGGACACCGAGTACGTCGCCCACCAGGAACGCCACCGGAGCCAGCCCCATCGACTGCCCGATCCCGAGTGCCCCGAGCGGGAGCAGGAGCAGGATGACCTCGGTCATCCGCGCCCCGGCCAGGGCGCTGGAGGTGTGCCCGAGGTGGGTGAGCCGGGCGTCGAGGTCCTCGACGCACCGTTGCATCAACGACCCCAGGGCCAGCCCGTGTCGCTCGGCCACCGCCCACATCCGTAGCAGGATCTGCAGTTCGGCTGGGCCGCCGTTGGTACCGGTGTCAGTACCGGTGTCAGTACCGGTGTCAGTACCGGTGTCAGTACCAGTGTCAGTACCGGTGTCGGCACTGGGGCCGATACCGATCTCGGCCCCGAGGCGGATGCGGTGGACCTCGCGTCCGACGACCGCGGTGATCCCGTGTCCGGTGGTGAGGGCCTGTTCGGCGGCGTCCACCGACCGGGCGCCGACGAGTAGTTCCACGGCGAAGGCGTCGGCGAAGTCGCGGTACTCCCTGATCCTGGTCCGGTCACGCGACAGGGCCACCGCCGCCGTCACCACCCTCTTGCCGGTGAACGTCACTGCCGCGCCGGTGCCGGCCAGTGCCAGCGCCGTCACCATGGGCGGTTCCAGCAGGTGTCGACCCGGAGCCGTCCGTCGTCGCCGCTGAGGCGTCCGATCTGACTGACCTGGCGCCGTCCCGCGACGCGGGACAGGTGCACGACCGTGTCCACCCCGTCACCGACCTGCCGGGCGACGGTCTCCGCGGGCATCCCCGCGAGCGCTCCCAGTGCGGTGAGCCGGCCCGGTACCGCCGCCAGACTGTTGGCGTGCACCGTGCCCGCGCTGCCCCCGTGGCCGGTGTTGAACGCCAACAGCAGCTCCGCGATCTCGGCTCCCCTGATCTCGCCGACGACGATGCGGTCCGGGCGCATGCGCAGGCTCTGGCGCACGAGCATGCGCATGTCCACCCCGCCGGCACCGTCCGCGCCGGCGTCGCGGGTGCGCAGTCCCACGACGTGCGGATGCTCCGGCACCAGTTCCGGGGTGTCCTCCACGAGCAGGAGGCGTTCGCCTGCCGGCACCTCGTGCAGCAACGCCGCCAGCAGGGTGGTCTTGCCTGCCCCGGTGCCACCACTGACCAGGAAGGACCGTCGGGCGGCGATGAGCTCTCGCAACCGTGCGGCGACCTCGTCCGGGAACATCCCGGTGCGCTGCAACGCCGCCAGGTCCCCGTGCCCGCGCGACAGTGCCCGCAGGCTCACGCACGCCCCTGAGGCGGCCGGCGGGTCGAGCACCGCATGCACACGCACCCCGCCGGCGACGACGCCGGGTGGCAGGTCGGTGAGGATGCCGTCGGCGAAGGGACGCGAGTCGTCCAGCCACACACCGCAGGCCGCCGCGAGGCGCACGGCGATGCGCCGGCAGGTCTGCGCGTCGCCGACGTGCAGGTGGGTGGGTTCGACCCCGTGTCCGCGGTCCACCCACACCGGACCGGGACCGTTGATCAGCACGTCGGTGACCTGCGGGTCGCACAGCGACACGGCGAGCTCACCCAACCCGGAGAACTCGCGGGTCAGGGTACGGACCTGCTCGACGCCGGCGCCGGTGGCGTCGTCCAGGGCGCCGACCACCCCGGCGATGTCGGCCTGGGTCGGCGTGGCCACCGCACGGTCCACCAGCCCGTCGCGGACCCGGTCGACGAGGCTCGGCGGGCTGTCCTGCCCCGGAGTCTCCGCGCTCTTCCCCGCCATGCTCTGCCTGGTCAGTCTTGTCCGCCTCGTCAGCCGCCCCGTCAGCCGCCCGGTCATCGCAGTGCCTCGAGCAGACGCAGGGCCGCAGGCCCGGCGGTCCCGGCGCCGCTGCCGGTGGTGCGGAAGTCTCCGCGGTCCACGTCGACCGTGAGGAAGGGGTCGTCCTCCCAGGTCACCGCCGGTGCCCTGCCGAGCAGGCTCAGGGTCTGGTTCCACGTCAACCCGGAGCGCGGTAGTTCACGCAGCACCACGTGGGCGCCGTCGGCGTCCTGCAGGGCACGGCGTGCGGCCAGCACGGCGGGCACCGACTGCGGGACGACGAGCACGCGCGCGGTCACGTCACCGCCGACGGCGACCAGGTCGCGGCGTCCGCAGTCACGGACCACCGGACGGGACGGGTGGGCCACCGCCCTTGCACCGGCTCCCTTTGAAACTTCGGAACCTTCGGCACCGCCGCTGTCGGCCTCGAGGATCCCGACGTCCTGCACCCATCTCACCGTTGCCGCACCGGCCCCGACCGGGGCACCTGAATCGTCCGAGTCGTCCGAGTCGTCCTCCGCCCCGAGGAGCAGCCGCAGCTGCCCGGGCCGCGACAGCGGGTCCTCGTCCACCAGAAGCGCCTGGCCGGCCCCGCCCGCCCCACCGGACGTCGTCGCCCCGGCGGCGAGGGCACCGGCGAGTGCGGCGGCGAAGACGCTGGTCCCCGCCCCGCCGACGATGCCGGCGACGGCGATGTCGACGAGGTCGTGGCTCCCGATCGTCGCCGCCAGTTCCCCGACGGCCTCCGGGATCTGCAATGCAGACATCCCGTCACCGGCCGCCCCGTCACCGTCGCCGCCCTGCGTGAACGGCATGCCGGTCACCCGGATGGTGCGCACCGACGCCGAGGCGTCCTGCGGTTCCCCACCGAGTGCACCTGGTTCCTCCGTCGAGTCGGTGACGAGGACGAGCCGTGGGAGCCCGGCGGCCTCGTCCTCACCGACGAGACGCCGCCCCGTCGCCGCGACGACCATCGCCACCTCATCGACGAGGCCCGGGTCCGCCAACCTCAGCAGGACCGGAGCTGGTCCCGAACCTGAACCCTGCCGCGCCGCTGAACGAGCACCACCGGTGAACTTCCCGGCCATTCCCCTGACACCTCGTGTTCCCCTCATGCCGGTAGATAGTGACAGCAGGGCCACCACAGTGGAAGAGGGACCGGCGAGACGGCCGGTTCCTGTGGATAACTTCCGTGGCGGTTTCGCGAAACTGTCCCCACCCCCTGTGGACAACGTTCACGGGGAAAGGAATGAATGATACGCAAGGTAACGAATGAGGCTCCTGGAACGTATGGTGTAGGTGTGACTACGCCGCAGGGAGAACCACGCGAGCCGGACGGCACCACCACCTCCCACACCACCAACGGGACACCCGACGCCCCGGCCACGCCCGTCGCCGACCTCAGCAGGGCCATCGCCACCGACCCCGGCGTCGACCCCTCGCACGTCCTGGCCGTCTTCGACCTGGACAAGACGATCATCGACACCTCGGCGTCCATGGCCTACCGCAAGCCGCTGGCCGACCGCGGACTGATCAGCACCTCCGACATGCTGCGCATGCTGATGATGCTCGGCAACTACATGATCAGCGGACACGACGACAACTCCCTCAACACCACCCGCGACACCCTCGTCGCCATGGTCCGCGGCCGCAGCAGCGACGACCTCGCCGACGTCGCCCACGGTGCCCTGCAGGACGTGATCGTCCCGGTCATCTACGCCGAGGCCCGCGACCTGATCGCCCGCCACCACGAACTCGGCCACAAGGTCGCCATCATCACCGCCTCCGCCCGCGTGCTGGTGTCGCCCATCGCCGACGAACTCGGCGCCGACCACCTCATCGCCACCGAACTCGCCGTCGACGACGACGGCCTGTTCACCGGCGAGGTCCCCTTCTTCTGCAAGGGCCCGACCAAGGTCGAGGGGCTCCGCGAGCTCTGCGACACCGGGGGCTACGACCTCACCGCCAGCTACGCCTACACCGACTCCGCCACCGACCTCCCACTGCTCGAGGCCGTCGGCCACCCCACCGCGGTGAACCCGGACCGCGCGCTGCGCCGCGAGGCCGCGACCCGCGAGTGGCCGATCGCCCGCTTCGGACGCACCGAGCCGCTGTTCACCCTCCCGGAACACACCGGCGCCATCGCCGGCACGTCCGCCGCCGTGGCCCTCGTCGGCACCGTCGCCGCAGGGCTCCTGGTGTGGCTGCGCGGACGCGAGGACGAGTGACCCCGCCCCACTAGAGTGCGGCTTCTGCCTCACCATCCGGGCGGCTCTGGCACAATAGCGTGGAGAACCGACACGGTAGGATCACCGTAGGATCACCGAACCGGGATTTTCGAACCGGACCATCACCCAGGAGAGTGCGTAGTGAGCGACAAGAACAGCAACGGCCTGTTCACTGACCAGGACAGCTTCAACCCCAAGGTCAACTCCATCCCACTGTCCGACGCGGACGCCCAGGCCGCCGGCCGTGGCGGCAGCATCGCCGACCTCGTCAAGGACGCCACCACCCAGGTGTCCTCGCTGATCCGTTCCGAGGTCGAGCTCGCCAAGACGGAGATCTCCGCCAGCGCGAAGAAGGCCGGCATCGCCGTCGCCATGTTCGGTGCCGCCGGTGTGGTGCTGGCCTACAGCTCGTTCTTCTTCTTCTTCTTCCTCGCCGAGCTGCTGGACAACTGGCTGCCGCGCTGGTCGGCCTTCCTCATCGTCTTCGGCATCATGGTCGTGCTCGTCGCGCTACTCGCCCTGCTCGGCGTGAAGTTCGTCAAGGGCGTCAAGAAACCCCAGGCCACGATCGACTCGGTCAACGACCTGAAGTCCGTGGTCCCCAGCGGGCAGAAGGACGAGTCCGCCGACAACGGGCTGTACACCTAGACCGTCCGGCTTTGACCGGCCCCTCTTCCAACGCCATGACCAGCGCCGACGCCGCCCACAAGTACGTCCACACCCGCGGCATCCGCCTGCACGTCCTGGTGCAGGGTCCCCCCGACGCGCCCCTGGTACTGCTCATCCACGGTTTCGGTGGAGGGCACTTCGACTGGCGTGAACTGATGCCCGAACTCTGTGGCACCACCGACGCCGGGAACCCCTCCCCGCCGGTGCGCGTCGCCGCCGTCGACCTGCGCGGATACGGTCGTTCCGACAAGACTCCGCGCGGCTACGACCTCACCACCGCCGCCTCCGACATGTGCGGCACGATCCGCGCCCTCGGCCACACCGACGCCCTGGTCGTCGGCCACGGCGAAGGCGGGCTCATCGCCTGGACGATGGCCGCCCACGAGCCGCGCCGCGTGCGCGGCATCGTCACCCTCTCCTCCGCGCACCCCCTGGTGCTCGCCCGGTCCGTCCTGCTGCACCCGGTCTCACAGTGGCCGCGGGTGCGCGCCTCGCTCTACGCCCAGCTGCCCCGCCTGCCGGAACGCGCCCTGCGCCGCAACGGCTCGGAGGCGGTCGCCCAGTCCTTCCGTCAGCAGGTCGCCCCCGGTTTCCGGGACACCGCAACCTGCCGGGAGCACGAGGAACTTCGCCGCGAGGCGATGCAGATCGACAAGGTCGCCCACCTGTCCTGCGAATACCGGCGGTGGACGCTGCGTAGCCGGCTGCGCCCGGAGGGCGGCGACTTCAACCGGACCTTCCCGGCCCGCACGGAGGCTCCCGCGGTGTGCGTGGACGGGTCGATGGACCCCGCCTACTCCCCGCGTATCGCCCGGCGCTCGGCCACGCGTGGTGCCGACGGCTCCTCCGCCGAGCTGCTCTACGGTGTCGGCCACTTCCCCCACATCGAGGACGCCCCCTCCGTCGCGGCGATCATCCGCGACGCCGGGCCACTCAGTTGACCACGCACTCCTGGGTGTCCACCGGCGAGCGGTAGGACGCGGTGTCGCCGACGTGGGAGAGCACCTCGTTCTTCGTCAGGGCGTAGCCGGTGTCGGAGTCCCCGACCGCCGCGCCGAACACCAGGCCGAGCACGTTGCCCTCGGTGTCCACCAGCGGTCCGCCGGAGTTGCCCTGCACCACGGTGCCGCGCAGTGTGTACGCCTCACGGTCGACCCGTGCGTCGGCGTAGATGTCCGGCCCGGAGACCGTGAACATCTCCCGCACGCGTGCCGGGGTGGCCTGGAACGGCCCGCCGAGGGGGAAGCCCATGACGATCGCGTCGTCGTTCTGCGCGGCGGGCTGGTCCGCCCAGTCGAGGGTGGGAATCGTGGTGCCGTCGGTGGTGCGGATCAGGGCGATGTCCTGCGACGGGTTGTAGTAGACGACCTCGCCCTCGGCGTCGCCGTCGACGGTCTCCAGGGCCACCCGGCCGGTGCCTGCCACCACGTGGGCGTTGGTCATCACCAGGTCCGGTTCGATCGCGAAGCCCGAGCCCTGCAGGATCCGGCTGCACTGCTCGGCCTCACCGAGCACCCGCACCAGCGACGGGCGGGCCTCGGCGACGACCGGATCGTCCGACAGCGCGGAGTCCGGGGCCGCGACCTCGGCGGAGGGCACCTCGTCGAAGGGGTCGGTGATGACCGGGAAACCGGAGTCGCTGAAGAACGACGCCGTCTGCTGCGGCAACGCCTCCAGCCACGAAGGGGCGAGTTTGCTCACCCCGGACAGGATCGAGGATCCACGCACCGCCTTGCCCAGGTCCCCGGAGTTGTTGCCGGCCACGGGCACCACGATCAGCCACACGACCACGACGGTCGTGACGACCTGGACCAGCGCACCGACCACCGAGTCGACCCGCAGCACGGCGCGGGTACGGATCAGGTCACGCAGACGCCCGCCGATCACCGAACCGATGGTGTAGCCGATGACCACGGACCCGGCGACGACCGCCAGGGCGACGAGGAAACGCTGGGTGTCGCCGTCGACGTACCCCATCACCCACGGCAGGATCCGCAGGCCCAGGACACCACCACCGAGCACGCCGGCCAGCGACAGCACCGCCGAACAGCCGCCCTGCCGCCACCCCGACATCAGGGCGAAGACGGCGACGACGCCCAGGGCGACGTCGACGATGACCGAACCGCTCATCGGCTTTCCTTCCTGTCGTGTGTGCTGTCGTGTGTCCTGTCGTTCTCCAACTCCCCGTCGAGCCGGTCGCCGAGCGCCTCGGCTGCGAGGTTCTCCCCGTTGCGGGAGGCCTCCAGCGCCGCGAAGAGGTCCGCCACGGCCGCCGGCTCACCGTCGGCCCAGGGTTCCTCCCAGGGCCGCTCCCAGCCGGCGATGGTGAGCAGGGCGTCCACCACCCCGCCGGTGAACCCCCACAGGAGGTACCCGTCGACGTCGAAGGCGGGGCCGTGCCAGCTCAGGAAGCCGATACGGCGGCGGTTGGCGGGGTCGGCCAACCGGGCGACGGGGAAGGCCCGGACCCAGTCGGACTCCTGCGTGGCCGGGTGCACCGGCCCCGGGGTGCGCCACCAGGCGACGACCGGGATCACGGCGTGGTTCGTCCGGTCGATGTACAGCGGCGCCATCACGCTCACCGGCACCACCGACGTCGGGTCCAGCGCGGTCTCCTCGACCGCCTCGCGCACCGCGGTGGCGACCGGGTCGGCGTCCTGCGCCTCCCGACGGCCGCCGGGGAAAGCGATCTGCCCGGAGTGCGTGCGCATGCGCGGGTTGCGGTGCGTCAGCAGGACGGTCGTCTCCCCCGAGTGCTCCCCGCCGTCACCATCGCCCAGCAGCACCAGCACCGCCGAGTAGCGCGGCGGGGTGCCGTCCGGCCCGAGTTCGGGGACGGTACGTGCCGGCTCGTTGAAGATCGCGCCGATGCCGCTCTCCCCGGCATCCGGGTCAGCGCCCGGGGCCGTAACCTCGGCGAGACGACGGACCCAGTCCGGGAGGTCGTCCGGCAGTGCAGGCTGGGTCCGCGCAGACTCCAGCCAGTCCTGCAGTGAGTACTCCCCGGCGTTGTCACGCTCGGGTTCGGTGGGTCGGCTCATGAGTTCCCCATACTACGTGCCATGAGGTCCTCCACCTGCTCCACGGAGGTCAACTCCCCGGGATGCAGCTCCTGGCGGGAACCGTCGGCACCGTAGACCACCGACAACGGCACCACCGCCGGCAACGACGCCGCGGCCGCGACCTGCCCGGTGGAGTCCTGGAAACTGGCGAAACGCACGTCCAGGTCGTTGAGCAGGTCCACACCTGCCTGGCCGCGCTCGTTGGAGTGCACCCCGACGATGTTCCACTCCGGGTGCTTCTCGGCGACTTCCTGCAGGACGGGCAGCTCCTGGCGGCACGGCCCGCACCACCACGCCCACACGTTGACCAGCGTGGGCCTGCCCGACAGCATCTCGGCGACGGACGCGCTCGACTGCCCACCTCCGTCGGTCAGACACGGCAGGACGACGTCGGCGAGCTCGGCGTCCTCAGCGACCTCAGCGTCCTGCGCCCCGGCCTCCGGCGACGGGCAGGCGACACGCTGGGCCTCCGGCACGTCGTAGGACGTCCCGTCCGGGTCCGGCTCGCCGGTCGCCTCACCGGACGGCTCCGCCGGCGACTGCGAGGCCGACGCCGCTGCGCCCGGCGCATCCTGCGCGTTCTGGGCCCCGTCCCCTCCGGTCAGGGAGATCACCATCGGCACCGCGGCGACCGCCAGGCCGACGACGACCACGACCGCCAGCAGGATGCCGCGCAGACGCGCGTCCGACGGCGTTGCGTCCTCCCCGCGCGTCACCTCGTACCGTCCTCACGCGAGGGGCACTTCGCCGCCAGGACGCACTGCCCGCAGGCCGGACGCCTCGAGTGGCACACCTGCCGACCGTGGAAGATCAGGCGGTGGGAGAACATCGTCCACTCCTTCTTCTCCACCCTCGCGGTGATCTCACGCTCCACCGCGACCGCGTCCGTCTGCGTGGTCAGCCCCAGCCGACGCAGCACCCGGCCGACGTGCGTGTCCACCGGGAAACCCGGCACACCGAACGCATTGCCCAGCACCACGTTCGCCGTCTTACGGCCCACCCCCGGCAGCGCCACCAGCTCCTCCATCGAACCGGGCACCTCGCCGCCGTGGTCGGAGCACAACGCCGCACCCAGGCCGATGAGACTGGACGCCTTGTTGCGGAAGAACCCCGTCGGACGGATGACCTCCTCCAGGCGCTCACGGTCGGCGCCGGCGTACGCCGCGGCGTCCGGAAACTCCCGGAAGAGCCCCGGGGTCACCTGGTTGACCCGCTTGTCCGTGCACTGCGCCGACAGAACGGTGGCGACGAGCAGCTCCAACGGCGTGGTGTAGTCGAGCTCGCAGTGCGCGTCCGGGTACTCCCCCGCCAACGTCCGGTTGACCCAGCGGGTCCGGCGCGTCAACGCCAGCGACGAGCCGGACGTGCCGGTCGTACCGGTCCGGCGGGTGGCGCGGGAATCAGAACGGGATGCAGAGGTTGTGACCATGGTGGAGACAGTCTAACCCCGCCGACGGACATGGACCCGACACGAAACATCACCGCCCGTGCCACGATGATTCCCCCGGCGTTCCACAGAACACGCCCCCCAGGCTGTATTGTGTGGAGTGACCCTTTTCGGGGGCCTGTGTGACCGATCCGTCACCACGGCCACAGCATCGCCGGCACCGCCAGCTTTCGACCGAACAGCAGACGAACAGTACCAAGACCAGGAGTCAGACGAGTAATGGGTGAAGTACCTGAGATCCTGTCTCGCGCCGGAATTTTCCAGGGTGTCGAGGCCACAGCGGTCAACGCACTCATCGAGCAGTTGGAGTCGGTGACCTACCCGCGCGGAACCACCATCTTCGACGAAGGTGAACCGGGCGACCGCCTCTACATCATCATCAACGGCAAGGTGAAGCTCGCACGCCACGCCCCCGACGGGCGCGAGAACCTGCTGACGATCATGGGACCGTCCGACATGTTCGGCGAGCTGTCCATCTTCGACCCGGGCCCGCGTACCTCCGCGGCCGTCTGTGTCACCGAGATGACCGCGGCCACCATGGACTCCCAGATGCTGCACGACTGGATCTCCGACCACCCGGAGATCTCCGAGCAGCTGCTGCGCGTGCTGGCCCGACGTCTGCGCCGCACGAACAACACCCTGGCCGACCTGATCTTCACCGACGTTCCCGGGCGCGTGGCCAAGGCGCTGCTGCAGCTGGCGAACCGTTTCGGCGTGCAGGAGGGCGGCGCGCTGCGCGTCCACCACGACCTCACGCAGGAGGAGATCGCCCAGCTCGTCGGCGCCTCGCGCGAGACGGTGAACAAGGCCCTGGCGGAGTTCGCCCACCGTGGCTGGATCCGCCTGGAGGGCAAGTCCGTGCTGATCTCCGACACGGAGCGGCTGGCCAAGCGCGCGCGCTAGCGCCTTCGCCACCCCTCCCCTTTCTCACCCCCTCCTCGTCCAACGCAGCGGCCTGCGGGCCCTGCGTTTTTCTGCGCCCGCCGAAGTAGGTAGACTGATCTGGCTACTTAGTCGGACCGCCCAGGACCCGACCCAGGCCCCCACGCAGGAGGACACCCCGTGGCCGAGACCCGCCGCCGACCGGCACGTGAACGCATCCTCACCAGCGCCACCACCCTGTTCTACGAGCGCGGTATCGCCGCCACCGGCATCGACGCCGTCGTCGAGCACGCCGGCGTCGCCCGCAAGAGCCTGTACAACAACTTCGCCTCCAAGGACGAGCTCATCGCCGCCTTCATCGAACGCCGGCACCACCAGTGGCTCGACCTGCACCAGGCACGGCTCCGCGCCGCCGGCAGCACCCCGGCCGAGCAGGTCCTCGCCGTGGTCGACGCCTACATCGACCACGCCGAGGCCGACGGCACGCACTTCCGCGGGTGCGGCCTGCTCAACAGCGCCGCGGAGTTCCCCCTCGGCTCGGCCCCGCGCGCCCAGGTCGCCCGGCACAAGCAGGAGGTCGAGGACATCGTCGCCACCGCCCTGGGTTCCGGCGACCGAGCCAGCGACCGAGCCACGGCCCTGCACATCTCCTTCCTCCTCGAGGGCGCGATGAGCCGGTCCGGACTCGACGGAACCACCACCCACCTGCACCACGCCCGCGAGATCATCAGGGCGCTCGCCGCATGACGTCCCCGCGACTCCCCGCCCTGCTGGCGGTCACGGTGACCGCGGTGCTGTGGGGAACCACCGGCACGGCGGCCACCTTCGCCGGCGACGTCGGACCACTCGCCATCGGCGCGGTGTCACTCGGCGTCGGTGGACTCCTCCAGGCGCTCATCGCCGTCCCCGAGCTACGCCGGCAACGAGCCCTGCTCCGGACGCACCGACGCACCGTCCTGCTCGGCGGCGTGGCGGTGTTCACCTACCCCCTGGCGTTCTACAGCTCGATGCACCTGTCAGGTGTGGCGGTCGGCACGGTGATCTCCTTGGCCTCGGCACCGCTGGCAGCCGGACTCATCGAGAAGTTCACCGGCGGGGCACGGCTGGGGCCGTGGTGGGCGTGCGCCGCCGCACTGGGCGTGACCGGCGCGGTGTTGATCAGTGTCGCGTCCGGTGAGCGGGACTCCGGCGACTCCGACTCGGGCGCGATGCTCGCCGGCATCGTGCTGGGCCTGGTCGCCGGGGTGTCCTACGCCGTCTACGCGTGGGCGGCGTTCCGGCTCATGGTCGTCGGGGCGGGACGCGGCGCGGCGATGGGCTCGGTGTTCGGTGTCGGCGGCACACTGCTGATCCCGGTCCTGCTGCTGACGGGTGCGCCGATCCTGGACTCGTGGAACAACGTGGCGGTATCGGCGTACATCGCGGTGGTGCCGATGTTCCTCGGCTACGTCCTGTTCGGTTACGGACTGACCGCACTCGCCCCGAGCACGGCGACGACGGTGACGCTGCTGGAACCTGCTGTGGCCGCGCTGCTGGCCGTGGCGGTGGTCGGCGAACGCCTGGCCCCTCTGGGGTGGGTCGGCCTGGCACTGATCGCCCTGGTGCTGCTGATCCTCGCGTTCGCCCCGCAGCACAGCGGGGACGATGAACGTAGCGACGGCACCGGGAGCACCGGCGACATCACCCCGTTGCCCGAGCCCGAAGATACTCACCCTTCCAGGTAGGCAAAGGGGCCGAATCGCTGCCTGGAAAGGTGATCCGGCGACACAGGCCGGCGCCGGGACTCCTACAGCTTGCCGAGGTGGCGCAGCGCCACACGCGTGGACTGCTTGGCGGAGTCACGCAGCACCGGGTCGACGTCGGTGTAGATCTCGTCGACGATCTGGCCCACGGTGGCCTCGTCCCCCAGCTTCGCCACGGCCTCGGTCACCTGCTGGAGCCGGAACTCCCGACGCTCCAGGTACTTCTGCGCCAGCTCGGCGGTGTCCTCGCGGTCCGGACCATGGCCCGGCAGCATGTGCACCCCGGCCCCACGACGGATCAACAGCCGCAGGGTCTCCAGGTAGTCGCCCAGGTCACCGGTGGTTTCCGAGATCATGGTGGTGTGCCGTCCGGCGATGGTGTCACCGGTGATGATGGCCTCGACGTCGGCATCGGTGTCACCGGCGTCGGTGTGGACGGCGAAGCAGACCGAATCATCGGTGTGCCCCGGGGTGGCGATGACCTCGATCGACGGGGTCAGCCCCTCGAACCGGATCACCTCGCCGTCCTCCAGGACGTCCCCGCCGATGCAGTAGCGCTTGTCGATGGCGCGCACCGGTGCCCCCAGCAGCTGGCGCAGGCGGGCGGCCCCGTCCTCGTGGTCGGGGTGGTGGTGGGTGAGGAGGATCAGTGCGACCTCCGCGCCACCCTCGGTGGCCTTCGCGCGCAGGACGTTGAGGTGTCCCTCGTCCTGCGGCCCGGGGTCGACGATCACGCTCCGGCTGTCACCCGGTGCCCGGATGACCCACGAGTTCGTGCCCTCCAATGCCTGGTAGCTGGGGTTGTCGCACAGGACGACTCCGGTGGAAGGGGTGACGGAACGCAACTGGCTGTACGCGGGATGCTCCATGGCTCTAATCCTACTGCGGGGACCGCCCACGGTCAGTCCGGGCGGGGGTGGGTCCACCCGTCCCGGAAGCGGCCACGGTGGCGGGGACGGGACGGGCGGACGGCTCAGGCCACGCGGACGATGAGCTCGACCTCGACCGGGCTCCCCAGCGGGAGCTCGGCGACGCCGACGGCACTGCGGGCGTGCGCCCCGGCGTCGCCGAAGACCTCGCCGAGGAGTTCGGACGCACCGTTGACGACGGCGGGCTGTCCGCCGAATCCGGCGGCCGAGGCGACGAAGCCGACGACCTTGACGACCTGCACGACGTTGTCGATGCCGACGAGGTCGTGGACGGCAGCCAGGGCGTTGAGCGTGGCGGTGCGGGCGTACGCCGCAGCGTCCTCGGGGGACACTGCGGCATCCTCCGCGCCCACGGAGCCGGTCACGGGCAACCGGCCGTCGACGAAGGGCAGCTGGCCGGAGGTGAACACAAGGTCACCGGTGCGCACGGCGGGCACGTAGTCCGCGACCGGCGCGGCGACCGGGGGGAGGGTGAGACCGAGCTCACCGAGCCGGGCGGAGACGCGGCCCCCGTCGACCGGCACTACTTCTCCCGCTTCAGGTAGGCGACGTGCTGCTCACCGGTCGGGCCGGGGAGGACCGAGACGAGTTCCCAGCCGTCCTCACCCCAGTTGTCGAGGATCTGCTTGGTGGCGTGGGTCAGGAGCGGAACGGTGACGTATTCCCATTGAGTCATGTCGACGAGTATACAAATGTCCCGGCTCAGGCCTGGGACGCCTCGAGCTGGCCGGCGAAGAAGTCGGCCCAGCTCTCGACCTCGGGGTGCTTGCGCAGCAGGGCACGGCGCTGACGCTCGGTCATGCCGCCCCACACGCCGAACTCCACGTCGTTGTCGAGGGCGTCCGCACGGCACTGGAGCACGACCGGGCAGTGGCGGCAGATGGCCACGGCCTTGCGCTGCGCGGCCCCCCGGACGAACAGCTCCTCGGGGTCGATGTTGCGGCAGTGCGCCTGGGTGATCCATTCGCCACGGTTGTTGAAGGACTCGCGGGTGGTGACCTGCCCGGCCGTGCGGTGCAGCACACCCTGGCTGCCGCTGCGAACATCGGGGGCTGCGGCGGCCTCAACGTCGGTGGAGGTGTCGGGGCGTTGGAGTGAAGCGGTCATGATGTCCTTCCGCTGTGGATGGTGGCCGGGGGTTGATGATCCCCGGCTCCGGAGATCTGACCCCGGAAGTGATCATCAGCAAACTGGGTGTAAGTGTATTCACACAGATTTAGAAGTGTCGAATCGCACATATGCCGAGAACCTGTGCGGCACGTCACCGGGCGCCCGCGACGAGGGTCCGGGCCATGCCCACGCGGTCCGTCGCGCCGTCCGGCCCGTCACTGCTCCACCACGGGCCCCGCCGCTGCCCCACCACTGTGTCTTCTCGCCCACCCACGGCACACTCGGCGCCGTCGCGCAGCGGAATGGAATGATCGCCACAGAAGATGTGCTGGTCATCACACTACGGCACCACAATGACGGTACAATGTGATGTCCGTCACCACTTGACCGTTCGCTCGCCGCCCGGCCACGGTCGCTGCTACCGACGGCCCCGGCGACGCGCCGCCGGCGCCTCACCGCCGCCCCTCCGAAACCCCGCACACGACCTCCGCGGAACGTCCGACGGCGCAGCCCTGCGCCACCCCCGCACGCTCCCCCTGCCGGGGACCGATCGGCGATACCGGCACGGGCTCCCCATCACAGGGGCCATCCGATACGCTGCTGTGTGTGACTTACCTCAACAGCGCAGCCACACTCGTCCTCGCCGTCGTGATGGTGGGCGCACTCACCGCCTTCGCCGTCGTCCCACTGGTCGGCGGCGCGGGCCTGGTGGTCAACGCCGGCTCGGACACCGTCGACAGCGACCTCGCCGACATCGACGACAACGAGTCGCTGCCGGAGGTCAGCACCGTCACCGACCGTGAGGGCAACACGCTAGCCACCCTCTACGACCAGCGCCGCTACTCCGTCGGGGCGGACGAGATCTCCGACACCATGAAGGACGCCATCGTCGCCATCGAGGACCGTCGCTTCTACGAGCACGACGGGGTGGACGTGCGGGGCACCCTGCGCGCCCTGGCCGCGAACTTCTCCAGCGGCGGAGTCGAGCAGGGTGCCTCCACCATCGACCAGCAGTACATCAAGAACTACCTGCTGCTCATCGACGCCGCGGACGACGAGGAACGCGCCGCCGCCACCGAGACCTCGGCGTCGCGCAAGCTGCGCGAGATGAAGATGGCCACCGACCTGGAGAAGCGCTACTCCAAGGACGAGATCCTCACCCGGTACCTCAACCTCATCTCCTTCGGTAACGGCGCCTACGGCATCGAGGCCGCCGCGCGCACCTACTTCTCCACCACCGCCGACCAGCTCACCGTGCCGCAGTCCGCCCTGCTGGCCGGCATGGTGCAGTCCACCAGCGCCCACGACCCGTGGACGAACCCGGAGAGCGCCCAGGCCCGGCGCGACGCCGTGCTCAACTCCATGGTGGAGACCGGCGCCCTGGGTCCCGCCGAGCGCGACCGCTACGTGGCCGAACCCCTCGGCGTGAACGAGAGCCCCGTGGGCCAGGCGAACGGCTGCATCGGCGCGGACAACGCCGGTTTCTTCTGCGACTACGTGCTGTCGTACCTGGAGAACCACGACCTGGACACCGCCGAGCTCGCCCGTGGCGGCTACACGGTGCGCACCACCCTGGACCCGGCAGCCCAGGAGACGGCCGTGAACGCGGTACGCGCCCAGGCCGACCCGTCCACCCCGGGTGTGTCGCTGACCTCCAACTTCATCGCACCGACGGACGACGCCCACGAGGTCGTCGCCATGGCCTCCTCGCGCACCTACGGGCTCGACGCGGACGTCAGCGAGACCGTCCTGCCGGTGACCCACACCTCCGAGGGCAACGGCGCCGGCAGCGTGTTCAAGATCTTCGCCGCCGCGGCCGCCATGGAGAACGGCATGGGCCTGAACACCAGCCTCGACGTTCCCAACCGCATCGAGGTCTCCGGCATGGGCAGCGGCGGTGCGGAAGGATGCCCGGCCAACCGCTACTGCGTGGAGAACGCCGGCGACTTCAAGTCGAAGATGAGCCTGCGCGAGGCACTGGCCACCAGCCCCAACACGCCCTTCGTAGCCATGGCGGAGAAGCTCGGCACCGAGCGGATGACCGACATCGCCGTGGACCTGGGCCTGCGCTCCTACGGCGAGGCGGGCTCCTACGACGGCGAGCAGTCCGTGGCCGACTTCATCAAGGACAGCAACCTGGGCTCCTTCGTGCTGGGCCCGCTGGAGGTCAACCCCCTGGAGCTGGCGAACGTCTCCGCCAGCCTCGCCGACCACGGCCGCTGGTGCGAGCCCTCCCCCGTCCTGTCGGTCACCGACCACGACGGGCAGGACGTGGCGCTGGACACCCCGGACTGCGAGCAGGCGCTCTCCTCCGGTGTGGCGGACGCCCTGGCCAACGGCATGGGCGGGGACGTCGCGGACGGCACCGCGTCCGGCGCGGCCGACGCGTCCGGCTGGGGCGGGCCGATCTCGGCGAAGACCGGCACCACCGAGACCAGCCTGTCGGCGGCCTTCCTGGGCTTCACCCCGGGCCTGGCGGGCGCGACGTACGCCTTCAACGACGGCTCGCAGGCCTCCCCGCTGTGCACCGGGCCGCTGCGCCAGTGCGGCGAGGGCAACCTCTACGGCGGCAACGAGCCGGCGCGGGCGTTCTTCACCGCGGCGAACTCCATGGTCGGCAGCTACGGCGGTGCGGGCCTGCCCTCCTACAACCGTGACTACGACCGCGGCAACCCCGCGCGCTACCGCAGTGCGGCGAACGACACGGCGACGGGCGGTGCGTCCGGAACAGGATCGTCCGGGACGGCCACCCGTGAGACCGGCTGGGACATGACCCTCGACGAGTTCGACTAGGCCACCTCCCGCCCGCCGTTACACTGGGCAGGGTGACTAGCCGAGACCTCCCAGACAACAGTTCCGCACGCGCCCGCGGCGTCCTCTCCTCCGCCCTGCGCACCACCGGCGCGCTCGCCGCGCTCGGCGTGGCCACGGCGGCCGCCGCCGTCGTCGAGACCCGCGCCTTCGTCCTGCACGAGGTGACCGTGCCCGCGCTCGAGCCGGGCACGCTGCCGGAGGGGCAGGACGACTTCAGGATCCTGCACGTCTCCGACCTGCACATGCTCGCCGACCAGAAGATCAAGCAGGGCTGGGTCGCCTCGCTCGACGCCCTGGAACCCGACCTGGTGGTCAACACCGGCGACAACCTCGGCGAGGAACAGGCTGTGCCGGGCGTCCTGCGTGCGCTGGGTCCGCTGCTGCGCCGTCCGGGTGTGTTCATCTTCGGCAGCAACGACTACTACGCGCCGCACCCGGTGAACCCGTTCAACTACCTGCTGGGCAAGCGCAACAAGCCCAGCGACGTGGAGCTGCCGTGGCGCGGCATGCGCGCCGCCTTCGTGGAGCACGGCTGGGAGGACGCCACCCACCGGCGCGTGGACTTCGCCACCTCCGGGGTGAAGCTCGCCGTGGGCGGTGTGGACGACCCGCACCTCGACCGGGACGACTACGGGGCCCTCGGCGGCCCGCCGAACCCCGAGGCCGACCTGGCGATCGGCCTGGCGCACTCCCCGGAGCCCCGGGTGCTCGACGAGTTCGCCGCCGACGGCTACCAGCTGATGATGGCCGGGCACACCCACGGCGGTCAGCTGTGTCTGCCCGGCGGGCGGGCGATCGTGACGAACTGCGGGATCGACCGCTCCCGGGTCTCCGGGTTGTCGCGGTGGTCCGAGCGGATGTGGCTGCACGTGACCAACGGGTTGGGGACGTCGAAGTACGTGCCCTTCCGGATGTTCTGCCGACCGTCGGCGACCCTGGTCCGGGTGGTGGAGCGGGAGTCCTGACGCGACCCGCTACGCGGCCGTGTGCAGGTGTTTTGCCACGGGGCCGGAAGTCCGTCTATAGTGCTTACCTGTTGCGACACAGAGAAACCCGCGAGGGTTGATCCGTGCCGTTCCAGACCGGGGTATGGCGCAGCTTGGCAGCGCGCTTCGTTCGGGACGAAGAGGTCGTGGGTTCAAATCCCGCTACCCCGACAGCCAGAGGAACACCCTCCGACCTGCAGACGCAGGACGGAGGGTGTTCCTTTTCTTTGCGTGGGATCCGGGTGACCGGCCGCAGGAGGCCACCCTCAGGGGTGTTTCCCGCGTAGGCCGCCACTTCTAGCGTGGAACCGATGACAAGTTTCACCCCGTCCGGCGCGGGCCGCGTCCTGCCGACCGCGCTGCGCTCACGGATCCTGCGTGCCGGGGACGACGCGGAACGCGCCCTGGCGCTCGCCGACGACGTCCGCCGGGCCGTCGGGCTGCAGTCCCCCGGCAACACCCGACGGATGTGGCGCGGCCTGGCGGAGCTCGGCGCGCTGAACCTCACCGCGGCCCGGTGTCTGGGCCCACACCTGGAGGCCCTCGCGATCCTGCAGCAGGCGCGCGAGTTCGACCTGGTCGTCTTCGCCCCGGCGGGGTCGACCTGGGGCGTCTTCACCGACGACTCCGCGGCACAGGTGCACGCCGTGCGGACGCCGACCGGCGGCTGGCTGCTCACCGGAGGAGTGTCCGGGTCCGCGGCGGTGGGTTCGCTGAGCCACGCGCTCGTCAGCGCCCGCACCGACGGAGCGGCACACAGCCTCTTCTCCGTCCGGCTTCACGACGACGGTGTGACCGTCGACGCCCGGGACGGTGGGAGTGTGAGGTTCCTGCGGGCCCACGCGCACGTCGTGGGAGCGCAGGACTGGTACACGTCGCGTCCCGGGCACGCCCTCGCGGCGGCCGGGGAGGCGGCGATGTGGTGGGGCGCGGCCTGTGGCCTCGCGCAGAAGCTGCACCTGCGGCTCGCCCGGCCGACACCGGACGCCATGAACGCCGTGAACAGGACGGACCTGTGGGACCTGGGACGCTGCGACACGGCGCTCTTCGCGGGCGGTGCGGTCCTGGAGCGACTGGCCGGCGTCGTGGACCGCGAAGGTGCCACAGGGGCACCGGAGTGGGCTGAGGCCCTGCGGGTCCGCGGCATCGTCCACGACGCCTGCGAGACGACGCTCTCCTGCGTCCTACGGTCCCTGGACGCTGCCCCGGGGAGCGGTCCGGACGGCGACGACGACGCCCGCGCCCGACAGGTGCGCAACCTGCGGGACGCGCTGCGTACCCACCGTCCCCGGGAGGATCTCGTGACCGTGGGTGCCAGTGCCCTCCAGGGCCTGCCGACGGTCTGGGGCGGACGGTGATGCCCCGCCGCTGAACGACAACACGGTTCGAGCGAGTTGCGAGCGAGTCCAGCCAATTGCGGAAGTGTATTGACATATAGACACACCGTTTATTTTGTCATGCCTTTTTCGGTTTATTTATGACCGGAGAGGCCGCGAACGACGGAAAATGCCCGTCACACTTTCGACACAATGACGTACACTGGGAACGAACATTTGTTTCCGACGACCGAAAGGGAGAACCACCGTGGGTCTCGACGACAAGATCAAGAACAAGGCTCAGGACGCCACCGGCAAGGCCAAGGAAGCCGCTGGTGACGTCACCGACAACGACCGTCTCAAGGGAGACGGGAAGACCGACCAGGCGGCGTCCGGTGTCAAGGACGCCGCAGAGAACGCCAAGGACAAGATTTCCGAGGGAATCAACAAGATCACCGGAAACTAGCGGACCGCAGACCCCTGCGCCCCGTCCCGGAACGACGACTCATGAACGGAGAATGACATGGACTCGAATACGCTTATCCTCGCCGCCAGTTCGGCCCCGCCCCTCGGCTTCATCGGCTGGATCATCGTCGGCGGTCTCGCCGGCTGGATCGGCTCGAAGGTCATGGGCACCGACGCCTCCATGGGGATCATCCTCAACATCGTCGTCGGCGTGATCGGCGGCTTCCTCGGTGGCTGGCTGCTGACCCTCTTCGGCGTGAACGTGGCCGGCGGAGGAATCATCTTCAGCTTCATCACGTGCCTCATCGGCGCGGTGATCCTGCTGTGGATCGTGGGACTGGTGACCAAGAAGAGGTGACGTCCCCGGCCCCCCGCGGGCCGGACCCCTCCTCCCCCACCACCGGGAGTTACCCCTCAGCTCGGCTGGGGGGTCTTTTCACGTCCGGGCGGGGTCATCCCGTGCTCCATTCCCCACCGCACCGCCTGGGAGCGCCGTTCGACGCCCATCTTGCGGTACGCCGACCTGATGCACGACTTCAACGAGTTGATCGTGATGAAACTCCGCTCAGCGATCTCCGCGTTGGTCATCCCCCTGGTGATCAACGTGACGATCTCCGCCTCCCGCGCGGTGAGCCCCTCCGCCTGTCCCGGCCAGACGCCACGCACCGGCACCGGGTCGGAGGCCGCGGTAACCGCGAACTCCGCGGTGTCGGAGACCAGCACCTGCCCCTCCACGATCGCCTCCAGGCACTCGACCAGCACCCCGGCGCCCATCGACTTGTCGAGGTAGCCGTGACACCCCCTGTCCAGGGCGGTCTGGATGAGGTCGGCCTGCATGTTCCAGCTGTAGACCACCACGCGCCCGGCGGTGGGGTCGGCCAGCACCGCGTCGATCTCCTGGCCGTCCGCCTGGGTCAGCCCGAAGGTGTCGTAGAGGGTGAGGTCCACCGGGCGCTCGCCGGTGGTCCCCACGTCCGTCTCGACGATGTGGATCCTGCCCTCGTACGGGGCCAGGATCGACCGGAGTCCGGCGACCACGACCTCGTAGTCGTTGAGCAGCCGGAGTCTGAGGGGGTGGGTGATTTGCGTGGGCACGCAGCCGATTGTCTCAGAACTCCTCGTAGCTCGCCGGATCCTGGCCCTTCAGACGCCCGTCGGGACGCCCCAGGGCGGTGATCGCCGCGACCTCGTCGTCGCGGAGCTCGAGCTTCAGCGAGTCGAGGTTCTCCTGCTGACGTTCCCGGCTGGACGCCTTCGGGATCGCCAGGGAGCCGACGGCCCGGTGCCACGCCAGCACGACCTGCCCGGCGGAGGCGTCGTGCGTGCGTGCGGCGTCCTGCACCGGGGCGCTGTCCAGCGCGGCACCGCGTCCCAGCGGACTCCACCCCTCGGTGATGATCCCGTGCGAGTTGTTCCACTCGAGGGCGCCGACCTGGGGGAAGGCGGGGTGCAGCTCGATCTGGTTGACCTCCGGGAGCTCACCGGTCTCCTTCTCCAGGGTCTCGATGTGCTCCGGCAGGAAGTTGCACACGCCGATGTGCTTGACCAGGCCACGCTCCCGCGCCTCGATCAACGCACGCCAGGCCTCGACGAAGTGGCCCTGGCCGGGGTTCGGCCAGTGGATGAGGTACAGGTCGATCGGGCCGACGTCCGCCCGGTAGTAGGACTCCTCCACCGCGGCCAATGCCTTCTCGCGCTCCTGGTAGCGGCCCGGGAGCTTGCTGGTGTAGATGATCTCGTCGCGCGCGGCGAGGCCCCGGTCCACGGCCGCACGGATGCCGGCCCCGACCGTCCCCTCGTTCTCGTAGTTGTAGGCCGAGTCGATCAGGCGGTAGCCGAGTTCGATGGCTCCGGTGACCGCATCGGCGCCCTCGGTGCCCCACAACTTGTAGGTGCCGAACCCCAGTGCGGGCAGTTCGAGCGATGCGGAGTTGGACTGTCGGTCGGGCGTTTCAGACGCTGTATGAGACATGCCGCCCGATCGTAACAAGGTCGCCGTCCGGGCGTGTCCGGGTAAGGGCAGGGGCCCCTACTGCAAAGTCCTGCCCGTACCCGTGTCCGACACGCCTGATAAACTTGGCCCGTCGCATAAGGTTACTCGGATCCTGACCGGATCCGCAGGTGGTTCGGTCCGAAAGACCCGACAGCCGCAGGAACCATGGGGCGCCTACCGAGTCAGAACAAATGTGAGGTGTTGGTGAGACCGTGACCCTGATCGTCGTTCCTGTGGTGCTTGCCATAGCTCTCGCACTGACCCCGGTCCTGGTCAAGACACTCGACCGCAACGCAGGCTGGCCACTGGCCGCCGTGTTCCTCGGGTTGGCCGCCTACGTACTCTCCTACGCCGGGGACATCCTCGACGGACAGGACGCCGTCTTCTCGGCGACCTGGGTCCGCGATGTCCTGCCCGGCGTGGACGGCAGCGGGACGGACCTCGAGTTCGCCCTGCGCATGGACCCCCTGGGCATGTTCTTCACCCTGCTCGCACTCCTGATCGGTTCAGCGGTGTTCGCCTACTCCTCGCGGTACCTGCACCGCGGGGAGCACATCATGAACTTCTACGTCCTGATGACGGCGTTCATGGTGTCGGTCGTCGTCCTGTTCCTCGCCGACGACGTCTCCGTGCTGTTCATCGGCTGGGAGCTCGTCTCGCTGGCGTCCTTCTTCCTCATCGCCCGCGCCGGCCACACCGGTGAGCCCGGTGCCGTGCGTACCCTGATCCTCACTTTCACCGGCGGGCTCAGCCTGCTGGTCGGCCTGGGTGTCGCCGTCGCCGCCACCGGGACGTCGAACATCTCCGGCATCATCAACAGCGACGTCTGGGGGCAGGACGCCTCGGTGACCGTCATCGTCGCCGTGCTCATCGCGCTCGCCGGGTTCTCCAAGGCCGCCCAGCTGCCCTTCCACGTGTGGTTGCCGGAGGCCATGGCCGCGGCGACCCCGGTCTCCGCGTTCCTGCACGCCGCCGCCGTCGTCAAGGCCGGCATCTACCTGCTGCTCCGTTTCTCCGGCATCTTCTCCGACGTGCTGGTCTGGAACCTGATGCTGATCATCTCGGGTATGGCCACCGCGGTCATGGCCGCCGTCTTCGCCTACCAGCAGACGGACCTGAAGCGGCTCACCGCCTACTCCACGGTCTCCCAGCTGGGCTGGATCGTGGCGACGATCGGTATCGGCACCCCGTTCGCCCTGGCTGCGGCCGTCCTGCACACCGCGGCACACGCGATGTTCAAGTCCTCGCTGTTCATGGTCATCGGCGTCATCGACCACCAGAACGGCTCCCGCGACATCCGCGAGCTCGGCTCGATCTGGCGTCGCATGCCCGCCACGTTCACCGCCGCCGCGATCGCCGCGGCGAGCATGGCCGGCATCCCGCCGTTGCTCGGATTCGTGTCCAAGGAGGGCATGCTCGAGTCCTTCACCGAGTCCCCGCTGCTGCCGGGCTGGGAGATCGTGCTGCTCATCGCCGCCGGTGTCGGCGCCGTCGCCACCTTCATGTACTCGGCGAAGTACCTCATCGGTGCCTTCATCGACACCGGCTCGGCCGTCGACACCGCCGAGGTCGTCCCTGTCGACGAGGTGAAGGAGGCACCGGCGTCCTTCTGGCTGCCGGCCGCGATCCCCGGTGTGCTGTCCCTGCCGGTCGTTCTCTTCCTGTCGCTGTTCGACGCCCCGATGGACGCCATCGTCGGTTCCATCGGCTCCGGCGACCCGCACTCGCACCTCGCGCTGTGGCACGGCCCGGGCATCCCGCTCTACATCACCATCGCCGTCATCGTGGTCGGCTGCATCGTCGTGGCCATGCGCCACCGCGCCTTCACCGACTGGATGGAGGACCACCGGCTCTTCCCCTTCACCGGGAACGAGCTCATCGCCTTCACACTGCGCATGGCCAGCCGGTGGGGCCGCCTGGTCAGCCGCCTGGGCAACGCCCTGAGCCCGAACAGCCACCTGCTGTGGATCTTCGTGATGCTCCTGGTGCTCGGCACCGCGGCATTCTTCGGCCCCGGCGGGCTGGAGAACCTCGGCGCCCTGCAGCCGCGGGTCTCCGGCATCGACAACATCACCGACATCGCCGGACTGCTCATCATGCTCCTCGTGACCATGGCGATCATCTCCACCCGCTCGCGGATGGGGTCCGTGGTCCTGGTCGGCGTGGCCGGTGCCGGTGTCTCCTGGATCATGCTGACCCTGGGTGCCCCGGACGTGGCGATGACCAACCTCATGGTCGAGTTCATCGTCACCGTGTTCCTCATGCTCGTCGTCCGCCACCAGCCGAGGCTCTACCTCAAGGAGGGTGAGAACCGCACGAAGTTCGCGGTCACCCTCGCAACGATCGTCGGCCTGGTCGTCTTCGTGGGTGTCTGGCTGCTCATCGGCCGTCACCCGCGGCCCGAGCTGGCCCAGTGGTACATCACCGAGTCCCCGGACGTGTCCGGCGCCAACAACATCGTGGCCGCGATCCTCGTGGAGTTCCGTGCACTCGATACGCTCGGCGAGCTGTCCGTGCTGGGCATGGCCGGAATCGTCATCGCGGCGATCGTCGCCTCGGTGCCGAAGTCCCCGGTCCCCGGTTACGGTCCCGGCTCCACCGCCGAGCTCTTCCGCAAGGAGGGGTCCACCAAGTTCCCCGACGTGCACAAGATCCCGGAGCTCGCGCCCTTCTACTCGAAGTACCTGCGCAGCACCCACCTGAACTCCATCCTGGGCCGCAACGTGGTCTGGCCGTTCCTCGCCGTCCTCGTGGTCTACTCCGCGGTGACGCTGTACCGCGGTCACCAGGCACCCGGCGGTGGCTTCCTCGCCGCCCTGATGCTCGCCCTCGGCCTGGTGTTCTGGTACCTGGTGCAGCCGAACGCGAAGAAGATCGGGAAGGCCGACCTCGGCTACCAGCTCGTCGGCGGCGGCATCGTCCTGGCACTGGTCACCGGACTCTTCGGCTTCTTCGAGGGCAGCTTCCTCGCACCGATCCACTTCTACATCGGTTCGGAGCACTTCAGCTCCTCGCTCTTCTTCGACGGCGGCGTGTACCTCGCGGTCATCGGCATCGTGGTCATCGTCCTCAACTCGCTCGGCGGACGCGACCGGCCCGGTGCCGAACCCGGCAAGCTCACCAAGGCGAGTCCGGTGGAGTCCTCGAGGATGATGGCCCAGCGCCCTGAGCTCCAGGCCCTCGCCGGCTCGAAGGTCGCGGTCACCGCCGGTGGTTCAGCGGTCCCGTTGAACCCCTCGGCCGTCGCCGAGGAGCAACGCCGGAACAAACAGAAACGCCCGGACGAGGCGGACCCCGCCCCGAAGTCCGACAAGACAGGCAAGACAGACAAGACAGACAAGACAGACAAGTCCGACAAGAACGAGAAGAAGGACGGTGACGACCAATGATCATCGCGGCCATCATCGCCCTGCTCGTCGCGGCCGGCGTCTACATGGTGATGCAGCGCGGCATGGTCCGCGTCATCATCGGCACCACGCTGATGAGCCACGGGGTCAACCTGCTGCTGCTCGCCGCAGGCATCGGGGCCTGGCGCTCCGACCCGCTGGCAGACCGGACGCTGCCCGCGGAGTCCGCCGACCCGCTCCCCCAGGCCTTCGTCCTCACCGCCATCGTCATCTCGATGGCGACCACCGCCGTCCTGCTCGCCCTCGCGGCCCTCGGCCGTGACGACGACACCCGCTCCGGCGAGGACGTCCAGCGCGCCCGCCGCGAATTCCGCGCCCTGGACACCGTGGGCCAGCGTTCCGCCCACCGCATCGACGAACACTCCGCACAGGCCAAGCGCCGGCGCGACCGAGAGGTGGACTACTGATGAACCCGGACACCCTCGGCCCGCTCCTCGCACTCTTCATCGTCGTCCCGCTGATGTCCTCGGGCATCGCCGCGGCGCTGCCCTGGAGCCTGCCCCGGCGGGCCCTCGGCCTGCTCGTCCCCTTCGCCGGCATCGTCGGCGGCGTCCTGCTGCTGACCCAGGTCGCCGGCGGCGGTGAGACCACCGTCGTCGCCGACAACGTCGGCGACTTCATCGGCGGCGTCTCGATCCCGCTGGCGGCCGACACGCTCTCCGCGGTGATGATCGTGGCCACCTCCGTGGTCGCCTTCACCGCCAACTGGTTCGCCGAGGCCGTCGGCGAGTCTCAGGCACGGTTCTACCCGGCGATGACGTTGATGCTGCTGGCCGGCGTGTGGGGTGCCTTCCTCACCGCCGACCTGTTCAACCTCTTCGTGTTCATCGAGGTCATGCTGATGCCGTCCTTCGGCCTGCTGGCCATGACCGGCACCTGGGCGCGCCTCGCCGCAGGACGCACCTTCGTGCTGGTCAACCTGGTGACCTCGCTGACCCTGCTCTCCGGTGTCGCCCTGGTGTACGCGGTGGTCGGCACCACCAACATCGCCGCCCTCGCCGGGGCTGCGGGTGAACGTGCCTCCGGCGGGTTCGCCGAGGGCATCTACGGCACCCAGTGGCAGCTCTGGCTCGCCCTGGGCATCGTGCTGATCGCCCTGGCCGTGAAGGCCGGTGCCGCCCCGGTGCACACCTGGCTCCCCCGCGCCTACGGATCGACCTCCCCGTCGGTGATGGCCCTGTTCTCCGGGCTGCACACCAAGGTCGGCGTGTACGCCATCCTGCGCATCTTCATGACCATCTTCGAGGGTGACCAACGCTGGGCGCTGACCATCCTGGTCTTCGCCGTGATCGGCATGATGATCGGCGGGTTCGCCGCCCTCGGCGAGACCACCCTGCGCGGGGTCATCTCCTACCAGATGGTCAACGGCATCCCGTTCATCCTCGTGGCACTGGCCTTCCTCGGCGGCAACGCCGAGCTGATGCTCTCCGCGGCGATCTTCTACATGCTGCACCACATGATCACCGCAGGTGCGCTGATCATGGCCGCCGGTGCGGTGGAGGAGACCTACGGCACCGGGCGGCTGCGCCGGCTGTCCGGCCTGATGCGTCGCGACCCGATGATCTCCGTGGTCTTCGCCGCCGCCGCGATGTCGCTGATCGGCTTCCCGCCGTTCTCCGGCCTGTGGGGCAAGCTCATGCTGATCTTCGCCATGGTCCGCGACTCCGGGCCGATGGTCTGGGTCGGTGTCGGCGCGGTCGTCGTCGCCTCCATCGGCGCCCTGCTCAGCATGCTGCACGTCTGGCGCAAGTGCTTCTGGGGCAAGCCGATGGACAAGCAGGACATGGACCCCAGCCTGGCGGTCAGCGTGCGGCTCACCCTGCCGAGCGCGGCGATGATGGTCATCAGCATCGCCATGTTCCTCGGCATCGGCGCGATCACCCAGGTCACCGGCGACGCCGCGGCGTCGCTGACGGACACCACGGACTACGTCCACGCCATCCTCGGTGACCCGGACGAGGCCGTCGGGGTCGTCCTGCCCTCCGAGGAGTACGGCCTGGCGCACACCGAATCCGCAGCGGAAGGAACCCGGTGATGGAAAAGAAGAACATCTTCCAGCAGATCGGCCACTGGACGTCCTACTCGGTCTGGCTCACGGGCCAGATCGTGAAGGAGTCCACCATCATGGCCTACGACACCTTCACCACCGGTCGTCACATCGCGCCCGTGATGATCTACTACCCGCTGCGCCTGACCAGTGAACGTGACATCGCGATCTTCATCGCCTCGATCACCATGACGCCGGGCACCCTGGCCCTCGGGGTCACCGGCCCCAAGGAGGTCGACGAGGACGCCAACGCCGGCAAGCGCAACCTCAGCGACGTGAGCTCCGTGGCCACCTCGGAGTTCCGTACCCACGGTCTCACCCGTGTGCAGCGTTTCCTCGCCGTGCACGCCATGTACGGTGCCGACCCGCAGGAGCTGCTGCACTCGCTGGCGGTGATGGAGGCGAAGATCTCCCCCTCCGTGCGCAAGCGCAAGATCGAGTTCGACGTGGAGCACCTCGTGGAGCGCGGCGTGCCCGGGCCCCGCGGCTACCGCGGCAACCGCGGTGGTCGTGCCAGCGAGGACGGCGTCTTCGACATCGAGAAGGTCGACTCCACCCCGCACGCCGCCGCCTTCGTCGCGGCGATCATGCGCCAGGACGACAACCTCGACGTCAACGACTTCGACAACCTCTCCCGCGAGGAACGCGAGAAGATCGCCAAGACCCACGCGAAGAAGGCCGCCGAGGAGAAGCGCCGTCGGATCGAGGATGAGGAGAAGCGCCGTCGGCGCAAGCTCGCCGAAGAACTCAGCCCGCCGGCCCTCGACCTCGACGACGCCGACGACGACGCCAAGGACTCCGAGGGCGGCATCGACCCCGCACGGGTCGCCCCGTCCCAGGACGGCGGCATCTCCGCCATGTCCGAGGCGCACGACCAGTCCCCCACCGCCGACGGCACGAAGGCCTCCCGCAGTGGCCGCCGCACCTCCCCCATCGCCTCGCTGGTGAACGCGCTGGAGGTTCGTTCCCGCCTGCCGCAGCCGAACCTGGACCTCAGCGGTCGCCGGGGTCTTCCCGGAACACCGCTGTCCCGGCTCCGCGGTCGGCACGGAAGTCCCGCCACCGGTCAGGAACCCCACACCGGTGACCAGGACACCCCACCCGCCGACGGCGACAAGAGAGAGGACGACTCGAAGTGACACCGACACAATTCCTGTGGATCTTCGCCGGGGTCTCCGCGGTGATCATCGCCGCGGCCATGGCCCTCGTTCTGTGGCGGACCGTATCCACCCGTAACGACGCCCGCCGTGCCGTGTTGGCCGACATGGTCTTCCTGACCATCATCGCCGGCTTCCTCGTCTACAGCCTGTTCTACAGTTCGTCGATCACCTACGACGTCGTCCTGCTCGCCGGGCTGGGAGGCGCGATCAGTACCATGGCCTTCGCGCGGATCATCACCCGCGGACGCAGGTAGGAGAGATGATGCTCACACAGACACAGTCCACCGTCGACCTGCTCGCCGCCGAGGCCGGGGTGGTCCAGGAGACGAGCGAGATCGGCTGGATCCCGGCGATCATCGTCAGCGTCCTGGCCGTCATCGGCTCGCTCTACGTCCTGGTCTCGGCCGTGGCGATGTACCTCGCCCCGGACGCGCTGAGCCAGGTCAACATGATCGGTCCCGCGCTCGGCATGGGGTTGCCGCTCCTCGTGGCAGCTGACTTCGTCCACTCCTGGGCGACCGAGGGCTTCGTGGTCGGCTACCTGGTCAGGGGGATCGTCGCCGTCCTCGCACTACTCGTCGTCCAGGCCGTGGGATCCTACGTGATGGGCCGTGCCTTGCACGCCACACTGTGGGACCACACCGTCCCCCTGTCCGGTGGCGAGAGGGCCAAGGAGACGAGCTGACCGTCACACGTGGGGGGCGACGGTCTCCGCGAGGTACCGGGAACCCGCGGTCGAGGGGTGGAACATCATCATGTACCCGGGGGTCGTGGTGTCGATGATGCCGGCGACGTAGCGCTCGGTGTCGGCGGCACAGCTGTCGTGGCCACGGGCACCGTCGATGACCTCGACGTAGGGGGCCCCGATGTCGGCCGCGGCGGTCTTCTGGTTCTCACGGTTCCAGTTCTCCACGTCACGCAGCAGCGGGATGGGCAGCCCGGCCGGCATGTTGGGGACCACGTTCAGCGGGCAGTACATCATGGTGTCGCGGTCCACGGTGGGCAGGGTGCCGGGCACCACGATCGAGGCCCCCGGGGCCACCGAGCGGATCCGCGCCGCAGCGGAAGCCATGTTCGAGCGGTAGCTAGCGGCCACGTTGACCGGATCAATCAGCCCCGTGCCGTTCTCGGCGTAGCCGAACGGCCCGAAGTCGTTCATGCCGACGGCGAGGACCACGGTGGAGTCGTTGTTCAGCACACCGGCGTTGATCGCCTGGTTGATGCGGGTGATCATCGACCCGGAGCTGATCCCCGAGCAGGAGTAGTCGTCGACCGTCCGTCCCGTGACCTGGCTGAGCTGCCGGGGGAAGTTCTGCGGGGACTGCAGGCAGCCCGCGGTCTGCGGGTAGTCGTCCGCCCAGTCGCCGATGGGCCCCGGAACGCCGTGCAGCGTGTTGCGCACCTGGTCGGGGTTTGCGGCGAAGGAGTCGCCGAAGGCGACGATGTTTCCGGTGCCCGGCGCCGCGTGGGCGGCCGGGGCGAGCGTGGCGCCCAGGCCCAGTGAGGCGAGCAGGGCGGTGCCAGCCGCCAGGACGCGGGACGTCAGCCGACCACGTCGGGACGTCCTGCGCGGACCGGTAGGGGTACTGGATGGTGTGGTGGCGGGCATGGGTGAACTCCTCTTGGTGTGGCGCCTGCAGTCATGCACAGGGTATATGTATGCAGAAACCACACTAATGGCAGAAGCTTGCCCGCTCCAGTTCAGCCCACCCTCAGCATGTTCAGCTGTTCTTGAGCTCCGTGTAGATCTCCTTCACACGGTCGCGCAGGTTCTCGTCGACCCGGCCCCAGTAGGTCCAGCACTGGCCCTCGACCTGCTCGGAGACGCCCTGCATCGCCCCGGCGATGTTGCCGGCGAGACGCTCACGGGCGGCGTCGTCCAGCACCTCGCGCACGAGGTTGCCGGCCTGGCCGAAGTCGTCGTCCTCCGGGTGGCGCACGTAGGCGCCACGGGTGAGGTCGCCGCCGTAGTTGTCGTCGAAGAGGCCGAGGTCGTCGGCCGGGCCGGTGGCGGACTCCTGGCCGCGACCGAAACCGTAGGACGACTCCCCCGGCGCCACGCCCTTCTCCACCACGCCGGATCCGTCGGAGACGTCGTCGGTGCCCTCACCGCGCTCGAAGCGGTTCGGCGAGTACACCGGCGTGCCGTCGGCGGGGAACTCGTAGGCCGCCGCGCCGTCCTTCATGGTGTAGAAGTTGCGCTCCTCGACGACCGGACGGTTCACCGGCAGCTGCGGGTAGTTCGCGCCCAGGCGGTAGCGCTGGGTGTCGGCGTAGGCGAAGGCGCGCGCCATCAGCATCTTGTCCGGGGAGAACCCGATCCCGGGGACGATGTTGGACGGTGCGAACGCGGCCTGCTCGATCTGCGCGAAGAAGTTCTGCGGGTTGGCGTTCAGGGTGTAGTGCCCCACGTCGATCAGCGGGTAGTCCTTCTGCGACCAGGTCTTGGTCAGGTCGAAGGGGTTGTAGCGGTAGCCCTCGGCCTCGTCGAGCGGCATGATCTGCACCTTGACGTCCCAGGTGGGGTACTCGCCACGCTCGATGGCGTCGTAGAGGTCGGCGCGGGAGTGGTCGAAGTCGCCGGAGCCGACGACCTTGCTGGCCTCGTCGTCGGTGAAGAACTCCCAGCCCTGCCGGGTCTTGAAGTGGTACTTCACCCAGAAGCGCTCGCCGGCCGCGTTGATCCACTGGTAGGTGTGCGAGCTGAAGCCGTCCATGTGGCGGAAGTCCTTCGGGATCCCGCGGTCGCCCATGAGGTAGGTGACCTGGTGGGCGGACTCGGGGCTGCGGGTCCAGAAGTCCCACTGCATGTCCGCGCTGCGCAGCCCGTTGGTCAGGCGCTTCTGGGAGCGGATGAAGTCGGGGAACTTCATGCCGTCGCGCAGGAAGAACACCGGGGTGTTGTTGCCCACGATGTCGTAGTTGCCGTCGCGGGTGTAGAACTTCAGCGAGTATCCGCGCACGTCACGCACCGTGTCGGGGAAGCCCTGCTCGCCGGCGACGGTGGAGAAGCGGGCGAGCATCGGGGTGACCCGGCCCTTCTGGAAGAGGTCGGCCTTGGTGTAGCGCGACACGTCCTCGGTGACGGTCAGTTCGCCGAAGGCACCGGAGCCCTTGGCGTGCACGTTGCGCTCCGGGATGCGCTCGCGGTTGAAGTGGGCGTGCTTCTCGACGAGGTGGACGTCGGTCAGGGCGATGGGGCCCTGCTCACCGACGGTCACGGAGTGCTCCTCGGTGGTGACCGGGGAGCCGTTGGCGTTGGTCGAGTGCCCGGAGTACGGGCAGACGCCGCGGTCTGCGATGTCCTTCGAGCTCGTGTGCTTGTCCGTGCTCATGAGTGTTCCCTCCTGGGTGCTGCCGTGTCGTGCACGCGTCGCGCACGTGTCAGTCGTGGTCGACGGTCGAGCTCCCGGAGGGTCCTGTCCGTGATAGTCGGTCACGGGGATGGTTCGCAGGCCCTGTCGGGGGCGTCCTGCCGCCTGGTTCCCGTTATACACTCCACCTCGATGCCTCGCACTATCAATCCTGACGGATTTAATGGGTATATTTATGACTCGTGGTGTGGCCGGTCACCGGCCGGTCCTGCTAGAATTCTCTACCGTGCGAAGAAGTTCAGCCCAGTCGGCCCGCGACACTTCCGCCGTGTCCGAGTCGGACCGCGCGGTCACCGACCTCGCCCTGCGTGCCGCCGGTGGCGACCGGCGGGCCCTCAACGACTTCATCGAGGCCACCCACGCCGACGTCTGGCGTCTGCTGGCCCACCTGGCGGACGCCGACCGCGCCGACGACCTCACCCAGGAGACCTACCTGCGCGCGCTCAGCGGCCTGCCTCGGTTCGCCGCCCGCTCGTCGGCCCGCACGTGGCTGCTGGCGCTGGCCCGGCACACCTGGGTCGACAGCGTGCGCCACGACATGGCCCGTCCCCGCCGCTCCGCCGAGCAGTGGGAGGACGCCACCGAGCTGACCACCTCCCCGGACACCACCGGCGGGCAGACGTGGGCGGAGCTGGTGGATGCCCGGGCGATGCTGGACAACCTCGCCCCGGACCGTCGTGAGGCGTTGATCCTCACCCAGATCCTGGGGCACACCTACGCCGAGGCCGCGGACATCTGCAGCGTGCGTGTGGGGACGATCCGGTCGCGCGTGGCGCGGGCGCGGGCGGACCTGCTCGCCGCGTCCGGCCGCGACGCCGGCGACACCGGCAACACCGGCAACGCCGCCGACACAGATCCCGGACCGGTCCTACACTGGGGTTCGTGACCCACCTCCACCACCAGCATCTCCGGTTCCCACGTCAGGACGTCTGGGACTGGCACACCCGCCCGGGCGCGGTGACGCGTCTGACCCCGGGCTTCTCCCGCATCCGTGTCGCCGCCGAGGCGGACTCCCTGTGCGACGGGACCACCCTGCTCTCCCTGCCCGGCCGCGTGCCGGGCCTGCGGATCTGGGAGGCCCGTCACGTGCCGGGCGAATTCAGGGACGGCCACGCCTTCACCGACGAGTGCGCGAGCACCCCGTTGCGCCAGCTCACCGGCTGGCGCCACAACCACACCCTGCGCGAGGACGGGGCCATCGGGTCGGCGGGCACCGTGCTCACCGACTCCGTGCAGGCCAACGCCCCGGCCGCGCTGCTGGACCGGGTGTTCACCTACCGCCACCGCCAGCTCGCCGACGACCTGGCACACCGCGCCCGCGTGGGTTCGGCGGAGGTGACCGGCCACCACACCGTGGCGGTCACCGGGGCGACCGGGTTGGTCGGCACCCGCCTGGTCGCACTGCTGCGCAATCTCGGGCATACGGTCATCCCACTGTCGCGCTCGCGGATGCCGCATGAACCGCACGCCCGGATCTGGGACCCGGACTCCCCCGCCAGCGGCCTGCTCGACGGGGTGGACACCGTCGTCCACCTCGCCGGGGCTCCCATCGCCGGACGGTTCACCGAGAAGCACAAGGCGGCCGTGCGCGATTCGCGGATCGGCCCCACCCGTCGACTCGCCGAGCTCGCCGCCGCCACCGACGGGGTAGGCACCTTCATCGGTGCGTCCGCCGTGGGGTTCTACGGCCACAGCCGCGCCGGACGCGTCAACGAGCGTGCCGGTGCCGGCGAGGGCTGCCTCGCCGAGGTCGTCTCCGACTGGGAGGACGCCGCCTCCCCGGCGGCCGACGCCGGACGTCGCGTCGTCGCGGTGCGCACGGGCTTGGTGCTGGCGGGCGGTTCGCCACTGCTCACCGCGCTGGCGGCGTCCTGCCGGGTCGGTGGTGGCGTGCTCGGCTCGGGCCGGCAGCACTTCCCGTGGATCTCGGTGGACGACCTGGTGGACGTCTACGTGCGCGCCGTGGTGGACGACACCCTGACCGGAGCGGTCAACGGCGTGGGGCCGCAGATGGTCACGAACGCGGAGTTCACCGCGACCCTGTCCGGCCTGCAACGCGTGCGCATTCCGCTGTCCCTGCCGGTGCCGGCGGCCGCCCCGGCGATGCTGCTGGGCGTGCAGGGGGCCGAGGAGCTCGCCCTCGCCGACCAGAACGTCTCGCCCCGGGTGCTCGAGGACCTCGGGCACGTCTTCCGCCACACCACCCTGCGCAGTGCCCTGATCCACGAGTTGGGGCTACCCGGCGAGTAGAATCGCGGGCATGGCTGAGTCTGGCATGTCTGACACCACCGCCCGCAGGGCACTGCTCGTCCTCTCCTTCGGAGGACCCGAGAAAGAGGAGGACGTGGTCCCGTTCCTCGAGAACGTGACCCGCGGCAGGGGTATCCCCCGCGAGCGTCTCGCCGAGGTCGGTGAGCACTACTACCGTTTCGGCGGCAAGAGCCCCATCAACGACCAGAACCTGGAGATCATCGACCACCTGCGCACCGAGATCGACGCACGTGGCCTGGATCTCCCCGTCTACTTCGGCAACCGTAACTGGGAGCCCTACGTGGAGGACACCACCAGGCAGATGGTGGCCGACGGCATCACCGAGGTCGTGGTCTTCGCGACGTCGGCCTGGGGCGGCTACTCCGGCGACATCCAGTACCGCGAGGACATCGAGCGGGCGCTGCAGTCCTGCCGGGACGCGGGCCTGACCCCGCCGACGATGACGAAGATCCGCCCCTTCCACGACCACCCGCTGTTCCTGTCGTCCTTCGCGCGCCTGGTGGACGCCGCCCGGCAGGAGCTTCCCGCCGACGTGCGGGAGGACGCCCGCCTGCTGTTCACCGCGCACTCCGTGCCGGTCTCGGCGGACGAGACGTCCTCCTCGGACTCCACGCACCGCTACTCCGGGCAGGTGCTCACCGCCGCCCGCGAGGTCCGCGAGCTGACGAGCTTCGCCTCCGACGGGGAGGACGGCACGGACGTGGAGCTGGTGTGGCAGTCGCGCTCGGGCCCGCCGCACATCCCGTGGCTGCACCCCGACATCTGCGACCACCTCGAGGAGACCGTCGGTGCCGGCGACCGGCGACCGATCGTGCTCGTGCCGATCGGCTTCATCTCCGACCACATGGAGGTGATGTGGGACCTCGACAACGAGGCCGCCGAGACCGCCGCCGAACTGGGGATCACGATGGTCCGCGCCGCCACGCCGGGCCCGACCCCGGAGTTCACCGAGATGATCCTGGACCTGGTCCCGGACCAGGTGAACTAGCGGACTAGCGGGCTAACGCAGCTCGTCGCGGGTCTCCTCCCAGAACTCCTCGGCGTCGAAGTCCTCGGCGGAGAAGTCGATGTCGTCGTCGCCGTCGAGTTCCTGGACGACGTCCTCGGTGACGTCGTCGCGGAGCTGGCCGGCACTCACACTGGACTCCTTGAAGGACTTCTCCAGCGTGGCCCAGTCCTTGCGGGTGAACTTCCCCTTCGGGTCCACGAGCCGCAGGATCAGTGTGCGGATGCGGTCGCGGCGCAGGACCTCGCGTCCGATGCGCTTCCGGCCGTTGACCACCCACGTGCCCAGCAGCACGGCGACGAGGGCGATGCCGAGCCAGCCGAGGATCGGGAAGACCTTGTTCACCAGCAGGGCGAAGTCGAAGAAGCTCAGGGCGAAGGCGGCGAGCGTGAGCACCACGAACACCGGGCGGTAGCCGGTGGCGCGGTTCACGGTGAGGCGTTTGCCCAACGAGTAGAGCACGCCGAGGGTGGTGCTGAAGATCATCAGGTAGGTCGCCACGGACGCCACGATGCCGATGCCGGGGCTCATCTGGTTGATCAGCTCGAGGGTGGGCAGGGCCTTGTCGGCGACGTCGGTGATGCGGAACAGCAGGGCGACGGTGATCAGCAACAGGATGCCGGCGAACAGCGAGCCGCCGATGAACCCGCCCCACCCGGCGGTGCGAGTGTTCCAGTTGCTGCCGCCGATGAGGATGGCCATGGAGATGCCGCTGAACATCGCCAGGCCCACGTAGTTGAGGGTGGCGAGCAGCCAGCCGGAGACCGGGGAGTCGACGTTGGCCACGGCGTAGTCGCTGACGGCCTGCAGTGACTCCGGCGGGGACGCCACGGCGTAGATGCCCGCGGCGATGAGCAGCAGGATCATCACCGGGGTGATCATGGCGATGACCTGGGTGACCCGGTCGACGTCGAGCATGCCGGTGGTGAGCACGAGGGCGGCCATCAGTGCCGATCCGACCCACAACGGCAGCCCGAACTGCTGGTTGAGGTTGGAGCCGGCACCGGCCATCATCACGAAGCCGATGCAGAACTGGGCGATCGACAGCGAGTAGTCCAGGAACACCGCCACCGGCTTCGAGGTGACCCCGGTGAAGACCTTCTCGTGGGACCGCGCGCGGAAGTAACTGCCGTACTGCAGGATGACCATGGCGGTGATCGGCATGAGGACCACCACGACCGCCGCCCCGGCGATGCCCCAGAATCCGTAGGACGCGTAGTACTGCAGCATCTCCTGCCCGGAGGCGAAGCCTGCGCCCACGGTCACCCCGAAGTACGCCAGCGCGATGACGAGTGCTTTCTTCACTAGTGCTCTCCCTATCCGGCGCCGGGACGCCAGCTGCGGACAGGTAGTCGCTGTGGTGCAGTGTGCTGGGGTGGTGTTCCCCAGGTTTTGGCGGCCCGGCACTCGTGAAATCTGTGATCACATAAGTTGGACGGGAAACACGGTAGCATGCGTCACATCAGCGCCTTCCAGGGTGTCACTGACCTGCGAGGACACAAAAGCCTGCGCCGGTGCACCCTCCTCGAGAGGAGGAATGCACCGGCACAGGCTCACCGGCCCCGACGTGCGGGACGAGAACCGCTAGAGCAGCAGCTCCGCGATCTGGATCGTGTTCAACGCCGCGCCCTTGCGCAGGTTGTCGCCGGAGACCACGAGGACCAGGCCACGGCCGTCTTCCACCGACTGATCCTGGCGGATACGACCCACCAGGGACGGGTCCACACCCGCTGCAGCCAGCGGCGTGGGCACGTCCGTCAGCTCCACACCGGGCGCCGCCGCCAAGACCTCCTCGGCACGCTCCGGGGTGATCGCGGAAGCGAACTCCGCGTGCACCGTCATCGTGTGCCCGGTGAACACCGGAACACGCACGCAGGTGCCTGCCACGGGAAGCTCCGGGATGTGCAGGATCTTGCGCGACTCATTGCGCAGCTTCTGCTCCTCGTCGGTCTCCCCGGAGCCGTCGTCCACGATGCTGCCGGCCATCGGCAGCGCGTTGAAGGCGATCGGGGCCACGTACGGGCCGAAGTCCTCGACCTGCAGCGCCGACCCGTCGGTCGCCAGGTTCTCCAGCACCTCCAGGTTGGCCCGCACCTGGTCGGCCAGGGCCTTCACCCCGGCCAGACCCGAACCGGACACCGCCTGGTAGCTCGACACGTGCAGGCGCTTCAGACCGGCCTCACCGTGCAGGGCACCCAGCACCGGCATCGCCGCCATGGTGGTGCAGTTCGGGTTGGCGATGATGCCCTTCGGCACGTCCTTCGCGTCGTCCGGGTTGACCTCCGAGACGATCAGCGGGACCTCCGGGTCCTTACGCCACGCCGAGGAGTTGTCCACCACGGTGGCGCCGGCCTCCACGAAACGCGGGGCCTGCACCTTGGACGTCGCACCACCGGCGGAGAACAGGGCCACGTCGATGCCACGCAGGTCCTCCGTCGAGGTCGCCTCGACGTCCTCGACGACGACACGTCCGCCGTTGAACTCGATCTCGGTGCCCGCCGAGCGGGCCGAGGCGAAGAAACGCACCGAGTCCAGCTTCTCCAGCACGGCCGGACGGTTCTCCAGGATGTCACGCATCACGCGGCCGACCTGGCCGGTGGCGCCCACAATCGCGAGAGTGGTCATGGTTTTCTCGGTGTCCCTTCTACCGGCCGGTGCCGGCGTAGACGGTGGCGGTCTCCTCGCCACCGAGCTTGAAACGCTCGTGCAGGGCGGCCACGGCCGCGTCGAGGTCGGTGTCGCGGATCAGCACGGAGATACGGATCTCCGAGGTGGAGATCAGCTCGATGTTGATGCCCGCGTCGCGCAGCGCCTCACAGAAGTCCGCGGTCACGCCGGGGTGCGACTTCATGCCCGCACCCACCAGCGACACCTTGCCGACCTGGTCGTCGAACAGCAGCTGCCCGAACTTCTGGTGCTCCTCGGTGCCCTGCAGGCCCTTGAGCAGCTCCACGGCGCGCGGTGCGTCCTCCCGCGGGCAGGTGAAGGTGATGTCGGTCAGGTTGTCCGCCAACGAGGACACGTTCTGCAGCACCATGTCGATGTTGATCTCCGCGTCCGCCAGGGTGCGGAACACGCGGGCGGCCTCGCCCGGCTTGTCGGGGATGCCGAGCACGGTGACCTTCGCCTCGGAACGGTCGTGGGCGACACCGGTAAGGACTGCTTCTTCCACGGGGATATCCTCCAAAGAGCCGGACACCAGGGTGCCGGTTTCGTTGCTGAATGATGAACGGACACGGATCGGGACGTTGAAGGCGCGGGCGTACTCCACGCACCGCAGCATCAGGATCTTGGCGCCGACGGCGGCCATCTCCAGCATCTCGTCGAAGGAGATGGTGTCCAGCCGCTTGGCGTTGGGAACGATGCGCGGGTCGGCGGTGTACACGCCGTCGACGTCGGAGTAGATCTCGCACACGTCGGCCTTCAGTGCGGCGGCCAGCGCCACGGCGGTGGTGTCCGAGCCACCACGGCCCAGGGTGGTGATGTCCCGGGTCTCCCGGTTGACGCCCTGGAAGCCGGCGACGAGGCAGATCTTTCCCTCGTCCAGCGCCTCGCGCACCCGGCCCGGGGTCACGTCCACGATGCGGGCGTTGCCGTGACGCTCCGTGGTGATCACCCCGGCCTGGGAGCCGGTGAAGGACTGCGCCTCGGCGCCGAAGGAGTCGATGGCCATGGCCACCAGGGAGTTGGAGATGCGCTCACCGGCGGTGAGCAGCATGTCCATCTCACGGCCCGGCGGCACCGGGTTGACCTGGTTCGCCAGGTCGAGCAGGTCGTCGGTGGTGTCACCCATCGCGGAGCAGACCACGACCACGTCGTGGCCCTGCTTCTTGGTCTCCACGATGCGCTGCGCCACGCGCCGGATACGTTCGGCGCTCTCCAACGACGATCCGCCGTACTTCTGCACGATCAAGGCCACGGTTCCCAGCTCCACCTTCCCGTGTTGACGGGATAACTCGTTATAATTGCTCAGACCTCCCCAGCGTACCTGAGCCTTCACTGCTCCCGGAAGCCGGTGTCGCAGGTCACTTTCCGGCGACGACCACGGCGTGGCTACCCCACCCGACCGGCATGTCCGCCACCCCGGTGAGACCCGCCTCCGCCACCGCGGACGCCAGGTCACGGGCCGTGGGCAGACGGTGCCCGTCAACGAGCATGCGGGTCAGGTCCTCCTCGTAGTCGTGGTCCTCCTCCCCGCTCTCGGCGAGCAGCCGGGTGACGACCACGACACTGCCGGACGGCCCGACGATCGAGGCCGCCTCGGCGAGCAACGTCGGGACGTCCTGCGCGGTGCGCAGTGCGAAGGGGTCCAACAGGATCAGGACGCCCGGCGCGTCCGGCGCACTTCCAGCGTCCCCGGTGCCTTCCGCCCAGTCCCGCACCTCGACGCGGTCCCGGCGCGAGGCGGCGACCTCGCGCAGCACCCGCTCGTGCGAGGCGTCCTGTGACTCCTGCAGGTCGAGCACCGTGACGTTAAGGTCGCCACGGGCGCGGACGAGCTCGTCGGCGTACACCGCGGCGGCCACGCCCTCGGACGCTCCGGCCACGGCGACGTGCGTCGGCGCACCGCCGGGCAGTGCGTCCAGCTTCTTCGCCAGCGCCGGGGCGACCCACTGGGCGCGGGTGGCCTCGCCGTCGGCGAGGGTCTCGCCCAGGGCGGGATTCTCGGCCCGGACGGACGCCCAGTCGGCCCCGCGCGAGCCGACGGCTGCCGGCGTGCCGGTGCGCAGCGTCTCGTCGAGGTGCAGCCAGGCCAGCGACTGGACCGCCCCCGGCCCGGTCAGACGGGCGACGACACCCTCCGGGTCGGCGAGCTCGTTGCCCAGGGTCGTCAGCTGCACGGTAGGGGTCGCAGCGTCTTCAGCGTCACCGACGATGGTGAGCAGGTCGAGCGACTGCAGGTAGCGCAGGAAACGCAGGAGCCGGTCCGGGTCCACCCCGGTCGCGCCGGCGACCTCGGCGAGGGGCGCCGCCGGTCCGCCCGCCGCCTCGGCAGCCACGTCGACGGCCTCGAACAGGCCCAGCCGTGCAGCCGCCTGCAGTGCCAGGCCCGGCGCGATCTCGGTGAGCTCGTGGAGCTGCATGAGCACGGAGATGCTCGACGACGGTGCCTCGGCTGCGGCGGCGGCACCGGTCGCGTCCTCCCCCGCCTCGCCGTTGCCCTCTTCCTGGGCGGCCGGCTGCGGGGCGTCGACCTTGCGCCAGTAGCCGGTGACCTGCACGTGCTCGCGCGGCACCCCGGCGGTCTTGATGAAGGAACGGACCTTCTTCAGCCGTCCGGCCTCACCACCGGCCCACACGAAGGGCGTGCCCTCCGGCAGTGCGGTGTCGCCGGACGCCAGGGCGTCGACCTCCGCGGTGAAGTCCCCGCCCTCGGCGCGCACGACCCAGCGCAGGTCCAGGGTGTCCGCGCAGGCCACCTGACCCAGGTCCTCCTGGATGTCGGCCCGGTCCGGGACCTCCACGATGGCGAGCACGCGGTGCCCGGCGGGCACCTCCTCCAGGCAGCGGCCGATCGCCGGCAGGGCGGTCTCGTCGCCGACGAGCAGCAGCCAGTCGGTGTGGACCGGCAGCGAGGCGCAGTTCTTCGGGCCGGCGGCGTACACCTTGTCGCCGACGCCCGCGGTGGACGACCACCCCTCCGCCAGGCCCGCGCCGTGACGGGCGAAGTCCACGACGAGTTCGCCGTGCTCCCCGGCGTCCGGCGACCAGCGGCGCACCGTGTAGGTACGGAAGAGCTCGTTGACCTCGGCGGTCCAGTCCAGGCGGCCGTCGCCCAGCGACACCGGATAGGGACGCTCGGCGGTCTCCGGGTGGGGGAAGATCATCCGCATGTCGTCGTCGAAACCGTCGGAGACGATGGCCGGCACGGTCTCACCGTCGCGCTCATGGGCGCGCAGCCCCTCACCACCGAAGACGATGCGGCGCATGTTCGGGGAGACGTCCTCGACCCCGAGCACCTCCAGCTCGCGCATCGTGATCGGGTAGATGTCGGTGTCGCGGCTGATTCGTGGCACGGCGAAGTGCTCCTCACGTTGGGTGCGGGGGTGGCGGTCGAACCGCTTCGCCACGAGGTTAGCATCACCTGACATACCCCCTACCGGTGGACGGGCGGTGCCGATACGATTACTGAGCGTAACCACCCTTTCGTATTCTCGAGGAGAGAATCACATGTCTCATCTGCCCACCATGCGCCGCCGGATCGCCGGCGCCGTCGTCGTCTCCGGCCTCGTGTTCGCCATGGCCGCCTGCTCCGACGACAGCGACGACAGCAGCTCGTCCGACGGTTCCGACAGCACCGACACCTCCGCCGCGGCCCAGAGCGACGGCGAGTGGCCGCGCACCGTCGACTCGATCGGCGTCGACGACGGCACCCCCACCGGTGAGACCGAGGAGGTGGAGATCCCCGCCCAGCCCGAGCGCATCGTGTCGACGTCGGTGACCCTGACCGGCAGCCTGCTGTCCATGGACGCCCCGGTCATCGCCTCCGGTGCAGCGAGCCCGGGCCCGACCTCCGACGACAAGGGCTTCTTCAAGCAGTGGGCCGACGTCGCCGACGAGCGTGGTGTCGAGGAGATCGGCCAGCTGGAGCCGGACTTCGAGAAGATCGCCGCCCAGGACCCCGACCTGATCATCGTCTCCGCCTTCGGCGCGGACGCCGCCCCGGACCTCGCCGAGCGCCTGTCGGAGGTCGCCCCCACCGTGGTCCTGGACTACTCCGACAAGGACTGGACCGAGGTCACCACGCAGCTCGGTGAGGTCACCGGCCACGAGGAGGAGGCCGCCGACGCCATCCAGGAGTTCAAGGACCGCGCCACCGAGGTGACCGAGAACATCGAGGAGCCCGAGCAGCCCGTGCAGTTCATCCTGCCGGCGACCGACGGCGGCGTGAACTTCATGACCGGTGAGTCCGCGCAGGGCCGCATCATCGAGGAGCTCGGCTGGGACCTGGACGTCCCCGGCGAGGGTGTGGCACGTACCGACGGCGACTACGCCGGACGCACGGACGTGGTGCAGGTCACCGACGAGAACCTGGACAAGGGCCTGACCGGCCGGACGATCTTCGCCACGAACGCCGACGCCGACAACCCCGTCAGCGAGCAGATGGCCGAGAAGCCCACCGCGCGCAACACCTACGCCGTGGAGAACAACCGCATCTTCGAGTTCAGTGCCGAGACCTTCCGCATCGACTACTACAGCGCGATGGTGATGCTCGACCAGATCGAGGAGTACTTCGCGAAGTGATCGTGACGTGATCGTGGGGTAATCGGGTAATAAAGCCCTCTGATACATCCTCGGCGGCGGACGACTAGTCTGAGTTTCTGATGATGCACAGCAACCTGCTCGCTGTCGTCTTCGCCCTTCTTTCTGCCCTCACCGTGGCCTGGGGAACGATCCTGCGCCACCAGGTCGCCGAACAGACGTCGGGCGACCGCGACAACGCCCACGGCACCCCGGTCCTCGCGGCCGTCGCCCGTCCACGCTGGTGGGCGGGCGTCTTCTGCGCGCTGGCGGCCTACGGGCTGCAGATCGTGGCGCTGGGGTTCGGCACGCTGCTGGTCGTCCAGCCGGTACTGGTGCTCTCGTTGATGTTCACCCTGCCGCTGGCCGCCCGTTTCGACGGACGCCGGGTGTCGCGCATGGAGATGGCGTGGGCGACGCTGCTCACCGTCGCCGTGGGCGTGGTCGTGGTGTGGGGACGTCCCCTGCCCGGCAACGACTTCCCGACGCTGGGCACGTGGATGGCCACGCTCGGGGTGGGCGCGATCGTCTTGCTGGCCCTGATGTGGCTGGCCTCCCGGCAGCAGCTGCGCACCCGGGCCCTGATCCTCGGCGCCGTCACCGGCGCGATCATGGGTTACCTGGCGGTGCTGTCGAAGTCGGTGGTCAACATCTTCAACCAGGAGGGCGTGGCCGCCCTGCTGACCACCTGGGAGCTCTACGGGGTCATCGCCGCGGCGATCATCGGCACACTGGTGCAGCAGGCCAGCTTCAACGCCGGCGCGTTGAAGAACTCGCTGCCCGCCATGACGATCACCGAGCCGATCGTGGCGTTCGTGCTGGGCTACCTGGTGCTCGGTGAGCGGTTCCAGGTGGAGGGCGCCCAGTGGCTGATCATGGCCGGTGCCCTGGTGGTGATGATCGTGTCCACGGTGGTGCTCTCGCGCCGCGGCGTGGAGTGAGTGGAAAAGGATATCCTCGGCGCCATGGACTTTGTCGACCCGTCGATCAGGGCGGTCTACGAGACACTCGACCTGATCGGGGTGGTTCTCTACGGGATGATCGGGGCGATCATCGCCCGCGCCCGCAACCTCGACTTCATCGGCATCCTCTTCCTGTCGATCATCACCGCGTTGGGCGGCGGCATGATCCGCGACGTGCTCATCGACAACGGGCCGCCGGCCGCCATGCAGGACATGCGCTACTTCGGGCTCGCCCTGGTCGGGGCGGTGATCTCCACGATGATCCACATGAACTCCCGCGGGTGGGAGATCTTCCGCGTCCACGGCGACGCCGTGGTCCTGGGCGTGTGGGCCGCGACCGGCTCGACGAAGGCGCTGGCCAACGACCTGCCGTGGTCGTCGGCGCTGTTCCTCGGGGTCTTGACGGTGGTCGGCGGCGGCATGATCCGGGACATGATGACCGGGTCGGTGCCCGCGATCTTCGGCGGGGCGACGTTGTACGCGACCCCGGCACTGCTCACCGCGGCGGTGATGGTCGGGATCAAGTCGTTGGACGACTCCGGGGTCGCCGGTGACTTCCCGGTGTTCCTGGTTGGACTGATCGTGTCCCCCTTCATCGGCGCGGGGCTGATGATCGCCGCCTACTGGCGGGGTTGGGTGCTACCTGGGATGCAGGACCTGTCGTGGGCGGCGCAGAAGAGACTGCGCCAGCCGATGACGATGGCGAGGGCCATGAAACTGCGCCGTATCCGCCTGCGACGACGCGAGGAGGCCGAAGAGGTGGCAGAGGAGAAGGCCGAGGAAGAGCGCGGGGAGTGATCCTCAGATCGCGTACTCGAAGCCGATGAGCATCTCGGCGGACACCCAGAATCCCAGGGTGCACCACAGGACCGCCGCGACCCCGATCGCCGCGCCGGCCACGACATGGACCGGACCCGCCGCCCCGGCAGTCCGCCAGCCACGCACCGCCCGGACGACCAGCGGCAGGCACAGCAGGAGCACCGGGATCAGCAGCAGCCGCGGACGTGAGTGCATGATGCCGTCCGACCCCAGCACGATGCCCGCCAGGACCACCGCCGGCAGCCACAGCTGCCAGGGGAGCCAACCCGCCCACAGCATCCACAGCGACGCCACGCACAGCAACGCCACCAGGATCATCGACCAGCTGGAGATCGTGTAGCCGGTCATCTGGCCGGGCAGGTTGTCCGCCAGCCACCGCAGCGTGGCCGCCCCCAGGTCGACCCCGGAGTGCCAGCCACGCTCCTGCGCGGCGAAGTACCCGCCGATCTCGGCGACCGTCCGGTTCGCCCACGTCAGGTAGGCGCCGATCCCCATGGCGCCGAGCACCGGCGCGGTGACGGCAGACGCCGGGAAGGCAGGAGCCGCAGCGTCCTGCCGTGTTCGTCCTGCCTGGCGCGCCCGCCACCAGCGCCACACCTCGACCACGGCGGCGACGCACAGTGTGAGCACCAGTGCCGCGGCGGTGAGCCGGGTCAGCCCGGCGAACAGGGTCAGCACACCGGCGGCGAGGTGGCGGCGGCGCAGCAGGAAGTACAGCGCCCACACCGTCAGGGCGGTGAACAGGCTCTCGGAGTAGGGCATCCAGTAGACGACACCCATCGGCGCACCGACGGCGAGCACCGTCACCACGGCCGTCAGCACGACCAACGTCCGGCGGTCCGGAGGACACCACAGCTCGGTGGCCAGCAGGCTGACACCCCAGGCCAGGAACAACGTCGCGACGGCGGAGGTGAGCATCGCGGCGAGGAACGTCGCGTCCGCCACGTCCAGCACCGCCATCGGGGCGGCGACGAGGCGCACCAGCACCGGGTACCCGGGGAAGAACGCCACCGACTCCCACTGCACCGGGCCGGACGGTTCGGACGACATGACGAACCCGGAGTAGCCGTGCTCCGAGATCATCATCATCCAGTGCGCGTCCCACTGCGTGAGGACCTCGCGCAGGCTGAGGCCGTTGCGGTTGCCCCGGACGGTCATCACGACCATCTGCACGACGGCGGTCAGCACCGTCACCACGCCCGAGACCACTGCGGTCACCGCCGTCACGCCAGCCGTTGCTCTTCGTTCCACGGTCGTCCATCCTAGCGCCCCACCACCACGGCGAACCCGGTCGACGTTAGCCCGGTCACACTCCCACTTTCCCCACGTCCGAGTCACCGTGTTACAGTGGTCGCCATGATTAACTCGCGCGCGCAGCTCCTCCTTCTCTGCCGCGGCGGGGTCAGGTTCTGAAAAACCGACCGGCTCCCCGTCGCGGAGTTGAGTCGTGCCGGTCGGTGATGACCATTATTTCCTTCCACCGATCCAAGGAGCACCACCATGACCCCCTCTGATTCCTTCATCTCCGCCCCCGCCCGCATCTCCACCCCTGCCGGCGAGATCCCCGAGGGCCAGAAGGCCTGGAACAAGCAGCGCCCCTCCCAGATGCCGGCGCACCGCTACCAGCCGCACTTCACCGAGGTCGAGCGCTTCCAGCTGCCCGACCGCACCTGGCCGGACAAGGTCATCGACACCGCACCCCAGTGGTGCGCGGTGGACCTGCGCGACGGCAACCAGGCCCTGATCGACCCGATGAGCCCGGAGCGCAAGCGCCGCATGTTCGACCTGCTGGTACGCATGGGCTACAAGGAGATCGAGGTCGGCTTCCCGTCCGCCTCCCAGGTCGACTTCGACTTCGTCCGCGAGATCATCGAGAACGACATGATCCCGGAGGACGTCACCATCCAGGTGCTGGTGCAGGCGCGTGAGCACCTGATCCGCCGCACCTTCGAGGCGTGCGAGGGCGCGAAGAACGTGATCGTGCACTTCTACAACTCCACCTCGATCCTGCAGCGCCGCGTGGTCTTCCGGAAGGACCGGGACGCGATCAAGAAGCTGGCGACCGACGCCGCCGAGCTGATCAAGGACGTCGCCAAGGACTACCCGGACACCACCTGGCGCTGGCAGTACTCCCCGGAGTCCTACACCGGCACCGAGGTCGAGTACGCCAAGGAGGTCTGCGACGCGGTCATCGAGATCATGGAGCCGACCCCGGAGAACCCGATCATCATCAACCTGCCGTCCACGGTGGAGATGATCACCCCGAACGTCTACGCCGACGGCATCGAGTGGATGAGCCGCCACATCGCCCGCCGCGACTCGGTGATCCTGTCGCTGCACCCGCACAACGACCGCGGCACCGGTGTCGCCACCGCCGAGCTGGGCTACATGGCCGGCGCCGACCGCATCGAGGGCTGCCTGTTCGGCAACGGTGAGCGCACCGGCAACGTGGACCTGGTGACCCTGGGGCTGAACATGTTCACCCAGGGCGTGGACCCGCAGATCGACTTCTCCGACATCGACGAGATCCGCCGCACGGTGGAGTACTGCAACCAGCTGGTCGTCCCGGAGCGTCAGCCCTACGGCGGCGACCTGGTGTTCACCGCCTTCTCCGGTTCGCACCAGGACGCCATCAACAAGGGCATCGACGCCCTGGCGGACTCCGTCTCCCCGGGCCACCACGCCAACGAGATCTCCGAGGAGGACTTCCGCCGCGTGCAGTGGGAGGTCCCCTACCTGCCGATCGACCCGAAGGACATCGGCCGCAGCTACGAGGCCGTGATCCGGGTGAACTCGCAGTCCGGCAAGGGCGGCGTGGCCTACATCATGAAGACCGACCACGGCATCGACATGCCGCGTCCGATGCAGGTCGAGTTCTCCGGCGTGGTCCAGGCCGTGACCGAGGCCGAGGGCGGCGAGGTGAACTCCAAGGCCATGTGGGACATCTTCACCGGCGAGTACCTGGAGCGCACCTCCCCGCTGGAGCAGATCTCCGTGACGGTGGACGGCCCGCAGACCGAGGGGTCGGAGACCAAGGTCACCGCCGAGATCGAGTGGAAGGGCGACACCCGCACCATCCAGGGCCGTGGCAACGGGCCGATCGCGGCGTACTGCAACGCCCTGGAGGCCCTGGGCGTGGACGTGGAGGTCCAGGAGTACTCCCAGCACGCCCGCACCGCCGGCGACGACGCGGAGGCCGCGGCCTACGTCCTGGCGCAGATCGACGGCCAGCAGGTCTGGGGTGTCGGCATCGCCGGTTCGATCACCTACGCCTCGCTGAAGGCCATCACCTCCGGGGTGAACCGCGCGCACTCCAAGGAGCCGGTCGCCCAGGGTGTGCTCGGCGGGGTCTAGTCCCAGCTGGGTCAGCTGTGTCATCTGAGTCGTCCCCCAGGTAACGAAACAGTGGGTTTCGTGGCCTGGGGGACGACCCAGTTGGCACCACCCCGCAGGGGCACCGGAATCCGCTTCCTAACCCGGTGGTTGGCCGGTGCGGCACGCCCGTGCGACAGTGAACGCCCTGTCCCTGCGTGACCTCCGAGGAGTCTTTTTCACGGTGCGTACCGAACAACAGGCCCTGCGCGTGTCGCTGGTCGCCGTCCTCCTGCTCTCCGCGCTCGGCATCGGCTTCGGCCTGGTGTCCGGGTCTGCGGCCATCCTGTTCGACGGCGTCTTCTCCCTCGTCGACGCCCTGATGTCGGTGATCTCCATCATCCTGGCCGGGCTGCTCGCCAAATCCAGGTCCGAGGGGCTGCCGCGGCGGTTCAGCATGGGGTTCTGGCACTTCGAACCGTTGGTGCTGTGCCTCAACGCCCTGGTGATGATGGCGGTCGCCGGCTATGCGCTGCTGCAGGCCGTCACCGCGCTGCTGGACGGCGGACGCGAGGTCGAGTTCGGCCCGGCCGTGGTCTACACCGTGGTCGTCCTGCTGCTCGCCGGCACCACCGCGGCCCTGGAGCACCGGGCGACCCGGAGGATCGGCTCCGCGTTGGTGGCCATGGACGTCAAGGGGTGGCTCATGGGCGCCGGGGTGACGGGTGCGCTGTTGATCGCGTTCCTGGTCGGCATGGTCATCGACGGGACCTCCCACGAGCACCTGCTGCCGTACGTGGACCCGGTGGTGCTGATCGTCGTGGCGTCCGTGCTGATCCCGGTGCCGGTGCGCACCCTGCTGCGCGCACTGTCCGAGATCGCGCTGGTCACCCCGCCGGAACTGCACGCCGAGGCCCGCGCCGTCGCCGACCGGGTCGTCGCCGAGGAGGGTTTCCTGTCCGCGGACGTGCATGCCGCGCAGGTCGGCCGCTCGCGCCAGCTGGAGATCGTCTTCCACGTCTCCCCCCCCCCCCCCGACACACCCCCGCGCCCCCTGACGCAGTGGCACGGCATCCGTCGTCGGGTCGCCGGCGAGCTCGGGGGCGACGACCCGGACAGCTGGATCACCGTGTGGTTCACCACCGACGAGTGACGCAGACGTGGAGCTCCGGCGCGGCGAGTCACCGGTGTCCTTAGCACCGGCGGCTCGACGGAACGTATGATGTCCCCCATGACTTCCCCCGGTTCCGGCCCCGACGCCACCCACGGCGCAGACGGTGCCCCGCGCAGCGGACAGGGCCGTTCCCGGCGTCGCCGCCGCCAGGTCCACCGCCGTTCCGCTCCCCCGTCGGCACGGACCGTCGAGCAGGCAGACAAGAAGGCCGAACAGAAGATACAGGACGCCCCGGCCGCCGTGCCTGCCGAGCCTGCCGTGCCTGCCGCGTCCGCACCCTCCGTGCAGGACGCACCGGGCACGCAGGACGCTCCGGTGCAGGACGGCGCGGCGCAGGCCGCGCCGCGTCCCGCCCGTAACCTCCCGAAGACCTTCCACGGCTCGTTGCCGAGTGCGCAGGAGGCGCCGTTCGTGGAGATCACGGTGGCGACGTCGGGCATCCACCCCAGCACCTCACGGATGGTGGCGTTCGCCGCGACGTTGCACACCGCCGACGGGGAGCGTGCCGTGTTCAGCGGCAACCGTCCCGCCTCGGCGCAGACCGACGGTACCGACGGCACCGAAAACACAGACCGCGCGGCGCAGCTCACCGGCTTCGTCCAGCAGATCAACCCCGGCGAGGACCCGGGCCCGTGGCACCTGCACGGCTACACGGAGGCCGACCTGGGCCAGGCGCCCGGTTTCGCCACCGTCGCCCCGCTGCTGTTCGACCTGATCGAGGGACGCACCCTGATCTGCCACAACACCACGCTGACGTGGGGGTTCATCCAGTTCGAGTACCGGCGCGCCCAGCGTGCGGCGAACCGCGGCACCCAGCGCAACAACCCGCGCGGGCGGCGGCGCGGGCAGCGTCGGCCGAAGAAGATCTCGGTGCCCACGCCCACGCGCATCATCGACACCCTGGCCTCGGCCCGACGTGCCGGGGTACCGGTGGAGGATCCGCGCCTGCGCAGCATCGCGTCCTACTACACGCACGCCCACGGGCTGGACCTGCCGCAGGACGCCCTGGCGTCCCTCGGCCCGGCGTCCAGCCTGCAGCGCGCCGACGTGCTCGCCGACGAGCTGCTGCTCGCCGACACCCGCATCCTGCACCCTCTCCACCTCGCGCAGCGCGAGGTCGCCGACGGTGCCGCCGACAACACGCCCGGCGGGTTGTCGGTCGCCGATCCGTCCGACCTGACGGCGGACCGGTTCGGTCTGCAACGCAGCACCGTGCGGGTGGACGCCACCACCTCGCCGCGTCCCTTCGGCAACCCGGGCACGCCCGACGGGCACACCCTGCGCCAGGGCATGGAGTTCGTGGTCAGCCCGGACGTGGGCGACGACCCGGACCTGCTGATCAGCACCGCCACGAAGGCCGGGCTGGTGTACAGCGAGAAGCTGAACAGGACGTCGAGCCTGGTGGTGTGCAACCGCAGCCACGAGCTGCGCGGCAAGGCGATGCACGGGGAGCGCAAGAACATCCCCCTGTTCACCGACGAGGAGTTCCTCGCCGCCTTGGAGGACGTGGAGCCGGGCTCCACCGACATCGCCGTGCCGGACGCCCGACCGGCGACCCCGCGCATCCCCGCCCCGCAACGCGGCAAGAGCCGTAACCAGGGACGAAACCGCAACCAGACCCGCGGCAAGAACGGCGGCAGGGGTGGCAACGGTGGCGGTAACGGCGGCAACTCCGGCGGCGGCAACTCCGGCAATACGTCGAAGGACCCCGCCAAGGACGCCACGTCCGGCGGCGGTAAGAACAACGGCGGCGGCAACGGTTCCGGCCGGTCGTCGTCCCGGCGGCGCCGACGGCGCGGCTCCGGCAGCCAGAAGCAGCAGGGCCAGAAGCAGAACCAGAAGCAGAAGCAGAACCAAGGGTGAATGAAGCAATGGGAATGTTGACCTCACTGGCCGTCCGCGCAGCGGACGCCGCGACCTGGGCGTCGAAGAAGACCGGCCGCGGTTCCGGCGGCATGATCGGCGGCCTGGTCGCCAACTTCATCGACCCGAAGCTCATGGAGCAGCTCGGCGCGGGACGCCCCTGCACCATCGTCACCGGCACCAACGGCAAGTCCACCACGACCCGCATGCTCGCCGAGGCGGTCCGCGCCCTCGGCACGGTGGCCACCAACGACGGCGGCGACAACATGGACGCCGGGGTGATCTCCGCACTGCTGGCCGGCCGGGACCGCGAGCGCATCGTCCTGGAGGTCGACGAGCTGCACGTGCCGGCCATCGCCAAGAAGCTCGACTGCGACGTCCTGGTGCTGCTGAACCTCTCACGCGACCAGCTCGACCGCGTCGGCGAGATCAACAAGATCGAGCGGGTGCTGCGCGAGTGCGTGGAGGCGCGGCCAGAGATGACCGTCGTCGCCAACTGCGACGACGTGCAGGTCACGTCCGTGGCGTGGGACTGCCCCAACGTGGTGTGGGTGTCCGCCGGCGTCGGGTTCACCGGCGACTCCACGTCCTGCCCGCGCACCGGTGGTGCGGTGGTGCGCACCGAGGAGCAGGACGGCTCCCCGGACTGGTACGCGGTGAAGCCGCTGGCCGACGGCCGCGAGTTCCGCCGTCCCACACCCACCTGGACGGTCACGCCCGAGGGGCTGACCACGCCCTCGGGCGAGCTGCTGCCGCTGTCGTTGAAGCTGCCGGGCAACGCCAACCGGGGCAACGCCACGCAGGCGATCGCCGCGGCGGTGGCCCTCGGCGTGGACGAGACGTCCGCCCTGGCCGCCGCCGAGCGTGTCGACGACGTCGCCGGACGCTACTCCACGGTGAACCTCGACGGCCGCGAGGTGCACCTGCTGCTCGCCAAGAACCCGGCCGGCTGGCAGGAGGCCCTGTCGATGGTCGACCGCGCCGCCGACGGCCTGGTCATCGCCGTGAACGGGCAGGTCGCCGACGGTCAGGACCTGTCCTGGCTGTGGGACGTGAAGTTCGAGAACCTCGACGACCTCAAGGTCGTCGCCGCCGGTGAGCGGTCCTCGGACCTGGCCGTACGCCTCGGCTATGCCGGGGTGGAGCACGACACCGTGGCGGACACCGTCGCCGCGGTGCGCGCCTGCCCGCCCGGGCGCGTGGAGGTGCTGGCGAACTACACGGCCTTCCGTGACCTGCGTAAGGACCTGCAGAAGGAGATCTCCCAGTGAGTAGAGAAGCGGCCCTGAACATCGGCCTGGTGCTGCCGGACGTGCTCGGCACCTACGGCGACGACGGCAACGCCCTCGTCCTGCGCCAACGTGCGCGGATGCGCGGCATCACCGCCGAGATCCACCCGATCACCCTGCACGACGGCGTGCCGGAGACCCTCGACGTGTACACCGTCGGTGGTGGCGAGGACGTCGCCCAGATCCTCGCCGCCGAGCACCTCGCCGCCGACGGCGCGATGGCGCGTGCGGTGCAGGCGGGACGTCCCGTCCTGGCCATCTGTGCCGGCCTGCAGGTCTTCGGGACGTCCTTCCGGGCGTCCGACCGCATGGTCGACGGCCTGGGGCTGATCGACGCGACGACGTCCTCGCTGCAGAACCGCACCATCGGTGAGCTGCGCTCGGACCCGAACCTGAAGGGCTTCGGCCTGACCGCGGGTTCGCTGGGTGCGGCCGGTGTGCTGACCGAGCCGTTGACCGGTTTCGCCAACCACCAGGGCGCGACCCTGCTCGGCGCCGACGCCACGCCGCTGGGGTACGTGACCGAGGGCGTGGGCAACACCGACCCCCACGGTGCGCTGACCGCCGGGCTCACCCCCGAGCGTGCCGGCAAGGAGGTCTACTTCGAGGGCGCGGTGCAGGGATCGATCGTGGCGACGTACATGCACGGGCCGGTGCTGGCGCGTAACCCGCAGCTGGCGGACCTGCTGCTGGCCTCGGCGATGGACACCACCCTGGCCGAGCTGCCGTCGCTGACCGGCGCCTTCGCCACGCAGCTCGACGGCGAGGTCGCGCAGCTGCGCGCGGAGCGCCTGAAGGCGTAGGTCCCGTCGGTAGAGTGGTCGGCATGTCCCTCAGCCCTCTTCCCGCGGCGACCCGTGTGGGCGACCAGGCCTACGCGGCGCTGCATGCCGCGATCGTCGACGGCACGTACCAGGGCGGACGCCGCCTGCAGATCAGGGACCTCGCCGCGGAGCTGGGCATCAGCGTGATGCCGGTGCGGGAGGCCATCACCCGCCTGGAGGAGGACGGCCTGGTCGAGACGCGTCCCCGGCGCGGTGCCGTGGTGCGCTCCTTCTCCCCCGCCGAGCTCCTGGACATCTACGACGTGCGGCGTGTGCTCGAGGTCCGCGCCACGGAGCTGGGAGTCGCTGCGCTGGGTGGGGATGCCGAGGAGGGGGATGATGCCGGGAAGGCTGCCGTGACCGCGGGCGGACTGGAGCCCCTGTACGACCGGATGCTCGACGCGCTGGGCCGCGGGGACGTCCTCGGTCACCTCACCGCCGACGAAGAACTGCTGTCCGCCGTCTACGAGGCCTCCGCCAACAAGGTGCTGTGTGAGTCGATCCGCAGCCTGTGGGCACAGTGCCGGCACTACAAGATCGTCGGTGTGCGCGAGGAACTGGAGTCCAGGACACCCGACGAGATCCTCACCCACCAGCGTCAACTCATCGACGCGGTCGCCGCAGGGCATGCCTGTGCCGCCGCTCGGGTCACCGAGGCCTCGCTGACCTCCGCGATGGAACGCATCCGCGGCGCACTGGGCTGAGACGTCTCCTCCCCCGCTATCCACACCACCCGGTTGTCCACTCCTTCCGGCACGGATTTCATCGGCAGTAGCCATCTGTAATACAGGAGATATAGGATTGATTGGATAGACCATACGGTTCGCCATTACGCTCCGCTTCTTTTCAGGCTTCCGGAGGACTGACCCCCTACGAGCAGGACCGGTGACTAACAGCATGAACAAGGCGCAAGAGCACGAGTTCTACTCCCGACCCGAGAACCAGGAACCCCAAGGTCCGCCGGTAAGGAGAAAGTCCAAGTACGGGGCTCCGGTCCCGGTCCGCTTTCCGCAGCCGCTCCTGGACCGGATCCGGGATGCCGCCGAGAAGGACGACCGCTCGGTGTCCTCGTGGATCCGGCGTGCAGCCGAACATGAGCTCGACCGAGAGGCTGGATAGATCCGGCACACCGACACGGCACCATCACCGGGACCGACGGCTCTTCGGACTGGAGGGCTCGCTCGCCTCACACCCGATCTCCCTGCGGTGGCCGACGGTGTCGCCGAGCAGGCGGCGGCGTCCTCCCGACCGGAATCTGCCGCGCAGTCCCGGTAGCCGACGGCGGTCACTTCCACTGGTCCTCATCATCACCCCAGCGTGCCCGGCACGCATGCGACAACCGTGGGACCACGATGGCACGCCGCGTAGCGTCCGATCACAACATGGTGGGAGTGCCTGAACGCAGCAATCCCGCAGGTCGGTCACACCGACCTGCGGGGTTGCTCGCTCACTCCGGGGGAACCCGGGCCGCTACATGCGCCGCCACTCCCCGACCACGAAGGCCTGGGCCACCGGGCCGTCGTGCGACAGGCTCAGGTGCCAGACGGCGTGCCCGTTCTCCGGGTCCCCACCACCGAAGTGGCGGTTCAGCGCACCGGTGACCACGGAGTCCAACGGGTCGTGCAGCCGGATGAACGGCCGACCCCACCGGTCCTTGACGACCTCGATCCGTGACCAGTCCATCTTGGCACCTGGGATCTCGTCGCCGGCCTCGGCGGCGGTCCACGCCTTGTAGAACGCCTCCTTCGCCGCCCACCGGGCCGCCAGGTGCTGCGCCTCGTTCCCGCTCGTCTCGGCGAGACGGGCACAGGCGCGCCGCTCGGCACCGGTGAAGGACGCGGCGAACCGCGACCCCGGCAGGTCGAGCTGCTCGGCGAACGACGGGATGTCCACCACGTCGATACCGACACCCATCACGAAGGAGGAACCGGTCACCGCAGCAGACCGTCCTCACCGGCACGGGCCTGCGGGTCGAGCAGCATCGCCGGCTCGGCGGCGTCGATGTCGACGTCCTCGGCGAAGCGACGGTGCCCGATCTCCTCGAACAGGGCGCGGTGGCCGAGCATGCCGGCCTCGCGGCGTCGCACGCCGGCGCGCAGGCGGGCGGAGGCGGTCTCCACCCACGCCGTCGCGGCGTCCTCCCCGAGCTGGTTGGCCACGGCGATCCGGAAGGCCTCCGGGTGCACCAGCGCCATCAGCGCGGACACGTGACCGAAGCCCAGCGAGGTCAGCAGACCCGCACGGACCGTGCGGTTGAGGTGCAGCGGTTCACGCAGCCAGACCAGGTTCGGCGCGGAGGCCATCTCCGGGTCCACGCAGTCCAGCGAGCGGTTCGCCGGGATGCGCGCGGTGCGGAACATGTCGCCCAGGCCGGCGGTCTGGAAGACCGCGGCACCACCCTTGGCGTGCCCGGTGAGCGTCTTCTGGGAGACGACGTACATCGGGTTGCCCTCGGTACGGCCCATCGCCGCCGCCAGGCGGGTGTGCAGGCGCGACTCGTTCGGGTCGTTGGCGTTGGTGGACGTGTCGTGCTTGGAGACCACCGAGATGTCGTCGGCGGAGACACCGAGCTTGGCGAGCTCCTTCGACAGCTTCGAGCCCTGCCCGCCGCGTCCGGCCGCCAGCGCACCCATGCCCGGGGCGGGGATGGAGGTGTGCGCGCCGTCGGCGAAGGACGCCGCGTAGCCGACCACGGACTGCACCGGCAGACCCAGCTTCGCCGCGACGGAACCGCGGGTCAGCAGGATCGTTCCGCCACCCTGGGCCTCCACGAAGCCGCCGCGACGGCGGTCGTTGGCCCGGGAGTAGAAGCGCTCGTTGAGGCCCTTGGCGGCCATGGCGTCCGAGTTGGCGGTGGCGTTCATCGAGGCGAACCCGCTGATGGACTCCACCGACATGTCGTCGGTGGCACCGGCGACCACGAAGTCGGCCTTGCCGAGCTTGATCTTGTCGACACCCTCCTCCACGGAGACCGCGGCGGTGGCGCAGGCGCCGACCGGGTGGATCATCGCACCGTAGCCGCCGACGTAGGCCTGCATGGTGTGCGCGGCCACGACGTTGGGCAGCGTCTCCTGCAGGATGTCGGACGGGATGTCCTCCTCCAGGAAGCGGTCGACGAAGAGCTTGCGCATCGACGTCATGCCGCCGAAGCCGGTGCCCTGGGTCATCGCCACGTCCGAGGGGTGCACGGCCTGCAGGATCTCTGCCGGGGTGAAGCCGGCGGAGAGGTAGGCGTCCACGGTGGCGACGAGGTTCCACACGGCGATCCGGTCGATGGCCTCGACCATCGAGGCCGGCACGCCCCAGCGGGTGGGGTCGAAGTCCGTGGGGAACTGGCCGCCGACCTTGCGTGCCAGGGTGGCACGGCGCGGCACCCGCGCACGGGCACCGGGCAGTCGGGTGATCGACCACTCGCCGGTCCCCTCGTCCACGGTCGCCCGGGTGAAATCCGGGTCGGCCTCGACGAAGGACTGTGCGGCCTCGGCGGAGTCCACCGAGAAGGTGACCTCGCGGTCGAGGAAGATCTCCGCGGCCTGCGGGGTATGCACGTCCTCGAGCGCGACGTCGTCGACGAAGGTGCGCACACCGGCGCGGGCGGCGACCTCGTCGCGGTAGCGCGGGAAGATCTCCTCCTCGGGCACGATCTCGCCCTTGGCGTCGTACCAGCCGGCGACCGGGGTGTCCTTCCAGGTCAGAAGGCCGGTCATCCAGGCGAGCTCGAGCACACCGGCGGCGGTGAGGTCCACGGACCCGTCCGCCTGCACGCCGTACTCCGCCTCGAAGCGGGTACGTCCGGAGCCCCAGGCGCTGACCTCGCCGAGACCCACGACGACGACCATGTCGTCCAGGTCGGCGCTGACCTCGCCCCAGGCCTCGTCACCGTCGACGGCGACGGGCTGGGCGGCGCGCACCGGCGACGGCAGCGCATTGACCGTGACCGGGGCCTGGGTGGCCTCGGCGTCGGCACCGGCGGCGACGGTGTCGAAGGCACCGTCGGCGATGGCCTGCTCGCGCAGCTCGGTGAGGTTGATCTTGTCGAGCCCACCGGTCAGGTCGGCGTCGACCGGCCCGATGGACGCGGCGGCGCGGATCTCCGAGGAGCACAGGCGGACGAGCTCACCGGCGATGTCGGACGGCGTCCACACGCGGACCCCGGCCTCGACGGCGGCGTCGACGAGCGGGTCGTTGCCGCCCATCAAACCGGTGCCGGCGACCCAGCCGATGCGCGGGTGCGCGATGGTGACGCGCTCCGCCCACGGCTCGTTGGACCACTTGTTGCAGATCGCGTCGAAGGCGGCCTTGGTCTCGCCGTAGGCGCCGTCGCCGCCGAAGGTTCCGCGGTTCGGAGAACCCGGCAGGACGACGTGCAGGCGGTGGGCCAGGTTCGCCTCGTGGCCGATGCGCGACAGGGCGGTGAAGGACCGCTCCACGCTCCACAGCAGCAGGCGGGCCTGGGTTTCGGCGTTTCCGCCGGCATCCTCGACCGTGCCGGACACCGTGGGTGCGGCGAAGGGCAGGAAGAGGTCGGGGACGAGTGCCGGCTTGACCAGCTTCTTCTCGGATCCCACGGTCTCGGTCTGCTCGTTGCCGATCCAGTCGACCAGGGCGTCGATGTCGCGGTAGCTCGACAGGTTCGCCGGGACCAGCCAGATCTTCGCACCGGCGCAGGCGTGCTCGCGGTAGAGCTTCTTGATGAACTCCAGGCGGGCCGGGCTGATGCGCGAGGCGGTGATCACCACGGTGGCACCCTGCGACAGCAGGTCGCCGACCACGCCACCGGTGATGGACGCCGGGGTCACGCCGGTGACGACGGCGACCTGTCCGGCGAAGTCACCGGTGGTCTCCTCGTCGCGGGCCTCGGCGGCGATGCCGGTGAAGCGGGACGCCAGCTGTGCATCGGAGACGTGGTCGGCCCACCAGTCGGCGTGCTTGGCCACGGTCTCGCCGGTGCCACGGAAGGTGGCGGTGTCGGCGATCTCGCCGCCCTCGGCCAGACGGGAGATGTCCTCACGGGCGGTGGCCCACCGGTCGTCGACGAGGATGGCGCGACGCTCGTCGAAGACGGGCGCGACCTGCTTGGGCCAGGTGGCGCCGAGCTCCTCGCTGACGGCCTGCAGCACCGCGGCGGTCTCGTCGGCCTCGGGGTCGCCGAAGGACGAGGACGCGGGGACGTCGAGGTCGAGGTCGTGCAGGATGTGGCGGGCCAGGTTGGCCAGCACACCCTCGTCGCCGGTGACCTCCTGGGCGAAGGCGTCGAGCGCGGCGGAGTCCACCGTGCCGCCGCCGGAACCGCCGGCGCTGGGCTTGGCCACGGGGATGCCGTGGGCGGCACCGACCTGGGTGACTGCCTCGTCGACGATGGCGTTGACGTCGGCCATCGACGTCGCCGAGCTCGGCAGGGTCGACAGGTCGCCGCCGCGGGCGGAGGCGCCGTCACGCGAACCGAGCAGGATCTGCGCGGTGGCGTGGTCGACCCAGCCGGGGCCGAGCTCCCAGGTGCCTGTGACGCGGTCGGCGATGGCGGTGGCCTTCGCCCCGGCGGCGCCGAAGAGCTTGCGCAGCCGGTCCTTGACGGCCTCGCTGAGCACCGGGCCGAACGCGGAGTAGTTGTGCGCCGCGGCATCCACGGTGGCGGACAGCGTGGTCACGTCGGCCTCGGCTGCACCCTCGACGCTGGACAGTCCCAGCTCCGCGGAGATGTCCATGAGCAGCTGGTTGAGCCGCGAGGACACACCGTTGGTCAGCGTGCCGGTGGTGTCGGCACCACCGATCTGCTCCGGACGCAGCTTGTTGGCGTAGGCCAGCAGCGTCTTGATCGCGTCGGACGCCTTGTAGGGCAGGTCCGCGGGACGCTCGACGGAGCCGGCCGGTGCCGGGGGCTCCGGGGTGGCGTAGCCCTCGTCGACGGCGGGGGACGGTGCGGACGCGTCGGGACGCGCCTCGGCGACGACGTCGCCGGTGGCCACGGCGTCCTGCTCTGCGGGAGCCGGGTCCGCCGGCGCTGCCGGGGCCTCGATGGTCTGGACGTCCTCGTGGTAGACGGCCTTCTCGTCGCGCTGCACGTTGCGCACGGCGACGTCGGCGCCGGTGAAGCGGGGCAGGCGCAGCGTCTTGGTCGCCAGGTTCGCCAGCGTCGGGGCGGCGCCGAGGCCGACCTCGACGAGCTCGTCGATGTCCAGGCGGTCGGTGGCCAGGAGCAGGTCCTGGGTCTCGATCCAGCGCACCGGGGAGGCGAACTGCCAGCACAGCAGCTCGATGAACAGGGTGCGCGCCACCTCGGCGCGTCCTGCCTCGTCCTTGGTACGGGCGTCCCAGTCGTCGAGCACGGCCTGGGCCGGCTCGGCGGGCACCACGTCCAGGATGGACTGCACGAACTCACGGGTCAGCTCGAACGGGCGGGCCACGAGGTTCGGGATGTAGCGTCCCACCAGGACCTCGTGGTCGATGGTCGCGGGCAGCAGGTCGTCGAGCTTCTCGCGGAAGTCGGGCACACCGGGGTGCAGCACGCGCGAGTGGAAGGGCACGTCGATGCCCGGGACCATCATGAACGAGCCCTTGCCGCCGGCGGCGGCGGTGCGCTCGGCGGCGTCCTTCTGCAGGGCGTCCAGGCCGGCGACGGTGCCGGCGACGGAGTACTGCTCGCCGGCGAGGTTGAAGTTCACGATCTCCAGGAACTCGCCGGACTTCTCCGCCACGGACTCCACGTACTCCACGACGTGGTCGTCGTCGACGCCGAACTGGTTGGGGCGCAGGGCACCCATCCGGTAGTCCGAGCGGCCGTTCTCGTCACGCGGGATGAGGTGGTGCATGGTGGAGCCGCGGTGGAACACGACCTCCAGCACGGTCTCCAGCTCGATGGTGCCGGCGTAGGCCGACAGGGCGGTGTACTCGCCGAGCGAGTGTCCGGCGTAGTAGGCGTCGGCGACCAGGGCGTCGGCCTCACGCAGGCGCGCGGTCTGCGCCAGCGCCAGGGTGGCCAGGGCGACCTGGGTGAACTGCGTCAGGTACAGCACGCCGTCCGGGTGCTGGTAGGTCACACCGTTGGCGGTCAGCGACGTGGGGTTGTCGCGGACCACGGTGAGGATGGAGAAGTCCAGGGTGGCGCGGGTGTGCGCGTCGGCGCGCTCCCAGACAGCGGCGGTCGCCTTCGAGGCGGCGCGCTCGTCCAGGCCCATGCCCTTGGACTGGATGCCCTGGCCGGGGTAGACGTACGCGGTGGACGGGGCGGCGGTGACGGCGGTGCCCTGGGACACGAGCTCGTCGTTGATCCGGCAGGTCACCTCCAGCAGCAGTCCGCCGCCGGCGACGCGTCCGGTGCGCTCGACCTGGATGTCCACCGGGTCACCGAGCTGGACGAGGCCGAACATGCGGTACGTCCAGCCGAGGATGCGGTGGCCGGATCCGGCGGCGGACGCGGCGTGCTGGGCGGTGGCCGAGAGCCACATGCCGTGCACCAGCGGTGCCTGCAGCCCGGCGACGCGGGCGGCGACGTGGCTGGTGTGGATCGGGTTGAAGTCGCCGGAGACCCAGGCGAAGGGGGTCATCTCCGCCGGGGCGTTGACGCGGGTGCGCAGCAGAGTGGAACGCGGGGTGTCGGTGACCTCCGCGCCGGTGCCGCCGGCGGCGGCCGGCTCGGCCGGCGGGGTGGTGCCGAAGGCGCGGCCACGGATGGCGAAGCGCTCGGTCTGGCGTCCCAGCAGGACGCCCTCGGCGTCGTGCATGTGGTGGTGCACGGTGACGACGCGTCCGGAGGACGACTCCTCGATGCCGGCGGCCCAGCTGGACACGGTGACGGTCAGCGGGGCGCGTGCGGCGAGCTCCTCGGCGGAGACCTCCAGGGCCACGGTGTGGTCCAGGTGCACGGCGTTGAGCAGACCCTCGATGACGGGGTACTCGTTGACCGTGGCCGAACCCAGGGCCGCGTAGATCGCCGGCCAGCAGGTGCCGAGCAGGGCGTCGGGCACGATGGAGGCGCGGGTGGCGCCGCCACCGACCGCGGAGAGGTCGCCGAGGTCGTCGCCGGTCACACCGGCGTGCTCGGAGCCCAGGGAGCCGGTGAGGGTGAAGTCGTAGCTGAACGTGCCGAAGGGGGTCTCGTCGGTGGTGGAACCGGCGACCTTGGTCGGCATCGCGGTGATCTCGTCGCCGGTGACGGCGGTGTTGCCCACACCGGCGGTGCCGGCGAGCAGCCCGTACATGGTGTCGGGCAGGCGCTCCTCGTCGACGACGGGCATGCCGCCGGTGATGCTGGTGGTGTCCAGGATCAGCGGGACGGGCAGGCTGCGCACGGCGTGGACCTGCGCGTCGCCGGAACCGGCGGCGGTGTCGTCCCAGAAGGTGTCCAGGTGCAGGTCGATGGTGACGGTGACGGGGTTGCCGTCGGAGCCGTCGTTGGTGACCACCAGGTCGTAGCGGTCCTCGTCGATGACGTGGGCCGGGTTGTCCATCAGGTGGCCGGTCCAGGAGATGTAGGGCACGGCCTTGAGCAGGGACTCCACGTCCACGGCGTCCTCGGTGCGCGACCACGCGGTGACCGGCTCGGTGTCGGCGATGCGGGCGCGGCAGGCCTCCTCGAAACGTCCGAGGAGGTCGGCGACGGGCTCGTCGACGGTGGTGATGCCGGAGACCGAGACCGGTCCGGGGATGATGCGCACCTGGTCGGCGGAGTAGCGGTCGTCCTGCGCCTGCCAGAGGCAGTCCTTGCCCCACCAGGCGAGGAGGTCCTCGTCGATGGCCGGCACGAAGCCCATGGGCTTGGGGTACTTGCGGCACAGGGCGATGAACCAGGCGGTGTCCAGCGGGGTCAGGGTGTCGACCTCGGCGGACGGGTAGGCGGCCACGAGGGTCTCCACCGCGGCGGTGGGGTCCTCGGCGGACTCCACCGTGGGGAACAGGGTCTCCACCGGGCCGTGCTCGGCACTGGTCAGGCGGGCCTCGACGCGCTGCAGGAGTTCCTGGAAGCGCTGCAGCCAGGACGGGTCGACCCACGGGAAGCTCAGCTCGGCGAAGCGGCGGACGACCTGTGCGTAGGTCATCTTCTCCAGCTCACCGAAGTAGGGCTTGGCGGTCTTGTCCATCGCCTCGATGATCTCGTCGCGGCGGGCGTTGACGGCCTCGAGCGATCCACCGACCTCCTGGATCAGGCGCATGCACTTGGCGGCGGAGTTGTCGATCTCGTGGATGTCGGCACGCAGGTGCGACAGGCCCGAGGTCGCGCCACCGGCGGAGTTGCCGGGGGCGATCCAGCCGCCGTTGGGGGCGGTGAAGGCCGCGCCGGACGCATCGGCGACACCGGGGGTGTCGACGAGCAGCTGCTTGATCTCGTCGGTGGTCTTGGCCTCCTTGGCGGTCATCGCCGCGGTGCCGACGAGCACGCCGTCGACCGGCATGGACGGCAGGCCGAGGGCCACCGACCAGTCACCGGAGAGGTAGTCGGCGGAGCGCTCGGGCGTGCCGATGCCGCCGCCGACGCAGAGCACCACGTTCTTCTGGCGGCGGATCTCCGCGTAGGTGGCGGTGAGCAGGTCGTCGAGGTTCTCCCAGGAGTGGTGTCCACCGGCGTGACCGTCCTCGACCTGCAGGATGATGCTGGTGCCGGTGTCCTCGATCTGGCGGGCGATGCCCAGGCCCGCGCGGATCTGGTTGACAGTGCCGGGCTTCAGCGCGATGTGCGAGAAGCCGGACTGACGCAGCGCGCCGATGACCTCCGGGGCCTCGTCGGGCTCGGGGATGCCGGCGGAGATGACCACGCCGTCCAGCGGTGCGCCGGACTCGCGGGCCTTGGAGACCACGCGCTGGCCGCCGAAGTGGAGGTTCCACAGGTAGCGGTCCATGAACATGGCGTTGAACTGCACGGCACGGCCCGGCTCGAGCAGTCCCTTGAGCTTGGTGAGGTTGGCGTCGAAGACCTCTGCGGTGACCTGTCCACCACCGGCCATCTCGGCCCAGTAGCCGGCGTTGGCGGCGGCGGCGACGATCTCGGGGTCCACGGTGGTCGGCGTCATGCCGGCGAGCAGCACCGGGGAACGGCCGGTCAGGCGGGAGAACGCGGTCTCCACGACCTGCCCGGTGGGCAGGTCGAGCAGGCGCGGGGCGTAGGACGACCAGTCGACGGTGCGCTCCGGGTCCGGGCCCGGTGCGGCGAGCGCGTCGACGTCGTCGAGGCTGCCGGCGGCGACGATGCCGGCGCCGGAGCCCTCGATGACCTCGGCGGAGATCTTCGAGGCGACGACGCCGGGGCCGACGTCCAGGAACCATGCGGAGCCACCATCACGGGCGGCGGCGACCTGGTCGACCCAGTCGACGTGGTCGGTCAGCACGGCGCGGGCGAAGCGCTCGACAGAACCTGCAGTGTCCGCGGCGAGGCCGCAGCGTCCTGCCCAGGCGACGACCTGCTCCACCGCGGGCTCCATGGAGCTGTGGTGGAACGGCACGGTGACCTCGAGGTACTCGGTCTGCGGGGCCAGCGGCGCACCGCCGCGGGTCTTCGCGGTGAGCTCGGCGGCGTCCTTCTCGCCGAGCTGCAGCACGGTCTGCTCCACGACACCCAGGTCCTCCGGGGTACCGGAGAGGATGAAGCGGCGACGGCCGTTGTGGATGGCGACCTCGACGTCCACGCCGGCGTCGGCGATGACGGCGTCGAGGTGGGAGCTCTCCAGGCCACGCACGGACAGCATCGGGGTGTGCTCGCCGACGGCGAAGCCGGCGGAGCGGGTGGTGCGCGCCGCGGCGGCACCGATCAGCCTGGCGACGGCGAAGACCTCGGCGTCCGACGGGCCGTCCCCGGCGACGAAGGCGGCGCCCAGCACGCCCTGGGAGTGGCCCAGAGCGGTGGCGCGGCCGTCGGCGACGGCGGCGACGGCGTCGAAGCCGGCGCCCTTGAGCGCGGAGAGCTGCGCGTACTGCACGGCGGTGATGCCGGGCACCGACAGCGCCGCGGAGACGGGGCCGGCGGAGGTCGTCGCGTCACCGGCGAGACGCTCCAGCGTCAGGGCGCCGGCCGTGGCGGCGGTGAGCTCGGCGGCGACCGGGGCGAGCAGGTCGTCCGACGCGGTGATCAGCGCACGGATCTCGCCGGCGAGAGTGGGGTCCTCGGCGAGCTGCGCGCAGGCGGGACGCCAGGGGGTGGCCTGACCGCCGAAGAGCAGGGTGGTCTTCTCGTCGCCGCCGTTCAGGCGGGAGAGGAAGCTGGAGGAAGAGTCAGTCATGATGTCCTTAGTTGTCCGACGGTTCTCTGCAGGGGTCACAAGGGCCCGTTGGAGTGGAACTTGAAGTGGCGGCGGTCGCGGTCCTTGGTGCGCAGGGAACGCAGCGCGGAGGCCAGGGTGTCGCGGGTGTCCGCGGGGACGACGATGCGGTCGATCTCACCGGTCTCGACGGAGAAGTTCGGGTTGATGTTCTCCGCCTGGTACTCGTCGGCCAGCTGCTTGGTGTAGTCGGCCTTCTCTTCGTCGGGGACCGCGGCGATGTCGCGGCGACGCAGGATCTGCACGGCACCCTCGGCACCCATCACGGCGATCTCGGCGTCCGGCCAGGCGAAGGCGAAGTCCGCGCCGATGCCCTTGGAACCCATCACGATGTAGGCGCCGCCGTAGGACTTGCGGGTGATCATGGTGACCACCGGCACGGTGCAGTTGCCGTAGGCGTAGATCACCTTCGCGCCACGGCGGATGATGCCGGCGCGCTCCTGCTCGGCGCCGGGCAGGTAGCCGGGCACGTCGACCAGGGTGACGACCGGCAGGCCGAAGGCGTCGCAGCAGCGCACGAAACGGGCGGTCTTCTCCGACGCCTCGACGTCCAGCGTGCCGGCGTTGTGCATGGGCTGGTCGGCGACGATGCCGACCGGCTTGCCCTCGATGCAGGCGAAGCCGATGACGATCGAGCGGGCCCAGTGCTCCTGGACCTCCACGAACTCACCGTGGTCGACGAGGGATTCGATGACCTCGACGACGTCGTAGGGCATGCGGTTGTCCGCCGGGACGATGTCGCCGACACCGCGGGAGGCCTCGATGTCCTCCTTGGTGGGGACGTAGTCGTAGGACGGGGTCTCGTCGTTGCAGTTCTGCGGCAGGTAGTTGAGCAGGGCGCGGGCGTAGTCGATCGCGTCCTCCTCGTCCTCGGCGAGGTAGTGGGCCACACCGGAGACGCTGTTGTGCATCTCCGCGCCGCCCAGGTCGTCCAGGCTGATCTGCTCACCGGTGACGGCCTTGACCACGTCCGGGCCGGTGACGAACATGTGCGAGTTCTCGCGCGGCATGATCACGAAGTCCGTGAGCGCCGGGGAGTACACCGCACCGCCGGCACACGGGCCGAGGATCAGTGAGATCTGCGGGATGAACCCGGAGGCCTCGCAGGACTTGCGGAAGATACGGCCGTACCACGACAGGGCGGCGACGCCCTCCTGGATCCGGGCTCCGCCGGAGTCCAGCAGGCCGAAGCAGGGAACCCGCTCGGCGATCGCCCGGTCGATGATGTCCGTGATCTTCTGGCCCTCGACCTTGCCGAGAGTGCCGCCGCGGATGGAGAAGTCCTGGGCGTAGATGGCAACGGTGCGTCCGTCGATGGTGCCGAAGCCGGTGGCCACGGCGGAACCGAGGAAGCCCTCGGCGGGGTCGCCGCCGAAGAAACGGCCGTACTCCACGAACGAGCCCTCGTCGCAGAGCATCGCGATGCGCTCACGCGCGGTGTACTTGCCCTTGCCGTGCTGGAACTTCTGGGCCTTCTCGTCCGCGGCGGCGGCGAGTGCGTCGTAGTCGACGGAGGCCTTCGCTGCGATCTTCTCGATCTTGTCGGTCTTGTCGGTCTTCTCGGCGGCGGTCATTCTGCGGCCTCCTCGGTGCTCTCGGCGTTGATGTGCAGCAGCGTGTCGCCGGCGTTGACGTTCTGGCCGACCGCGACGTCGATGGACGCGACGGTTCCCCCGGCCGGGGCGTGGATGTACTTCTCCATCTTCATCGCCTCCAGGACGATGACCACGTCACCCTCCCCGACGGACGCACCGGGCTCGGTGCCCATGCGCACGACGATGGCCTGCATCGGCGACTTCAGCGCGCCCTCGGCGGTCAGCGACTCGCCGACCGGGGCGGCACCGGCGGCGGCCTCGCCGCCACGACGCCGGGAACCGCGACGCGGCTGGCTGCGTCGGACACGCGAGCCGATCTCCTGGCCCATCTCGCCCAGGTTGCCCAGCCCGCTCTGCATCATCGAACCGAGGTTCGCCAGCCCGTCGGGCAGGGTGATGCGGTGGCGACGGCCGTCGATCTGCGCGGTGAAGGTCCGCAGTGCCGCGGCGATGCTGCTCTCGTCGTCCTCCCCGTCGGACTCGGAACCGAGGTTCTCCATGTCCACGGCCGGCAGGAAGGTCGTCTCCAGCCAGCGGGTACGCACCCGCAGGTCACCGTGGTCGTTGGTGGCGTCGAAGTCCGGGTGGGCCATGATCAGGTCCAGCACCGGGGTGGAGGTGGCGATGCCCTTGATGGACAGCTCGCCGAGCGCGCGGCGTGCCCGGGCGATCGCGCGGGGACGGTCCGGGCCGGTGACGATCAGCTTGGCGATCATCGAGTCGAACTCCGGGGAGACCTTGTCGCCGAGACGCACACCGGTCTCGATGCGGACCCCGTGGCCGGCCGGCCACTCGAGTTCCTTGATCTTGCCCGCGGTCGGGGTGAGGTCCTTGGCGGGGTCCTCCGAGGTCAGGCGCAGCTCGATGGAGTGGCCACGGATCTCGGGAACCTCGGGGATGCTGCCGCCGTCGGCGATGGTGAACTGCGCCTCCACGAGGTCGAGCCCGGTGACCTCCTCGGAGACGGTGTGCTCGACCTGCAGGCGCGGGTTGACCTCCAGGAAGAAGAGTTCACCCTCCTCGGTGAGCATGAACTCGCAGGTCCCCAGACCCACGTAGTCGGTGTGGTCGAACAGGGCCTTGGACCACGTCTGCAGGGTCTCGTCGGCACCCTCGGGCAGGAACGGTGCCGGGGCCTCCTCGATGACCTTCTGGTGGCGGCGCTGCACCGAGCAGTCGCGCGTGGTGACCACGGCGAAGTTGCCGTGGGAGTCACGCATGCACTGGGTCTCGATGTGACGGCCGGAGACGATGAAACGCTCCATGAAGAACTTGTCCAGGTCACCGCCGGCCATCGCGTGGCCTGCGGCGAAGGTCTTCAGGTCCTCGTCGGTGCGGATGACCTCGATGCCGCGTCCGCCGCCTCCGTCAGAGCGCTTGAGGACGATCGGGTATCCGTGGGCGGCGACGAAGTCGTCGACCTCCTCCATGGACTGCACCGGGTCGGTGGTGCCGGGCACCGGCGAGACGCCGGCGGCCAGGGCGGTGCGCCGGGCGCTGATCTTGTCGCCGAGCTGGCGGATCGTGTCCGCGGCCGGGCCGAGCCAGGTCAGACCGGCGTCCGCGACGGCCTGGGCGGCGTCAGGCACCTCGGAGAGGAAACCGTAGCCGGGGTGGACGGCGTCCGCCCCGGCACGCTGTGCGACGTCGATGATCTTGGCGATGTCGAGGTAGGTCTCCTGGAGGGTGGTGCCCTCCAGCGAGTACGCGTCATCTGCCAGGGCGACGGCAGGTGAGTCGATGTCCTGGTCGGAGTACACGGCAACGGAACGAAGTCCCAGGTCACGGGCAGTACGGACGACACGTGCGGCGATCTCGCCACGATTGGCCACGAGGATGGTGGTCGGCATCGGGCTCCTTTCGGAGAGTCGGTTCATGAAGGGCTCAACGCGACGCGCGCCCGAGATCGTTCGGGCACGGTGCGCGTGAATAGGGATGAACTCTAGGAACCGCTACGGACAGCTCCGACCCGTTCTGTTCTGCACATATATGTGCTCTACCCCCACACCCCGCCGGAAACCGGCTCCACCGGACGGGCTTTCCTTAGGTCAACAAGTGTTTTTGCCGGCCCGGACGACCCCGCCGTCCGCCCACCCCCGCACGATCCCTGACGGGACCCCACCCCGTCGACATGTGCCTTGCGTCACTCTATGCGGACACCTTTACCGACATAGTGATTACAAGATTGTCATCCCCCCGACAAAACTTCCCCGTAGGGGATGTTCTGTCCTACTCCCCGAGCCTGCTCGTGGACACGATCATGGGCACCTGACCTGCGACGCGAGCCCATGCGCCGGCCTTGAACAGTGTGCTCTTGGAGTCCGAGGCCTGCCAGTCGATCGCCATCTTGATGTTGCCGGGCCACACACCGAGCAGGAACAGCGACGCCGGCTTCGCCGAGGCCGCCCGGGTGGACGGGTTGGCGATCGCCGCGGCGAGGGCGAGCTCGATGACCCCGCTCCCCCACGTCCAGTACTTCTGCTCCCCGGGGAGTTCCTCCGGGACGATGGAGTCGAAGAAGCGTCGCTGCGCGAAGTGCAGCACCCCGGCTCCGCCGAAGACGGTGGCCCAGACTGCTGCCCTGGCATTCGCGAGGTTCTTGTTTCGTGTGGTCATGGCCCTCACGCTACGCCGACGCCGACCCCCTGTCAGCGCTTTCGTGGGCAAGGACACCCCGGTGAGGTAAATGCCGCTTATGTGGCTCGCGCGCCCGTTACCGGATCGCGGTGCGGCCCTCGAAGGCCCGCGACAGCGTCAGCTCGTCGACGAACTCGAGGTCGCCGCCCATCGGGATTCCCGAGGCCAGGCGGGACACGGTCAGCCCGGGGAACTCCTTGAGCAGTCGCCCGAGGTAGGCGGCCGTGGCCTCGCCCTCGGTGTTCGGGTCGGTGGCGATGATGACCTCGGAGATGTCCGGGGCGTCCGCCACCGTGCCGTCGGCGGCTACGACGTCGTCCACCCGACCGCCGATACGCTGCACCAGCGCGGTGACGTTGAGCTCCTTCGGGCCGACGCCGTTGAGCGGGTCCAGGGCGCCGCCGAGGACGTGGTAGCGCCCGTCGTACTCACCGGTGCGCTCGATGACCTGGATGTCCTTCGACTCCTCGACGACACACACGATGGTGGCGTCGCGGGTGGAGTCCGCGCAGATCCGGCAGACCTCCTCGGAGGACACGTTGTGGCAGATCCGGCAGTAACGCACGCCGTTCTGCAGGCGCGACAGCGCGCCGCCGAGCCTGTCCAGCTCCTCCGGCTCTGCCTGGAGGAGATGGAAGGCGATGCGTTGGGCGCTCTTGGGCCCCACCCCGGGGAGGCGGGAGAACTCGTCGATCACGTCCTGGAGGGGACCTTCGAACACGGTGGACTCGTCCTAGAAGCCGAGGCCGTCGAGGCCCTGGGACAGCGGCCCCATCTTCTCGTTGGAGAGGTTCTTGAGGTTCTCCCCGGCGTCCTGGTAAGCGCCGATGACGAGGTCCTGGAGGGTCTCGACGTCCTCCGGGTCCACCACGGACGGGTCGATGGAGAGGCTCTCGACCTCTCCGGAGCCGCGCAGGGCGACCTTGACCAGGCCGTTGCCGGCGGTGCCCTCGACGGTGGAGGCCATGATCTCGGCCTGCGCCTCCTGGAGCTGCTGCTGCATCTGCTGGGCCTGGGCCATGATCTGGTTCATGTCGGGCTGGCTCACGGTGTGTTCCCTTCGCTGTAGGTTCAGGTCGTTCGTTCTGGTCTTCTACCCCGTCGGAGTTTACCTGCTGACGGCGTCCGCAACTGATTCAGGGAAGACGGTGCCCGGCGGCGCGCAGCAACCGGTACCACTCGCGGCGGGACAGTTCGACGTCCGCACCGTCGGACGCCTCGGCGAAACGGGACGGATCGGTGGAGCCGAGGACGACCTGCATGCGTGCGGGGTGGCGCAGGATCCAGGCGGTCGCCACCGCCGCGGGGGCGACGCCGTGGGCGTCGCCGATCTCCCCGAGCACGGCGTTGAGTTCGGCGTAGCCGGGGTCGCCGAGGAACACCCCGCGTTCCGTCCCCTTCTGGAACGGCGACCACGCCTGCACCGTGATGCCGTTGAGGCGGCAGTAGTCGAGGACGCCACCGCCGTCGACGTCCACCGCACCGGGTTCACCGACGATGTTCGCCGTGAGTCCCTGGGTGATGACCGGCGCGTGGGTGATCGACAACTGCAGCTGGTTGACGACCAGCGGCTGCCGGACCGCGGTCCTGAGCAGGTCGATCTGCCGGGGCGTGTGGTTGGAGACCCCGAAGGCCCGCACCTTGCCCGTGGCCTCGAGTTCGTCGAATGCCCGGGCCACCTCGTCGGGCTCCACGAGCGCGTCGGGACGGTGCAGCAGCAGGACGTCGAGACGGTCGGTGCGCAGCGCCGTCAGCGACTCCTCGACCGTGGCGATGATGTGCTCATAGGACGAGTCGTAGTACGGACCGTCGGTGACGATGCCGACCTTGGACTGCAGGACGATCTCGTCGCGTTCGGACGCGCTGAGGTTCAGCGCGTCGGCGAACCTGCTCTCGCAGCGGTGGTAACCGCCTCCGGGCGCGCCGACGCCGTAGAGGTCGGCGTGGTCGAAGTACGTGACGCCGCGTCCGCGGGCCGTGTCGTAGAGCGCGCGGATCTCGGCGTCGGTCTTCTCGGCGATCCGCATCATCCCGGCGATGACTGACGGGGCTGTACTCATCATTCTCCTTACCGCGTGCGCTCCGCCCCGAGGTGCTTCTCCAACAGCTCGCCGGCGATCTCGATGGCATTGCGGTGGTCGATGTTGGCCGAAGACGGGTCGTTGAGCTGCGCCATGGCCTCCTCGGCCTCCGCCCGGTCGACACCCTGCGGCCCCTCCGGATCCGGGGGTACCGCACCGGGGCCGTCGTCCCAGGGCTCGGACGGTTCGTCCGGCAGCGGGACACCATTGAATCCGCCGTTGTCGGCGGGACCTGCTCCCGGGCCGCCGAACCCGCCAGGACCACCGGTGTTGCGACGTGCGTCGATCTTCGCGCGACGGGCACGCCAGCCGGAGAGTTCCTCGGCGGGACGTTCGTTCCTGGCGGTGGGCGACGGGGCGGTGTTCTGGAAGGAGCTCTGGGGCTGGGGTTGAGCCGGTTGGCGGGGTTGCTCAGGCTGCGCCGGAGCCACCGACTCGGCCTGTCGGGCCCGCTGCAGTGCCATGTCGACGGGGTCCGCCGGTCGGGTGGGCTCGGGCGCAGGGGCCGGCTCTGGTGCAGGTTCAGGCGCTGGCGCCTGCTCGTGCTCCGGCTCCGGCTCCGGCTCCGGCGATGGTGTGGGCTCCGGCTGCGGGTCAGCCGCAGCCTCAGCTTTTCCCGGCGACTCCTGGGGCACACCGGCACCGACACCGACACCCGCAGTCACACGCACGGACTCGCCGGTGACTTTCTGAACCGCTTCCGCGTAGATGGCGGCATGGTCGGGAGCGTTGACGTAGTTCGCCAAGGCTCCGGTGTGGTGGTTGAGGTAGATCGTCGGTGCACCGTCCTCGCCGACGGCACCTTCCTGCGCCGTGGCATCGCGCGCGGCGATCCATGCGGCGAGGTTGGCGTCCTTCAGCGTTTCGAGGACCTCGCCCCACTTGTCGACGGGGTGGGCGCTCCGCGCTGGCTCGGGCGCCGGTTCAGGTTCCGGTGTGGGCTCCGGAACCGGCTCCGGGATGGGTTCGGGTTCTGGTGTCTGCTCCGCGGCCGGTTGCCGGCGACGTCGCATGATCTCGCGGGCACGCTCGGCCTCGGCCCTGCGGTCGTCCTCGGGAGAGGTCTCCGGCGCCGTAGCCGGAGCGGGAGCAGGTGTCGGCGTTGCGTCCGGCGTCTGTTGCCCCGCGGGCTGGGCAGGCGTCGGCGCAGACTGCACCGATTCTTCCTGCATAGTCGACGGAGCCGACTGCGTCTGCTGCGCCTGCTGCGCAGCCTCCGCCTCCCTCTTCGACTTGCGCACGTAGGGACGTCCGGATCCCGCTGGCGCGGCATTCCCGGTACCGGCGCCCACTCCGCCCGTGCCGCCGCCTGCCTCGAGGGCCTCGACACGCTGCGCGAGCGCCTCGACCGTCATACCCGCGGCGGGCAGGGCCATACGGGCGCAGAGGATCTCCAGCAGCAGTCGGGGCGCTGTGGCGCCACGCATCTGCGCCAGGCCCTCGTTCACCAGGGAGGCGCACCGCGTCAGCGTCGCCTGCCCGAGGGTGTTCGCCTGCGCGGTCAGCACCTCACGCTGGTCGGTGGGGGCGTCCACCAGGCCGGTGTCGAAGGCTTCGGGCACGGCCTGCACGACCAGCAGGTCCCGGAACCGGTCCAGCAGGTCCATCGCGAACCGGCGCGGGTCGTGGCCGGCGTCGATCACGTCGCTGACGCAGCCGAACAGCCCCGCCTGGTCCTGATCTGCCAGCGCGTCCACCGCCCGGTCAATGAGCGAAATGTCAGTGAACCCGAGCAGGGCCACCGCACGGTTGTAGGTCACGCCCTCCTCACCGGCACCGGCGAGCAGCTGGTCCATGATGCTCAGCGAGTCACGCGGGGAGCCCCCTCCCGCACGGATGACCAGCGGGTAGACCGAGTCCTCGACAACCGCCCCTTCGTCCTCACACACGCGGCCCAGCAGGCCACGCATCGCCGGCGGGGTCAGCAGCCGGAACGGGTAGTTGTGCGTCCGCGACCGGATGGTCTGCAGCAGTTTCTCCGGCTCCGTGGTGGCGAAGATGAAGATGAGGTGCTCCGGGGGCTCCTCCACGATCTTCAGCAGCGCGTTGAAACCCGCCGAGGAGATCATGTGCGCCTCGTCGATGATGAACACCCGGTAGCGAGAGTCCGCCGGGGCGTAGAACGCCCGGTCGCGCAGCTCGCGCATGTCCTCGACACCGTTGTGCGTCGCCGCGTCCAGCTCGGTGACGTCCAACGTCCCCGGCCCGCCGGGCGCCAGGGCACGGCAGGACGCACACTCGCCGCAGGGCGAGGACGTGGGCCCCTGCTCGCAGTTCAGCGAGCGGGCGAGGATCCTCGCCGACGAGGTCTTGCCGCAGCCCCGCGGACCGGAGAACAGGTAGGCGTGGTTGATCCGCCCGCTGTCCAGTGCCGTCGACAACGGTTCGGTCACATGTTCCTGCCCCACGACCTCGGCAAACGACGCCGGCCGGTACTTCCTGTAAAGAGCCACGGACCCAGCCTACAAGGCGCGACGGACATGGTCTGCCCCACCGTCGAGACCGGGGGAAGGCATCGTCCGGCACATCCCGGCAAGAGCCCGCCTCTCGAGTGCGCACACCACGGAATACGGCCATTATTCGAACATACTGTTGACCATGTCCGTGGCCTGTAGTACACTTCCGTCAAGGAAGCCAACCACAGGGGGACACTGGCACCATGACCACCGACAACACCACTCCCTTCATGAGCATGGACGACATCCAACGCCACCTCAACCACGGTGAGATGCTGCTCATCGCCAAACTGCGCGACATCGCCGCCACCGAGCGCCTCTCCACCGCACTGGCACTTCGTGGACGCTCCCGCGGCGACGCAATGTGTTTCGCTCACGCAGGCGAACTCGCCGCTCGAAACCTCGAACTGTTCTGCGCGGTGATCACCACCGGCATCCTCGCCGCCGACCACCTCGCACTGATCCGCCGACTGATCCACGCCCAACTTTCCACCGTGCCCAAGGCACACCACGACGAGATCACGGGGCATCTCGACGCGGCGGTGAACGCGCACGTCACCCCTTGGCTCCGCGAAACCACCCGCCTGGTCACCTTGCGCGAGATCGAGGACCGGGTCACCGCGGCGATCCTCGACGCCGCACCGGAACTCGCCAACGACACCGCCCTGGCCCAGGAGGACACCGCCACGCTGAAACGCCGGGGCAACAAAATGGTCTTCACCTCCGGCAACAGCGTCACCCTGGCCGCCATCGACGACAAACTCGACAAGCAGGCCCTCGTCCTGCTCGCCGATGCCCGACGCCGCCAGGAAGCGCTGCCCGAGGACGAACGCACCGAGTTGCCGACTCGCTCGGAACTCAAGGCCCAGGTACTGCTCGAACAACTCGGCGACAACCCCACGAGCATGACCATCCGCGTGAACCTCTACCGCGCCACCCTCGACGGTATCCACGGCACCGGTGCCGGCTACGTCACCGGGGTGGGGTGGATCAACCCGGCCACCGCAGACCGCTTGGAGCACGAGTCCTCCTACGTACGGGTGCTGCACACCGACCCCGACAAGTATCCGGAGACGGACGCCTACGCGTTCACCACCGCGCAGAAGGCCTACCTCGACGGCCGCGACGGGACCTGCAGGTTCCCGAACTGCGACGTGACTGCCACGCTGTGCGACAACGACCATATCGTCAACTCCCCGCACACCGACCCCACCAGCGACGGCGCCACTCATCCGAGCAACGGACAGAAGCTGTGCCGACCGCACCACCGGCTGAAGACCGAGGGGGTGTGGTCCTGCTCCACCGCAGACGACGGGTTCACCATCGACTGGGAAGGCCCCAACGGCAGGCGCTACGCCACGTACGCCACCGGCCCCCTGGCCGAGGCCTACGATCCGGACGCCGACTACCCGGACTATCCCGACGAACCGCTTGAACCTGCAGAACCAACCGAACTTGTTGAACCAACCGAACCGGACGGACCCGCCACCACCGAGGATCCGCCGGACTAGAAGCCGGCCGCAGCTACGCCGAAAGCCCCCGCACCTTCACAGGTGCAGGGGCCGGACGTGCGGGTCAGGACCAGAATTGCCCCGGAGGCTCAGCGCCACACGTCGTTGAGATTCGCCTGCGACGTCGCCAGCATCTGCTGCACCGCACCAGGACCACCGTCCACCGCCACGCGGTACTCGTCCTCGGTGAGCATCACCAACTGAGCGAACACCGTCATCCGTTCCGGATGCGTGTACTCGTGCTGCGACCCGCCACCGTGACGACCACCGAAGTTCACCTCGTGGACGTTCGGCACCCCGTCCTCCCACAGGAACGGCGGGACGAGCAGACCGTGCTGCGCGGTGATCGTGTCGTCCACGTGCCAACCCAGCTTCGGCAGGAGCAGCCCCGGCTGCGGCGACAGCTGGATCGGGTCACGGGAGATCATCGTCGCCGCGGCCATCACCAGGTCCGCCGCCGCACGGCCGTGACCCGTGGTCACGGTGATGAACTCGACCCGCAGGTCCGAACCGTCCTCCGTGACCAGCAACGGTTCGATGCGCGCGGCGTCCAGCGTCGCCGCAACGGTCTCCGCGTCAGCCGCCTCATCCTCCCCACCCAGGTGGATCTCGGCGACCGTGAACTCCGGGAAGCTCTGGCTCACCCGGCGCCGCGACGTCGTAAACTCACCCGGCAGCAGGTCACCGACCCAGTACGTCGTCTCCTCGAGATTCACAGGCTACTCTCCGGCGGCCGCGGCTTCCGCCGCCTCGATCGCGGCGAGCAGGATGCAGGTCGCCACGCCGTCCATCGCGACCTCGACCTCCTCCAGCGGAGGCATCGACGGGGCGAGCCGCAGGTTCCGGTTGTCCGGGTCCTTCTTGTACGGGAACGTCGCACCCGCACCCGTCAGCGCGATGCCGGCGTCCTTCGCCAGCTCGGCGACGCGCGAAGCGGTGCCGTCGACCACGTCGACGGAGATGAAGTAGCCGCCGTCCGGGTTCGTCCACTCGGCGATCCCCAGGTCACCGAGGCGGCGCTGCAGGATGTCGGTCACCGCCGTGAACTTCGGCGCCATGATCCCGGCGTGCTTGCGCATCACCACGCGCACGCCCTCCGCGTCGCCGAAGTAGCGGGCATGGGCCAGCTGGTTGACCTTGTTCGGGCCGATGCCACGCGCCGAGGCGAAGCTGCGGTACCAGTCCAGGTTCGCCGCCGAGGAGTTGAAGAACGCCACACCGGCACCGGCGAAGGTGATCTTCGAGGTCGAGGACATCGCCCAGAAACGGTTCGGGTTGCCCTGCTCCGCGGCCAGCGCGACGATGTCGATGACCTCGGGGAACTCCTCGGTGAGGGTGTGCACCGCGTAGGCGTTGTCCCACACCACACGGAAGTCCGGGGCGGCGGTCTCCATCGACGCCAGACCCTCGGCCACCTCGCGGGAGACCGACCAGCCGGTCGGGTTGGAGAACACCGGCACCGTCCACATGCCCTTGACCGCGGGGTCCTTGACCAGTTCACGCACCGCGTCGAGGTCCGGGCCCTGCTCGGTCATCGGCACGGTGATCATCTCGTAGCCGAAGGTCTCGGCGATGGTGTGGTGGCGGTCGTAGCCGGGCACCGGGCAGATCCACTTCACGGTCTCCTCGGCCGACCAGGGGCGCTGCGAGTCGTTGTTGCCGAAGGTGTGCGACCACGACACCAGGTCGAACATGATGTTCAGGCTGGACGAGTCGCCGGCGATCAGCAGCGACGGGTCCACGCCGAGGAGCTCGGCCCACAGCGTCCTGATCTCCTTGAGGCCGTCGCCGCCACCGTAGTTGCGGGTGTCCACGCCGTCCTCGGAGGTGTAGTTCACGCCCGGGAGGCTGAGCAGGTCCATGCCGAGGTCGAGCTGCTCGGCGGAAGGCTTTCCACGCGTGAGGTCGAGCGTCAGGTTGCGCTCCTTGAGCTCGCGGTAGGCCTTGTCGGCCTCGCCCCTCAGGGACCTCAGGTTCTCGATCACGTCGGTGTTCTCGGCGTTCGCGGTGTTCGCGTGGGTGAGCTTCATAGTCCCGCAGGACCTCCTCGACTTCAACGGGTGGGTTCGGTCCGAGTGTAGTTGGCGGCGACGGGAACCGACAGGGTGCGCCCCACCCGTCAGCACCACCGGTTCCGCGCTGAACCCGTCCTCCAGGACGTCCGCCCCCGGGCAGGCCGCCCCCACCGCCCTACGGTGTCACCACCGCGAAAAAATAAGAGGACACCGCGCACCCGCCAGAGCTCGTTGACCCTTGCTGCATTCCTGCCCTGGGGGAGTTCACAAGATGCACGCCGCGCGGCGTCCGGTCCTCATAGTAGCAAGCCGGGCCCCGCGGAGCCAAGACCGGTCGCCCGGCAGCGCCGCCACATGCCGGCGTCACCCCATTTTCACCCTCCCACCTGGGAATTCACCCGCGTTTTGCATCTGCGACACCGTCGTGTGTATATTTCTCGGCGGAGGATTCGACTAGCGGCCTATGTCACACGCCTGGAACGCGTGCGGGAGTCACATCCCTCAGGGGTTCAAATCCCCTATCCTCCGCCAACACGAAACCCCCGGTCCTCGGACCGGGGGTTTCGTCGTGCGCTCACCACCGCTCACCACCGCTCACCCCGCGATCAGGTCGTACCCCAGCTTCGCGGACATCACGACGACGACCACCAGGATCACCACGCGCACGAACCCGGTCCCCCTGCCGAGCACCATCCGGGCACCGATCTGCGCGCCGACCACGTTCGTCACCGCCAGCCCCAGGCCCAGCAGCCACAGCACCTCGCCCTGCAGCGCGAAGGTGACCAGCGCGCCGAGGTTGGTGAACACGTTGATCACCTTCGCCCACGCGGCACTGGTGATGAAGTCCCCACCCAAAAGGGAGGTGAAGCCAAGGATCAGGAACAGCCCGGTGCCGGGACCGAACGTGCCGTCATACACGCTGATCGCGGCGACCAGGGCGGTCAGGCTGAGCCAGGTGCGCACCCCGGGGCCTGTCCCGGCGAACGCACCGGCCCCCGCCCTCTGCCCGAACGAGGGCCGCACGGCGATGAACACCCCCACGGCGACGAGCAGCACGATGATCACCGGGCGCATGACCTGCTTGTCCACCGAGGAGGCGATCATCGCCCCACCCGCCGAACCGAGCAACGCCACCGGCGCGAAACGCAGGGCCTTACGCGCCGAGGGCACCTTGCGCGCCAGCACCGCCGCCGAGCTGGCGGTCCCGAAGATCGCGGCGACCTTGTTCACGCCCAACGCCTGGGCGTTGGACATCCCCGGGTTCAGGATCATCACCAGCGGGATGAGGATCAGTCCCCCACCACCGACCACGGCGTCCACCCACCCGGCCGCCAACGACCCGACGAGCAGCACCCCGATCACCGTCACAGACACCGCGCACCTCCTCCGTCTCCTACCAACCGGTATGAGCGTACCGGCACCGCGCCTACACTGGCCCCGGAAAACGTTGAACCCGGAAAACGTAGAACCCGAGAGCATCCCAGGAGCCCCACCGATGACCACCCGCATCGCCGTGATCGGCGAGTCCCTCGTCGACGTCGTCCAGGAGGGCCCGACGCAGGAACGCCACGGCTACGTCGGCGGGTCACCGCTCAACGTCGCGGTCGGTCTCGCCCGCCTCGGGCTCCCCGCCACGCTGCACACCCGCATCGGACGCGACGGCTACGGAGGGATGGTCGCCGGACGACTGGCGGACGAGGGCGTCGCCGTGCCGGACGGCGCGCTCGTCGACGACCAGACGTCCACCGCCACGGTCACCCTCGCCGACGACGGTGGTGCGAGCTACGACTTCGACCTCGTCTGGGACCTCCCCGCGCCGGACGTCTCGGACACCTCCGGGGTCACGGTGGTGCACACCGGCTCGATCGGTGCCGTCCTCGAGCCGGGCGGGACGGTGGCCCGCACGGCCGTGGCCACCGCCGGCCCCGGCGTCCTGCGCACCTACGACCCCAACGTGCGCCCCGACATCATGGGCGACGCCGGCACCGCGCGCCGCGTGATCCGCGACCTCGCGGCGTCCTGCCACGTGGTGAAGTTCAGTGACGAGGACGCCGCCTGGCTCGGCGACGGCCGCACCGCGGACGAGGTGCTGGCGGACGTCGCGGCGTCCGGCCCGCGGGTGACGGTGATGACCCGCGGCGCGGACGGCTGCACCGCCGTCGTCGACGGCGTCACCCACGAGGTGCCCGGGCGGAAGGTGGAGGTCGCCGACACCATCGGCGCCGGCGACGCCTTCATGTCCGGCCTCCTGTTCGCCCTGGTCAGCGACGGCAGCGACCGGCTGCTCGTCGCCGGTGAGCCCCTCGGCACCGACCGGGTGGCCCGCGCACTGGACACCGCGGTGGCCAGCGCCGCGGTGGCGGTGTCGCGTGCCGGGGCGCAACCGCCGCACCGCGATGAACTGGTGTGAGCGACCACCTCCGGACGTGCACCTCTAGACTCGGCCACCATGCACTCACTTCGGGACGCCCTGACCACCGACGCCGACCGGGCCGTCTTCGACGACCTCGTCGCCGGACGCCCCACCGTGTGGCGTCCCCACCGTGGTGGGACGGCGCCTGACCACAGCGCACTCAGCGCGCTTGCCCCGCTGGTCGACGCCGCGGAGGACCGCTTCCGCTGGTTCGCCCCGCTCTTCGAGGAGCTCTTCCCCGACACCCGCGGCCGCGGCGGCATCATCGAGTCGGAGCTGACGAAGGTCACCGCGCTCAGCGAGGCATTGGGCACCGGGTTCGACGCACCCGTGCCGGCGAACCTGTGGGTCAAGCGGGACGACTCGCTGGCGGTCAGTGGCTCGGTGAAGTCCCGCGGCGGCATCCACGAGGTCCTCCAGACCGCGGTGGAGACCGCCGACGAGCTGGGCATCGACCTTGCCGACGGGCCACTGACCTTCCTCTCCGAGACCACCCGGGAACGCATGGCCACCCGGCGGATCGTCGTCGGCTCCACCGGCAACCTGGGCATGTCCATCGGACTGATGGGCGCGGTGCTCGGCTTCTCCGTGACGGTACACATGTCCCACGACGCCAAACAGTGGAAGAAGGACCGTCTGCGCGCCTCCGGGGTCGAGGTCGTGGAGCACGAGACCGACTTCACCGAGGCCGTGCACGCCGGACGTCTCGCCGCCGAGGCCGACCCGCACGCCCATTTCATCGACGACGAGAACTCCCGCAGCCTCTTCGCCGGCTACGCCGTCGCAGGACGCCGCCTCGCCGGTCAGCTCGCGGCGTCCTCCGTCGTCGTCGACGCCGGGCACCCGCTGACCGTGTACCTGCCGTGCGGTATCGGCGGGGCACCCGGCGGCATCACCTACGGGCTGTGGGAGACCTTCGGTGACGCCGTACGCTGCGTGTTCGTCGAACCCGTGGCGATGCCCTCCTTCCTGCTGGGCCGGCTCACCGGGCGCGACGACGCCGTCGCCGTCACCGACATCGGACGCGGCGAGGCGACACTCGCCGACGGTCTGGCGGTCGGGCGTCCCTCCGGATTCGTCGACGCGACCGTCGGCCACCTCGTCGCCGGGTACGCCACCGTCACCGACGACGAACTGATGCGCGTCCTACGCCTGGCGCACGACGTCGCCGGCATGAAGCTTGAGCCGTCCGCCTGTGCGGGGCTGCGCGCAGCAGGATGTCTCGGGGACGGTGACGGGGACGGCGGCACGCACATCGCGTGGCTGACCGGCGGTTCCCTGATGCCCGACGAGGAGTTCGCCGCGCTGCTCGACAGTTCCGCGGCGTTCTAGTCGACAGTTCCGGGGGATTCTCCGGGACGCGACTACTCCGGCGGGTACGCGGCGTCGAGTTCCGCCAGCCAGGCGCGGGCGTTGCCGTCGGACGGGGCCCGCCAGTCGCCCCGCGGCGACAGCGAACCCGCCGGCGACACCTTCGGCCCGTTCGGCACCGCGGTGCGCTTGAACTGCGCGAATCCGAAGAAGCGCTGCAGGAACGTGCGCTCCCACCGCACGATCGTGGCCAGGTCGTAGGTGTAGCGGTCCTGCGGGGGGAACCCCGCGGGCCATTCGCCGGCGTCGGCGTCGCGCCATGCGTGCCACGCCAGGAAGGCGATCGTGGACGGCCGCGTCCCGCGCAGCACGTGCCACAACGTGAAGTCGTGCAGCGCGTACGGCCCGATCGTGTCCTCGGTCGACTGCACCTGCCCGTCCGCCCCGGCGGGCACGAGCTCCGGGCTGATCTCGGTGTCCAGCACCGAGCGCAGCACCACCGCGGCGTCCTCCCCGACCACGGTCCCGTCGGCAATGACCCAGCGGATCAGGTGCTGGATCAGCGTCTTCGGCACACCGGAGTTCACCGCGTAGTGGCTCATCTGGTCGCCGACACCGTAGGTGCACCAGCCCAGGGCGAACTCGGAGAGGTCACCGGTGCCCACCACCACCCCGCCGAGGTGGTTGGCCAGGCGGAACAGGTAGTCGGTGCGCAGGCCCGCCTGCACGTTCTCGAAGGTGACGTCGTACACCGGCTCGCCGTCGCCGGCGGGATGCCCCATCTGCCGCAGCATCTCGGTGGCCGCCGGCCGGATGTCCAGGGTCTCGATCGTCGCCCCCATCGCCTCGGCGAGCTTCACCGCATTCGACTTCGTGTGGTCGCTCGTGGCGAAGCCGGGCATCGTGTAGGCCAGGATGTCGGAGCGCGGACGCCCGGTACGGTCCATCGCCCGGGCCACGACCAGCAGCGCGTGGGTGGAGTCCAGCCCGCCGGACACCCCGATCACCGGCCGCGGGTTCCCGATGGCCTGCAGCCGCTGGACCAGGCCGGACACCTGGATGTTGAAGGTCTCGTAGCAGTCCTGCGCCAGACGTGCCGGGTCGCCGGGCACGAACGGGAAGCGCGCCACGTCGCGGTACAGTCCCACGTCACCGCGCGGGGCGCCGAGGGTGAAGGAGACGGTGCGGAACGCCGCGTCCCGCGTGCCCGCGGCGTCCTGCACGCTCCGGCGGTTGTCGTCGAAGGTGCCCTGGCGCAGGCGCGCGGCGCGTAGCCCGGCGACGTCCACGTCGGCGACGCTGACGCGCGGGCCGTCGGGGAAACGCTCCGTCTCCTCGAGCAGCACGCCGCGCTCGTGGACCATCGTCAGACCGTCCCACGAGACGTCGTTGGTGGACTCGCCCTGACCTGCGGCGGCGTACACGTACGCCGCCAGGTTGCGTGCCGACGCCGACTTCGCCAGCAGGTGACGGTCGTCGGCGCGCTGCACCGTGATCGGGCTGCCCGACAGGTTCAGCAGCACCGTCGCCCCCTGCAGCGCCGCCAGCGACGACGGCGGCACCGGCACCCACATGTCCTCGCAGATCTCCGCGTGCAGCGTGAGCCCGGGCACGTCGGACGCCTCGAAGAGCAGGTCGGAGCCGAAGGGGACGTCCTGCCCGCCGATGCTGATGCTCGCCGCGCGCACGTCGTCGCCCGGCGCGTACCAGCGGCGCTCGTAGAACTCCCGGTACGTCGGCAGGTAGGACTTCGGGGTCACACCGAGGACGCGGCCACGGTGGACGACCACGGCGCAGTTGTACAGCCGGTTGCCGTGCACCAGCGGCGCGCCGACGACCAGCACGGGGAGGAGGTCGGCGGACGCGGCGACGATGTCGGCGAGCGCGTCGGTGACGGCGTCGAGGAGGACGTCCTGCATCACCAGGTCCTCGATGGCGTAGCCGGTGAGGCTGAGCTCGGGGAACACGGCGACGGCGACATCACGCCCGTGCAGGTCACGGGCGGTGTCGAGGATGGTGCGGGCGTTCGTGGCAGGGTCGGCGACGGCGACCGGGACGGTGGCGGCGGCGACGCGGGCGAACCCGTGCGCGTAGGCCCCTGCGGTGGGCTGCTGTTCAGGCATGCGTCCAGTGTGCCAGGCGGGTGCCGGCCCTTCTATCGATGCACGGTGTTGACGATGTAGACGTTGCAGCCCGCCTCGGCGGTGACCTTGCGCGCCACGCTGCCCAGGATCCGCGCGAGCCCCTGGACGCGCTTGTTTCCCACCACGATCAGGTCGGCGTCCAGCGCCTCGGCCTTGCCGACGAGCACCTCCGCCGGGGAGCCCACCCCGGCGGACGCCACGACGGTGAGTTCCGGGTGCGCCGCGCGCAACTCGGCGGCGACGGCGTCCGCGCTGCTGCGGGCGTTGGTCGCCAGACCGTCCGACGTCGTGGAGGACGCCGCGGGGCTGCTGCCGTCCCTGCCGCCCTCGGTCTCGATACTGTAGGAGTCGTTCGCCGCGTAGGCGGTGACGACGTGCAGCTCCGCCCCGAACCCCTCCGCCAGCTCGGCGGCCTTCCGTGCGGCCCGCAGCGCCGTCTCGCTCGAGTCCACGCCTGTGACCATTACCTTGACCATCTTGATCTCCCGTTCCTGCCGGTGTACTTCGCGTCGTGAACCATCATAGGCCGACCGGGCGCGGCCCGGAGGGCGGCTCTCCGGTATGAGGCAATGCTAGGCTCACCACCATGTACCTCGGCGTCCTCCCCGCAAGCCCGTGGCAGCTCCAGAACGCCTGGCCGGAGTCCCCGGAGTTCACCTCCCGCGCCATGGACCCCACGCTGTACGCCGGGCTCGCCCGTGACTGCGAGGCCGCCGGCATGGACTTCCTCTTCCTGCCCGACAAGCACGTCGCCAACGCCGCCCCGCCCGGGCGCCCCGACCCGTCGATGGTGGACAGCTGGTTCGAGCCGCTCACCCTGCTCAGCTACCTCGCCGCCGTCACCTCCCGCATCGGCCTGGTCCCCACCCTGTCCACCACCTGGTACGAGCCCTTCCCGCTGGCCCGCCAGATCCTCAGCCTCGACCACCTGTCCGGGGGACGCGCCGGCTGGAACGCGGTGTCCTCGCACCCGGGCCTGGAGCAGCCGAACTTCGCGCACCGCCCGGAGGACACGCGTGAGGGGATGAAGGCACGCCACGCCGAGGCGGTGTCCCTCGTGAAACGGCTGTGGACGTCCTGGGACGCCGACGCGGTGGTCGCCGACGCCGACGCCCGGCGGTGGACGCGCCCCGGTACGGTGCGCCCCGTCGACCACCACGGCGAGTACTTCGACGTCGCCGGCCCGCTCACCCTGCACCGGTCCGTGCAGGACCACCCGCCGGTGGTGATGGCCGGGGCGTCCGACGGTTTCCTGCGCACCGCGGCGCGCGACGCCGACGTGGTGTTCACCGCACTCAGGGACGCCGACGACGCCCGCCGGGCCGTCGGAACCCTGCGCACCTTCGCCGGGGAGGAGGGACGTACCGGGCAGGACGGCCCCGCGGCTCATGCCGGGCTACTTCGTCTCCGCCGCCGGGTTCCCCGAGTTCGGCTCCCCTGGCGAGCCGGGCCCGGCGGGACTGCACTTCCACACCCCCGCCACCGGCGGGCGTGCGCCGTCCGGCCGGGACGTCGCCGGGCACCTGGTGCGCATCGTCGAGGAGACGGGCCTGGACGGGTTCATCCTGATGCCCCGGCTCATCCCCGAGGACCTCCGGTTCCTGTGCGACGAGGTCGTGCCGGAGCTCGTGTCCCTCGGCGCCCGACCGTCCCCGTCGGGGCTCCCCACGCACTCCACGTTGCGGGCGAACCTGGGGATGAACCCGGGGATGAACACGGGTGCGACCGGTTAGCTCACAGCACCCGGTGCCGTCCGATCGGCAGCACCAGCGGCGTGCCGGACACCGGGTCGTCGATGATGCGCGAGTGCAGCCCGAACACCTTCTCCACGCGGGCCTCGGTGAAGATCTCCGCCGGCGCGCCCACGGCCTCCACTCCCCCGTCGGCGATCATCACGACCTGGTCGCAGTAACGGGCGGCGAGGTTGAGGTCGTGCAGCACCATCACGATGGTGATGCCGGACGCCTCGTTCAGGTCGGTGAGCAGGTCCAGCACCTCGACCTGGTGGGCCACGTCGAGGAAGGTCGTCGGCTCGTCCAGCAGCATCAGGTCGGTCTGCTGTGCGAGCGCCATGGCGATCCACACGCGTTGGCGCTGCCCGCCGGAGAGTTCGTCGACGGCCCGGTCGGCCAGCGCGGCGGTGCCGGTGGTGTCCAGGGCGAAGGCCACGGCCTCGTCGTCGGCGGCCGACCAGCGCGACATGATGCCCTGGTGCGGGTGGCGTCCGCGTCCCACCAGGTCGGCCACGGTGATGCCCTCCGGGGCGATCGGTGACTGCGGCAGCAGCCCCAGGGTGCGCGCGAGCTCCTTGGCCGGACGCGAGTGCACGTCCCTGCCGTCCAGCAGGACGTGGCCCGAGGTGGGCTTGAGCAGCCGGGACATGGACTTCAGCAGCGTGGACTTGCCGCACGCGTTGGCGCCGATGATGCCGGTGACCCTGCCGGGCAGCACGCTGAGGTCGATGCCGCGGATCACCGCGCGGTCCCCGTAGCCCAGGTTCAGGTCCTCGACGGCGAGGGAGTGTTCACGAGTCACAGTGCGCCTCCAGTGGCGTTGCGCCGGTTGGTGCGGATGATGAGGTAGATCAGGTACGGCGCGCCGAGTACACCGGTGACGACGCCCACCGGGTAGCGGGCGTCGAAGGCCCACTGGCCGGCGAAGTCGGCGACGAGCACCAGCAGAGCGCCGACGAGGGCGGCGGGGACGAGCAGGTTGGTGCCCGGCCCCACGAGCCGTGCGGCGATGGGCCCGGACAGGAAGGCGACGAAGGCGATCGGCCCGGCCGCGGCGGTGGCGAAGGCGATCAGCCCCACCGCCGCGACCACGAGGACCAGCCGGGTCAGGGTGACGCGTACGCCGAGGGCGCCGGCGGTCTCGTCGCCGAGCTGGGTGACCGAGAGGTTGCGCCACTGCGCCAGCAGCACCGGCACCAGCACGACCAGGGCGAGCAGGACGAGACGGACGTCGTTCCACACGGCGTTGTTGAGGCTGCCGGTGAGCCAGCGCATCGCCGTCTGGGTGTCCCACGTCTGTGCCCCGGAGAGCTGCCAGTTGGTGAGGCTGGTGAGGATCGCCGAGACCCCGATGCCCACCAGGATCAGCCGGGTGCCGGCCACCCCGCCCTTCCACGCCAGGGCGAAGACGAGCAGCGCCACACCGAGCCCGGCGGCGATGGCGAAGGCGGACACGCCGGCCCGGCTCAGCGACAGGCTGAGGATGGCGAAGACCGCCGCGGCGGACGCCCCGGAGCTGATGCCGATGATGTCCGGGCTGGCCAGAGGGTTGCGCAGCATCGTCTGGAAGACCACCCCGCCGAGGCCGAAGGCCAGGCCGCAGACCACCGCCAGCGACGCGCGCGGCAGGCGCAGGCGCCCCACGGTGAAACTCGCCCCGGGCACGGTCTCCCCGGTGGCCACGCGCCACACGTCGCCGAGCGGGTACACGGTGTGCCCGTAACTCAAGGACGCCAGGTAGGACGCCACGACGAGGGTCGCGAGCACGGCCACGAGCGTCCACCACCGCCGGTGGCGGCCGCGTCGTTCCGCCGCGACGGCCTGAACTGTGCTGGTTACACTCATAGCGCACGCACCTTCTGACGTCGGACGATGGCGATGAACACGGGCGCACCGATCAGGGCGGTGAGGATGCCGACCTCCAGTTCGGACGGGCGGGCGACGATGCGTCCCAGGATGTCCGCGGCGACGAGCAGCACCGCGCCGGACACCGCGGCGAAGGGGATCAGCCACCGGTGGTCCACGCCGACGAGCAGCCGGCAGGCGTGCGGGACGACGAGGCCGACGAACCCGATGGGCCCGGTCACCGCCGTCACCGCACCGCACAGCACCACCGCCCCCAGGGCGGCGCACGCCCTGGTCAAGGCCACCCGCTCGCCCAGCCCGGCGGCCAGTTCGTCGCCGAGGGCGAGGGAGTTCAACCCGCGTGCGGACAGCAGGCAGACCAGGAAACCCACGACCAGGAACGGGGCGACGAGCCGGATGGAGTCCCACGTGCCGCCGCCGACGCCGCCGATCTGCCAGTCGCGGGCGAGGTCGACGAGGTCGGCGCGGGTGAGCATGATCGCGCTGATGAAGGACGTCAACGCCGCCGCCGTGGCGGAGCCGGCGAGCGCGAGTTTCAGCGGGGTGGCCCCGCCGTGGCCCAGTGAGCCGATGACGTAGACGACCACGGCGGTCACCGCCGCACCCGCCATCGCCAGCCAGATGTACTGGTTGGTGGTGGTCAGGCCCAGGAACGCCATGCCCATGACCACCGCCAGCGCCGCACCGGTGTTGACCCCGAGGATGCCGGGGTCGGCCAGCGGGCTGCGGGTGACGCCCTGCATCACCGCGCCGGTGACGCCGAGCGCCGCCCCGGCGACGACGGCCAGGACGGTGCGGGGGATGCGTTTGGCGACGGAGGCCTGGTCGAAACCGTCGGCGGAGCCCCCGTAGGCGGCGAGGATGTCGGCCAGCCCCACGTCGCGCGAGCCCACGGCGGTGGAGACCGCCATGACGACGAGCAGCACGACCACCGCCACGACCAGCCAGAGGGTGCGCAGCGTCGTCGAACGGCGCAGGCGCTCAGCCGTGGTCTCGGCTGTGTTCGTACTGGTCGTGCTCGTCATTACCGTGCGGAGCCTTAGTCCTCGCCCTTGGCGGCGGCGTCGGCCAGGGCGGCGACGTAGTCGTCGAGGATGTAGGGCACGCCCAGCGGGGTGGGCATCGCGGCGGTGCCGAGCTCGTCGTGGCCGAGCAGCACGACGGCGTCGTTCTGGATGGCGGGGATCTGGCCGAGGATCGGGTCGTCCTTCATCGTGTCGAGCATCTCCTGATCACCGTAGGTGACGATGATCTCCACGTCGTCGAAGACGTCTGCCTGCTCGGCACTGATCGTGCCGCTGAAGTCCGGGTTGTCCTCGGAGAACTCGCGGATCGAGTCCGGGGCCTCCATGCCGAGGTCCTCGAAGAACTTCGGGCGGGCGTCGTGGGTGGTGTAGAAGCTGACCTGGCTCAGGTCGGTCGGATCGACGTGGGTGAGGAACATCGTCTTCTTGCCCTTGATCTCCGGGCGCTCGTCGGCGGCCGCGGCGATCTGCTCCTCGAGGTCGGCGATGAGGTCCTGGCCCTCATCCTCCTTGCCGATGGCCTTCGACTCGATCTCGATGTTCTCGCGCCAGGTGGTACCCCAGGCGACCTGGTCCGCCGGGAAGGGCACGGTCGGGGCGATCTCGGAGAGCTTCTCGTAGTCCTCCTCGGTGATGCCGGAGTAGCCGGCGAGGATCACGTCCGGCGCGGTGTCGGAGACGGCCTCGAAGTCGATGCCGTCGGTCTCGTCGAACAGGACGGGGGCCTCGTCGCCGGTGGCGCCGAGCTCGTCGAGCTTCTCCTGCACCCAGGGCAGCACGTCGGAGCCGCCGAAGTTGGCCTTGGCCATGCCGACCGGCACCACGCCGAGGGCCAGGGGAACCTCCTGGTTCTCGAACTGGACGGTGGCGACGCGCTCGGGCGTGCCGTCGATCTCGGTCGTGCCGAAGGCGTGCTCGACGGTGATCGTGTCACTGGAGCCACCGCCGTTGCCGTCGCTGTCGTCACCACCGTCGGAGGAGCAGGCGGTCAGCACCAGGCCGAGGACCGCCACGAGGGCGATGAGCAGGGTCCGCAGCGAACTGAGCTGGGAAAGGGGGACGCGCAGGGTGCGGGTCATGGGTCACGGGCCTTTCGCGGGGGATGAAACGTCAGGGATGCCGGAAATTAGGCATGCCTGTACAAAATATCACGAGCCTGACCTGCCCGCAACCACGCATTCAGGACAGCTGGTTGCTCGGATCGGACACGAGCGCCGGTGCCCGGAACTGCCCCGGGGTGACGCCCGTCGCCCGCCGGAAGGCGGTGATGAAGGCACTCGCCGAGCGGTACCCCACCCGTTCGGCGACCTCGGAGACCTCGTGGCCGACACCGAGCAACGCCACGGCGTGCTTCACCCGCGCCATCGCCACCCACCGGCTGAACCCCAACCCCGTCTCCGCCTCGAAGGTCCGGGTCACCGTCCTGCTGCTCACCCCGATCCGCGACGCCCACGCGGTCAACGTGGTCTGGTCGGCGGGGTCGTCGCGCACCGTCTCCACGATGGGGCTGATCAACCCCGCCCGCAGGACGGCGAGGACGAGTTCGTGCACCGACGGACGCAGGACGTCCAGGATCATCCGCTCGGTCAGCTCACTGGACTCCTCACCGATCCCGCCGGTACCGAGGCGGTCGATCAGCAGGCCCAGCAGCGGCGTGAGCTCCACCGCCACCGGACCCGAGCCCAGCGACGGGGTGTCCACGGTGAAGTGCACGGTACGCTGCCTCGACCCGGCGAAGGCACGTCCGGAATGGACCAGACCTGCGGGGATCCACAGCGCCACAGCCCCGGCAACCGTCCACAGACGGTCGCCCACCCGCACCACACCGGACCCGGAGTCGTGCCACAGCAGCTCGTGGGTGGGGTGGGCGTGCTCACCCCAGGTGGTGTCGCGGTCGAGGACCTCGTCGCGCCCGAACGCGCGAACGCCGAAACTCAACTCCCCCCGCCCGGTACACCGGGAGGCTCCGGTTCTCCTCCAACGTTCCCATAGTGCCATTAACTTAGTGAATACTGAACACAGCCACAACACCATGACACGCGGGGGCCGTCACGGGTTCCCCCGGAAACATTCCCCGTGAACATTCCCCGTGGACGAACGTTAGTATAGGCTTCGCTATCATGAACGCCTCCCCCGTTGTGCGACGCCGCTGCGCCGCCACCGCCGTCCTCTTCCTCGCCGCCGCCCTGACCTCCTGTTCAGACGGGGACGACTCCTCCGGATCCGACGACGCCCCGGACACCGTGTCCGTCACCCACTCCATGGGCACCACCGACGTCCCCACCACCCCGGAGACGGTGGTGAGCTTCTCCCCTGCCTGGACGGACGCCTTCAGCGCCCTCGGGGACCCCGTCGACGTGGAGTACCGCATGGACGGCTACGACGACAGGCCCTGGGCAACTGGCGACTCCGGCACGGTCGAGACCTACACCGCGAGCGCGGAGGGCACCGCCGACCAGAGCGAGGAGATCGCCGCGGTGGAACCGGACGTCATCTTCGTCAGCTACGTCCCCGACCAGGCGACATACGACAAGCTCAACGCCATCGCCCCCACCGTCGCCGTGGTCGTGGTCGGAGACAACACCCAGTCCGACGACTGGCGCACCGTCACCGAGCTGGCCGGGGAGATCCTCGACAAGTCCGACGAGGCCGCGGGGTTGGTCGAGGAGGTCGACGCTCGATTCGACGAGACGAAGGACGCCCACCCTGGACTCGACGGCGCCTCCGCCGCCTTCGGACAGATCAGTGAGCAGGGCCTCGCCGTGGTCACCGACGACAAGGACCCCGCCAACGGCTTCCTCACCGACCTGGGTATGAGCCTGCCCGAGGACATCCTGGCCGCCAGCAACGACGGTGCACGCGCCTTCATCGCCGAAGAGAACATCAGCCTGCTGAACACGGACTTCCTGGCGATGTGGGCGATCGGGATCGATCCCTCCGACCTCGAGGGGTGGGACCAGCTCACCGCCGTCGAGAACGGGTCCGCCTACCTGCCGGACGCCACCTCGGCGATGGCGCTGAGCCAGCCGACGGTGGCGTCGGTGCCCTGGTCCCTCGACGAACTGGACGACACCTTCGCCGCGGTGGACCAGGTCCGGAGCTGAACCGGCTGAACCACTCACACCGGCCCGGCGCGTCCTCTAGCGTTGGCACCATGACCGACCTCCCCACCCTCACCGTGACCGACGGACCCGCCCGGATCGCCCACGTCCGCCTGAACCGTCCGGACAAGCTGAACTCGCTGACCCTGGGCGTCCTCGACGAACTGGTGGCCATCACCCGGCGCATCCGCGCCGACCGTACGATCCGCGCCGTGGTGATCTCCGGGGAGGGACGCGCCTTCAGCGCCGGCCTCGACTTCGCCTCGGCGATGGCGAAACCGCCGGCGCTCGTCGCGTCCTTCCTGCCCCGGCCGTGGCGCGGCACCAACCAGTTCCAGGAGGCGTGCTGGGGATTCCGGCGTCTGCCTGTGCCGGTCATCGCCGCCGTGCACGGCCACTGCTTCGGCGGCGGACTGCAGCTCGCGATGGCCGCCGACTGGCGCATCACCACCGCCGACGCGCAGTGGAGCATCCTCGAGGCCAAGTGGGGGCTGATCCCGGACATGTCCGGCATGCAGACCCTCAAGCAGCAGCTTCCGGCGGACCTGCTCAAGCGCCTCACCATGACCGGCGAGGTTTTCGACGGCACCGCCGCCGTCGACCACGGGCTGGCCAGCGAGGTCTCCGAGGATCCCGTCGCCGACGCCGAGGCGCTGGCCGAACTCGTCGCCACGCGCTCACCGGACTCCGTGGCCTACGCCAAGAAACTCGTCGACGAGACCTGGACCCGCGGCCCGCGCGCCACCTTCTGGCTGGAACGCGCCCGGCAGTTCCGCCTGCTCGTGGCAAAGAATACCCAGGTCGCGCAGAAGGCGGCGGCGAAGAAGGTCACCCCGGCGTTCCGGGGACGATCGGTGCGGTAGGCGGGACTAGAACGTCACAGGTGTGCGGGCCAGCTTCCTCGGGTCCGCCAGCGCCGCCGCCCCGATCGACGTCTCGATCCACTCCCGGGCCGCCCGGCCTTTCTCTTCCAGCGTGTCGCCCGGCATCTCGCGCAGCGTGACCGCACCGTCGCGCTTGGCCAGCCGTTCACCCGAGGGCCCCAGCACCAGCGGCACGTGCACGTACTCCACCTCGGGAAGTTCCAGCAGATGCGCCAGGTACCCCTGGCGTGGCGCGGAACTGAGCAGGTCGTCGCCGCGCACCACCTGGTCCACCCCGGCGAGGGTGTCGTCCACGACGACGGCGAGGTTGTAGGCGAAGCCGGCGTCCTGCCCGACCCCGCCACGGCGCAGCACCATGTCGTCGACGTCGCCGGTGTAGGTGCCGCCATCGACGGCGAAGGCCTCGCGCACCGTCCACTGCCCGACCTGCGCGCGCAGCCGCAAGGAAGGCACCCGACCTTCGGCGGCGAGGGCGTCGCGGCGTCCTGCCCGCTCGTCGTCCTGCAGGTCACGGCAGGTTCCCGGGTAGTGGCCGGGGACCGCGTGCGGGGCGCGGGCGGCCTCGCGGATGTCCTTTCGCGAGCAGTAGCACTCGTAGACCAGGCCCTCGTCCTGCAGGCGTTCCAGGGCGACGTCGTAGCGGTCCACCGACTCCGACTGGCGCGCCACCGCCCCGTCCCAGGTCACGCCCACGGCCTCGAGGTCCTCGAGCTGCCGGTCGGCGGAGATCTCCGAGGAACGTGCGGCGTCGATGTCGTCGATGCGCAGGACGAAGCCGCGGCCGGTGGAGCGCGCCCACGCTTCTGCGAGCACCGCGGTGCGCAGGTTGCCGAGGTGCAGGTCGCCGCTGGGGCTGGGGGCGTAGCGGCCGTTGGTGGCGGGGACGTTCATGACGCCCAGGATATCGCGGGCAGTCGCAACCCCACTGGTCGGTGCGACCAGCCGGTGGGGTTTCCACGCGCTGTGCCATGCTGGGGCGGCATGAGCCCCGACGCTTCTTCCTCAGCCGCCACTGCAGCCACCATCTTCATGGCCGCCCATGCCCACGCCCTCGACCGCCGACGCTTCGAGGTGCTGACCACCGGCACCGGCCACACGGCCGTGCTCGGCGCGCTGGAGGCCTACCGCAACGACGACGGCGGCTACGGCTGGGGCCTGGAACCGGACCTGCGCGCCCCGGAAAGCCAGCCCGCCGGGGCCCTGCACGCACTGGAGGCGCTGGTCAGCTGCGCCCCGGCGCGTTCCCCGCACCTGGAGGCACTGCTGGACTGGCTGGCGTCGGTCACCCTGGCCGACGGTGGTCTGCCGTTCGCGCTACCCGTCGCCGACCCGACCGGTTGCGCGCCGTTCTGGGCGCAGGCGGACCCGCAGGAGTCGTCGGTGCAGATCACCGCGGCGGTGGCTGCGCAGGCGCACCTGCTCGCCCGCACGGACGCGAGGGTGAGCGGCCACCCGTGGCTGCGCACGGCGACGCGGTACTGCCTCGAGGCGATCGACGCCCTCGCCGACATGCAGGACCCCCCGTTCGCCTACGTCCTCTCCTTCTCCCTGCAGTTGCTCGACGCTCTCGACGTGGCCGAGTACCCGGACTCCCCCGCCCTGCTCGACCGGTTGTCCCGGTTCGTGCCCGCCGACGGGAAGGTTCCGGTGGTTGCGGAGGGTGCCAGCGACGAATCGCTGAATCTACTGGACTTCGCCCCGTTCCCGGGACGCCCGGTGCGTAGGCTGCTGGACGCCGCGGCCGTCGAGGCCGACCTGGAACGCCTGGCCGGCGCGCAGTGCGCCGACGGCGGGTGGCCGGTGGACTTCGCCAGCTATTCCCCGGCAGCCGCCCTGGAGTGGCGTGGTCATGCGACGGTGCGCGCGGTCGAGGTGCTGCGCGCCAACCGCGGGTAGCGTTGGTGGGGTCCACCTATTCGTCACCAGGCGCTTGGAGGCGCTGACATGGGATACACCCACCACAACCGATTCGACGGCGCACCGGACCCGGACGCGCTGTGGACCATGCTCGACACCATGCGCGGGTACCTCCCGTTCCCGCTGCAGGACCCCCGCGAATCACGACAGTCGCGGCCCACTGGCTCCTCCCGTTCGGAGCGGCCGCGGGTCAGCGTCCACGCCCTGGTGCTGGGCGTGCTCGCCGACGGCCCGCGTCACGGCGGGCAGATCGTCCGCGAGATCGCCGCGCAGGACGACTCGTCCGAGGCACCCGGTGCCGCCGAGATCTACCCGGAGCTGCAGTTGCTCGTCGACGACGGGCTGGCGACCGTGGCGGAGACCGACGGGCGCCGCACGTTCACCCTGACCCAGGAAGGACGCGACGAGGCCGCGGCCGCCGGCGATACCGACGCGGATGCCGTCGCCCCGTGGGACGGGCTGTCCCGCCTGTTCGAGGGCCGGGGTGAGCTGCCGAAGGCCGGCGTGAAGTTGGGCCAGGCGGTCCACCAGGTCGGTATCGGCGGGAGCGAGGACCAGCGGCGTCGGGCGACGGCGTTGCTGGACGAGGCACGCCGCCGGATCTACGGCATCCTCGCCGAAGAAACCGAAGAAGCTGACGGTGCCGCAGACGCCTGACCTACGCCGCCGTTACCGGCGCATCACCACCTTCGGCCTGCGGCTGATGGTGGTGATGTGGTGGTTCGAGCTGCTGCTGCCGCGTCTGGGGCTGCGCAGGTTCAGCCAGCGCAACCAGGAGCAACGCATCGTCCGCGCCGCCGCCCGGTTCAGCGCGCTGGCCACCGACCTCGGCGGGCTGATGATCAAGGTCGGCCAGTTCATGTCGACCCGCATCGACGTGCTGCCCACCGCGGTCACCGACGAGCTCGCCGGCCTGCAGGACAAGGTGCCGGCCGAGGACTTCGCGCAGATCCGCGCCCTGGCGGAGTCCGAGCTCGGCATGCCGTTGTCCCGCGCCTTCGCCGCGTTCGACTCCGTCCCGTTGGCCGCGGCCTCCCTGGGTCAGGCGTATAAGGCGCAACTGACCCCGCAGGACGCCACGGACGTGGGCTTCACCGACGTGGTCGTGAAGGTGCAGCGCCCGGGCATCGGCGAGATCGTGGACGTCGACCTCGCCGCGTTGCGGCGCATCGCCGGGTGGTTGTCGAGCATCCGCTTCATCGCCGCGCGCGCGGACGTCCCGGCCCTGGTCGAGGAGTTCGCACACACCAGCGCCGAGGAGATCGACTACCTGCACGAGGGCGCCGAGGCCGAGTCCTTCGGCGCGGAGTTCCGCAACCTCGCGCACCCGGCGCAGGACGCACCGACGGTCGTCTGGGAACGCACCGCCCGCCGCGTCCTGACGTTGCAGGACGTCTCGGCGGTCAAGATCAGCGACGTGCGTGCGCTGCGCGCCGCCGGCGTCGACCCCTCCGAGGTGGCCGACCGGTTGGCCGAGTCGATGTTCACCCAGCTCTTCGACACCGGCCACTTCCACGCCGACCCGCACCCGGGGAACATCTTCGTCACGCCGCGCGGGGGCGGGGATTTCAGCCTGACCTTCATCGACTTCGGCATGACCGGCACCGTCGACGAGGACCTGAAGACCCGCCTGCAGGACCTCGTCGTCGCCGTCGGACTGCAGGACGGGGCCGGCATGGTCGCGGCGATGAAACGTCTCGGCGTCCTGCTGCCCACCGCCGACACCGACGAACTCGAGGTCGCCGTCACCGAACTCTTCGCCCGCTTCGGCGGGATGGGTGTGATGGACCTGCAGTACGTGGACCCGCGAGAATTCGAGGACTTCGCCAAGCGCTTCCGCGACGTGATCCGCTCGCTGCCCTTCCAGCTGCCGGAGAACTTCCTGCTGATCATGCGTGCGGTGTCGATGCTGTCCGGGCTGTGCTCCACCCTGGACCCGAAGTTCAACATCTGGGAGTCGGTGGAGCCCTTCGCCGCCCGCCTGGTGCGCGAGCGTGCCGGCGCCTCGGCGAAGGACGTGGCGCGTCGTGCGGTGACGACGGGGCTGGCCACCGCCCGCGTGCTGGGGCGCCTGCCCCGACGGCTCGACGACGCGATCACCATGATCGAGAGCGGCAACCTGTCGGTGAACACACCGCAGGTGGAACGCCAGCTCAAGCGCCTGGAACGCGCCGCGGTGCGGGTCGTCGCCGCGATCGTCTTCGTGGGTCTGGTCGTCGGCGGCGCGGTACTGCGCGGGGCCGACGGCGCGGCGGGGGTCGTCGGCACCACGATGATGCTGGTCTCCGCGGTCCCGTTGCTCTACGCGGTGTTCGGGGGCCGCGGCGGCTGACACATGTCAGTCGACCTTGATCACGAGCTTGCCGAAGTTCTTCCCCTCGAGCATGCCAGCGAAGGCCTCGGGCATGTTGTCGAAACCCTCCACGACCTGCTCACGGTAGTTGATGGTGCCGTCGGCGACCTTCGGCCCGATCTCGGCGAGGAACTCCGGGTAGTACTCCTCGGCGAACTCGATCTGGATGAAACCGCGGATCAGCAGGCTCTGGGAGAGCACGGTGCTCATCGCCACGGGCAGCCGGTCGGTGTCGCCGCCACCGGCGTTGTTGTACTGGGCGACCAGGCCGCACACCGGCACGCGGGCGAACTTGTTGAGCAGCGGCAGGACGGCGTCCCACACCGCGCCGCCGACGTTCTCGTAGTACACGTCCACACCGTCCGGGCAGGCCTCGGCGAGCTTGTCGGCGAAGTCGGGGTCGCGGTGGTCGACCACGGCGTCGAACCCGAGCTCGTCCTTCACGAACGCGCACTTCTCCGGACCTCCGGCGATGCCGACGGCGCGGGCACCGGCGAGCTGGGCGAGCTGGCCGACCATCGAGCCGACGGGGCCGGACGCCGCGGCGACGGCCACGGTCTCGCCCTTCTTCGGCTGGCCGATGACCTTCATGCCGGAGTAGGCGGTGAACCCGGGCATGCCCAGCACGCCGAGGGCGGCGGTGGCGGGGGCACCGTGGGTCTGCAGGGTGCGCACGTGCGTGGCGGGCAGCACCGCGTGGGTGCACCAGCCGGTGTGCGCCTGGACGAGGTCACCGACCTCGAAGTCCGGGTGGCGTGAGACGGTCACCTCGGCGACGGTCTCACCCGTCATCACGCCGTCGACGGGGACCGGCTCGGCGTAGGACTTGGCGGCACTCATCCGTCCGCGCATGTAGGGGTCGAGGGAGAGGTACTGCACCTTGAGCTCCAGCTCCCCGTCCTCCACCTGCGGCAACGTGACCTCCTCGAAGCGGAAGTTCTCCGCGGTCGGCGCGCCGGTGGGGCGGCTGGCGAGGACGATCTGTCGTGCGGTGGTCATTGAGGCGTCTCCTAGAAAAGGGTCGGAATTCGGTTCTCCGTGGACCGAGGGTAGTCCCCGGTCCTGGCAACGGCACACAGGTCGGCACACAGGTTTCCGGCTACAGTGAAAGAACCGACACACGGGGACAAAGGGGAATGGGGGAACATGAAGGACATCAGTGATGAAAACCATCTCAACCCTCGACAAGGTTACTTGCGACGAGGTATTCTGGGATCCGAGCACGACGATCTCCAGATCCTTGAAACCGCCCACCGCCACGGAGTCTCTGACGAGATCATCAAACACGCACTCCGATACCCGATCAGCCAGTTTGTCCAGGAGGACGGAATGACCATGATCATCGGACCTGGCTGGGACGGCACGCCTGTTGAAATCGGGCTCGTCGCTTGGCACGACGGAGTCGCCGTCGTCCACGCGATGCGCCCTGCCCGGAAAAAAATACCTGAGGGGATAACCCAATGACCCGACGAACACTTGCCGACATCACGTCCCACGCCGAGGAGCTCGCCGACGCCTTCGAGAACTACGATCCCGCCCCCGGCGACGACAGCCGCGAGCTTCCGCCTGTCATGGCAGTGAAGCTGGCCGCATGGCGCGGAGATGCCGCGGAGAGCGACCTTGCCGACGCAATCCACACCGCACGCGGCAGCAAGGTCTCCTGGCGCGAACTCGGTGAAGCACTCGGAACTAGTGGGGAGGCCGCTCGCCAGCGTTACGGTGCGGCGTAGCCGAAACCTGCATCCGCGCCGTCGGCGGATAGACTCATCCACCATGACTGACTCCCCCACGCCCGACCACGTGGCACCGGACACCACCTTCGAGCTCGGCAGCCGCGTCGGCACCGTGGACGGGACCCCGGCGCACGGGCGTACCGGCGTGATCCACACCCCGCACGGGGACGTCCACACCCCGGCGTTCATCCCCGTCGGTACGAAGGCGACGGTGAAGACGCTCACCCCCGAGCAGGTCCGTTCCACCGGTGCGGAGGCGGTGCTGTCGAACGCCTACCACCTCTACCTGCAGCCCGGCGAGGAGATCGTGGACACCGCCGGCGGCGTCGCCGCATTCGAGAACTGGCACGGACCGACCTACACCGACTCGGGCGGATTCCAGGTCATGAGCCTGGGCGTCGGTTTCAAGAAGGTGCTGGCGATGGACGTCACCAACCTCACCGAGGGCGACATCCGCGCGGCGAAGAAGGAGCGCATGGCCCTGGTCGACGAGGACGGTGTCGACTTCCGCAGCGTCATCGACGGGTCGAAGCACCGGTTCACCCCGGAGAAGTCGATGCAGATCCAGCACAGCCTCGGGGCGGACATCATGTTCGCCTTCGACGAGCTGACCACCCTGGTCGACACCCGCGTCTACCAGGAGCAGTCCGTGGAACGCACGCACCGGTGGGCGCGACGCTGCCTGCTCGAGCACGAGCGTCTCACCCTCGAGCGCAGCCACCGTCCACTGCAGTCGTTGTGGGGTGTGGTGCAGGGCGCGCAGTACGAGGACCTGCGACGCAAGGCCGCACGCGGACTCGTGGACCTGTCGCAGGAGGCGGAGGACGCGGGGCGCCGCGGCTTCGGCGGCTTCGGCATCGGCGGTGCCCTGGAGAAGGAGAACCTGGGCACCATCACCGGCTGGGTGTGCGACGAGCTGCCGGAGGACAAGCCCCGCCACATGCTGGGGATCTCCGAGCCGGACGACCTGTTCACCGCCATCGCCGCAGGTGCGGACACCTTCGACTGCGTGGCACCGACCCGCCTCGCCCGTCGCGGCGGGGTGTACACGCTGGACGGACGCCTGAACCTCATGGCGGGACGTCACCGCCACGACTTCATCCCGATCGACGCCGGTGTCGGCGGCTACGTGTGCGACAACTACACGCGCGCCTACATCCACCACCTGCTGCGCGCCAAGGAGTACCTGGCGGGCACGTTGTGCACACTGCACAACATCCACTTCATGGTGACGCTGACGAACAACATCCGGCGCTCCATCGAGGACGGACGCTTCGAGGAGTACCGCGACGAGTTCCTCGGCCGCTACTACGCCGACACTCCCCCGGAGCTGCGCGGCCGCCAGCCCTGACCTGCACGTTGTCACGGTAACCCGGGCAGCGTCGTCTCTCCTGTGTCCCCCGTTCTCAACCGGACCGCAGGAGTACGACCATGACCCACATCGACCTGATGAAGATCCGCAAGCGCACCTACGCCGCCGCCGGAGCCTTCGAACTCGCCGCGCGCAGCGGCCTGGACCGTCGCACACGCCTGCTCGTGGAGCTGCGCGCCTCCTTCCTGAACAACTGCTCCTACTGCATCGGCATGCACTCCGACGAGGCACTCAAGCACGACTTCGGCCAGGCATGGGTGGACGCGATCCGCGACTGGACGCCGGACGCCACCGGCACCCCGTTCAGCGCGTCCGACGCCCTGGTCCTGGCCTTCACCACGGCCGGCACCCGCCTCAGCGAGGACGCCGACTTCGACGTCGACCTGCAGGAACGCGTCCTCGCGGAGTTCGGGGAGAAGACCACCGGCGCGCTGATCAGCGAGATCGCCGCGATCAACATGTGGAACCGCCTGGGCGTACTCTCGCAGAAATGACGGACTCACACGCCTGGGCCCACGAACGTCCCCGCCTGCTCGGCCTCGCCCACACGGTGCTCGGCACCTGGCAGGACGCCGAGGACACCGTCTCCGAGGCGTGGCTGCGCCTGGACCGCGTGACGGGCACCGGGCAGGAGCCGCAGGACGTCCCGGCGTGGCTGACGGTCGTCGTCGCGCGCCTGGCGCTGGACGCCGCGACGTCCGCCGCGAAGCGTCGCGAGAGCTACGTGGGGCCGTGGCTGCCCGAGATCTCCGTGCAGGACGACCCGGCCGAGCACGCCGTGCTCGGCGAGGGCGTCGACCTGGCGTTCCTCCGGATGCTGCAGACCTTGCGTCCGGTGGACCGGGTGATCGTGGTCCTCGCCGAGGTCGCGGGCATGTCCCACCACGACATCGCGGCGGTCACCGGCACGACCCCGTCGGCGACGCGGCAGCGGTTGCGTCGGGCACGGGTGTCGTTGTCCACCGGCGACGTGCCTGTCCCCCACGTCGTGCAGCGCCACCGCCTCGACGTCCTGGCCGCCGCCCTCAACGACGGCGACCTGGGCACCCTCGTCGACGAACTCTCCGAGGGCTGCGTCCTGTGGACGGACTCCGGCGGGCTGTCCTCGGCGGCCCGCAACGCCGTGCGCGGACACGACCGGGTCTCCCGGTTCCTCGCCGGGCTGGTCGGAAAATACGGGATGCCCCGGGTCTCCGTGGTCGACACGGTGGCCGGGCCGGTGTTCCACGCGGTCTCACCGGACATGACCCGCCTCGTGGTCCTGGAGACCGGTGAGGCTGGCGGGGGCGCGGGCACGGTCACCGGGATCCAGGTCCAGCAGAACCCCGGCAAGATCAGGACGTCGCCCGGTCAGTCCTCCATGCGCTCGACCTTGCCGGAGGCGTAGGCGTCCTCCAGCTTCGCGCCCTCGACGTCCACCGACGGCAGGATGCGGTCCAGCCAGCGCGGCATGTACCAGGTCGCGCGCCCGCACAGGAACATCAGCGCGGGGATGAGGGTCATGCGGATGAAGAAGGCGTCGAACAGGACACCGACACCCAGGGCGAAGCCGAAGATCTGGATGAACGGCAACGGCTGGGCGATGAACGAGGCGAAGACGCAGATCATGATCAGCGCCGCCGCGGTCACCACCTTCGCGCCCAGGCCGAAGCCGCCGATCACCGAGTCCTCCACGGCGTTGTATTTGCTGGTCTTCGCCGCCTCGTGACTGTGCAGCGTGAACCGTTCCCTCATCCGGGACACGATGAACACCTGGTAGTCCATCGCCAGGCCGAAGGTCACGCCGATGAGGAAGATCGGCATGAAGCTGATCAGCGGGCCCGGGGAACTGATCAGGCCCCACAGCCCCGCCTGCCAGAAGAGGACGGTCACACCGAACGCCGCGCCGACGGACAGCAGGAAGCCCGCGGCCGCCATCACCGGCACCATCAGCGAGCGGAAGACCATCAGCAGCAGCACCAGCGCCAGCCCCACGACCAACGCCAGGTAGATCGGCATGGCGTCGGCCAGGCGGTCGGTGACGTCCTGCTGGATCGGCACCAGCCCGGTGATGCCCATGTCCACGCCGGTCTCGTTCTCCAGGACCTCCTGCTGGGCGCGGAGCTGCTGGATCAGCTGGGCGGTGCGCTCGTCGGTGGGCCCGGTCTCCGGGGTGACGAGGATCTGCGCGGTCGAGCCGTCCTCGGAGGCGGCGATGAGCTGGGAGTGCTTCACCCCGACGTTGTTGGCCAACCGGTCCTTCACCGTGACGAACGCGGCCTGGGCAGGCTCAACCCCACCCCTCACCAGCGGCGACAGGGCCGAGGAGGTCGGGTCCACATTGTCGGTGTTGACGATGACGAGGAACGGGGAGTTACGCCCGGCACCGAACCCCTCCTCCAGCATCTCGGCGGACTGGCGCTGGGTGGTGTCCAGCGTGGAGGTCTTGTCCGACGGCAGGGACAGCTGCAGGTTCATCGCCGGCAGGGTCAGCAGCACCAGCGACACGACCACCAGCAGCAGGAACCCGCCGGGCGCGCGGTGCACCAGCTCCACCCAGCGCGTGCCGAGCGGCTTGCCGGACTTCGTGCCGGATGCTGCGCGGGTCGGCTTCTCGTGCTGGCCGTGTTTCCCGCGCTTGCTGCGTCCCTCACGTCCCCCACGTTTCCCGCGCGAGCCGGACGCCAACGACGCGGCGACGGCCGCGTCCGCCTCCTCCATACTCATGCCCTCGCGCACGCGCGCACCCGTCGCGGCGTCCTTCCGGAAGACGCGGTCGCCGAAGGCGCCGAAGAGTGCGGGGACCAGGGTCAGTGCCACGAAGACGGACAGCAGCACCGTCGCCGCCGCAGCATAACCCATGTAGGAGAGGAACTCGATGTTCGCCACGCGTAGGCCGACCAGTGCGATGATCACCGTCAGGCCGGCGAAGACCACCGCCGAACCGGCCGTGCCCACCGCCAGGCCCGTGGCGTCCGCCCTCGATCTGCCGTGACGTAGTTCGTCGCGGTAGCGGCTCATGATGAACAGGGCGTAGTCGATGGCCACGGCCAGGCCCAGCATGATGCCGAGCACCGGGGTGATGTTGTTCAGCGGCACGAAGGCGGTGGCACCGGTGATGCCGAGCGCGCCGAGGCCCACGCCCACGATCGCGCTGATCAGCGGCATGCCCGCGGCGATGAGCGAGCCGAAGGTGATGAACAGGATGATGAACGCCGCCAGCAGGCCGACGGCCTCGCTGATCGGTTCGATCACGATCGGGTCGCCGAAACCGGCGCCACCGGCCTCGGCCTTCAGCCCGGCGTCGCGGGCGATGTCGAGGGCGTCGTTGACGGCGTCCTTGTCCTCGGTGGTCACGTCCGCCGGCAGGTCCACGTCGAAGGAGAAGGACGTGGTGCCGGTGCGCCCGTCCGGGCTGAGCGTGGCGACGTTGGCCGCGTCCGCCTCGGCGACCTCGCGCGAGAGCCCCATCTCCGTCGAGGTGTTGATGACCAGGTCGGTCTGCTCGTCGTTGTAGGTGACCGGGTTGCCGAAGGACGAGTCGTCGCCGAAGTCGTCGACGGTGGTGCGCACGGTGTCGACGACCTCGTCGAGCACCCCCATGTACTTCTCGTCGGCGAGGCTCTCGCCCTCCGGGGCCTGGAACACCAGGTTCACGTCCGAGGCCATGGCCGGGTTGTCGGTGCCCGGGAACTCGTCCATCAGCATGCGCGTGGCGTGCTGCGACGGCACCCCGTCGATGCTGAAGACGTCGTTGTAGCCCTTCTGGATGACCAGCGAACCGCCACCGACGGCGGCGAGCAGGACCGCCCAGATCCCGATGACGAGCCACCGTCTCAGGTAGGACCACCGGCCGAGCCGGAACAGGAGTAGAGCCACGGAGAGGCCAGCCTTCCACGTAGGAGCACAGTGCGAACGCCAATCCTAACCCGTCGACCTGTGGACGGAACCTCTCCGGGCAAGCAACCCCCGCAAGGCATCGCCGGGGTAAGCGCACGGCGTGAACCGACAACATTCGCACCCCATAAGAGGATGATCATCACATAAGACCAGGTCAGATTCGCACAGGCTGCTTATGAAGTGCGAAATGTGCTCCATCCCCCGTACCGCCACAGCGCCGGTCCTAGCCCAGCCCACCCCATCCCACCCCGCAACGCGAGAAACCCTCCCGGTCTCCCGGGAGGGTTTCTCTGCGGCGGTGGCGGAGGGATTTGAACCCCCGGTCGCTGTTACACGACGCTCGCTTTCGAGGCGAGTTCCTTCGGCCGCTCGGACACGCCACCGCCGACTAAGTTAGCAGCAACCGCCCCGCACGGGCAAAATGCCCGCGGACGAACCCTCGGGGCGGCAGGCCGGTCACTTGTCGGAGAGCTTGTCCAGCCCGTCCTTCAGTGAGCCCTTGGCCTTGTCCGCCTTGTCTCCGTCCGTGACCTTGTCGATGGCCTCGCCGGCCTTGTCCTCGACCTGGTCGCGGTTGTCGTTCACGGCCTTCTTGGCCTTGTCGCCGAGTCCTCCGAGATCCATGATGTTCAACCTCCGTGAAAGTTCTGGAAAAGGGTACTGCATCTGACCCGCCCCAGGATAGAGAATCAGCGCCGGTCGCGAAAGAACCCGGAGAGAAGTTCCTCGCAGTCGGTGGTGCGCACCCCGCCGCGCACGGCGACGGTGTGCAGCGGGGAGTCGCGTGCCACGTCCACCACGGAGCCGCATGCGCCGGTGCGTGGTTCGTGGGCGCCGAAGAGGATGCGTCCCACCCGGGCGCCGACGGCGGCGCCGGCGCACATCGCACAGGGCTCCAGGGTGACCACGAGGGTGCAGTCCTGCAGCCGCCAGGCGTCGCCGTGGGCGGCCGCGGCGGCGCGCAGGGCGAGGACCTCGGCGTGGGCGGTCGGGTCGGCGTCGGCCTCCCGCCTGTTCGTCGCCGCGGCGAGTTCCCGCCCCTCGGGGTCGACGACGACGGCACCGACGGGCACGTCACCGTCGGGCGTGGTGGCGGCGACGGCGAGGGCGCGGCGCATCAGGGCGTCGTCCCGGTTGTCGCGCACGGTGGCCGGCAGACCCGAACCGGTCACTCCCACCCGCTGTACCCGAGCGTGTCGAGGATGTCGGCCAGGTCGTCGTCGAAGCCCAGCTCCTCGGCCAGGCGCATGAGCTGTTCGGTGGCCAGCATCTCCCCGTCGTCGAGGATCACGGAGAACACCTGGTCGCTCACGCCGAGGTCGGCGAGGATGTCGAAGTCGCCCTCGGGCCAGGGGGCGTCGGGGTCGTCGGCGTCGTCGATGTCGTCGTCGGTGGGCCCGTCCACGTCGAGTTCGTCGAGGATGTCACGGGCCAGGCCGATGCCGGGCTCGTCGTCGTCCTCGACGACCACGGAGGCGTCGCTGAGCAGCAGCTGGGGGCCGCGCGGGCCGGGTCGCACCAGGGCGCACCAGTCGTCCTCCACACAGACCATGGCGAACAGCACGCCGGCGGCGCGCAGGCGCCCGAGTTCGGTCAGCAGGGGCCGCAGCCCGTCGGGCACGTCTCGTTCCAGGATGCGCAGGTGCCAGGACGCGCCGCCGGCGTCACCCTCGGCGAGTTCGGCTGCGACGACGAATCCACTCATGCTCGCTAACCGTAGTCGCCCTGTGCCACACTTGAAAGGTGAACTACACAGCAGCGTCCCCCGCCCCCGCCGACCCGTTCCCGGTCTGTGTGCTGGGGCTGGGCCTGATCGGCGGCAGCCTGCTGCGTGACCTGCAGGCCGCAGGACGCCCCGCGTTCGGATGGAACCGGTCGCAGGCCACTGTGGACGCCGCGGCGTCCGACGGTTTCGACGTCTCCGCCGACCTCGTCGCCACGCTGCGCCGCGCCGCCGCGCAGGACGCCCTGATCGTGCTGGGCGTACCGGTGCCCGCACTGCCCTCGCTGCTGGAGGAGGTCGCCGTCCACGCCCCGGACTGCGGGCTGACGGACGTGGTCAGCGTGAAGGCGGAGGTCCTGGAGCTGGTGCGCGCCCACGGGCTGGCCGAGCGCTACGTGGGCGGCCACCCGATGGCCGGTACCGCCGACTCCGGGTGGGACGCCACGACCACCGGCCTCTTCGACGACGCGGTGTGGGTCGTCACCCACGACAACGCGGGTGAGGCCGGCGAGGACGACGCATGGGTGACCACGTGGCGACGGGTCGTGGAGACCGCCACGGCCACCGGCGCGGCGGTGGTGCCGGCACGCACCGGAAACCACGACAACGCGGTGGCCCGGGTCTCCCACCTGCCGCACGTGCTCGCCGAGGCGCTGGCGGTGACCGCCGACCGTGGTGGCGCGCTGGCGTTGTCGTTGGCGGCGACGAGCTTCCGCGACGGCACCCGCGTGGCCGGCACCGCCCCGCCGCTGGTGCAGGCGATGTGCGAGAACAACCGGGACGCCCTGGTCACGGCCCTCGACGAGACGGTGGAGCTGCTCGGCGCCGCCCGCGCGGCCCTCGGCGACCCCGACGGGGACCTGGGTCAGCTCACCGGTGACGGGTACGACGCCCGGCTGCGCTACGAGGCGCGCGCCGGACGCACCCGCGAGGCACCGTCCAACCGCCCGTTCATCCGGGTGCGCCCCGGTGATCCGGGCTGGATCGAGCAACTGCACCAGGCCGAGAGCCTCGGCGCGAAGATCGGGATCCTCTAGCCCCCTAGTCAGGCCCCTGGCTCTGCCCAACCTGGCACTCGGCGGCACCGCCGGTGGCGGAGGACTGCTCCACCAGCGGGGCGATTCGCTGGGCCAGCTCGGCGACGGCGGCGCGGGAGGTCTCCTCGCTGCCGTCCTCGGGGATGACCCCGATGGAGACCGGGACCTGTGCGCCGACGGGTCCGACGAGGCCGAACTCACGCAGGATGAAACTTCCCTCGGCGGTGTCACCCCACCCGCCCTTGACGTGGGCGTTCTCCAGCTGGCCGAGGCCTCCGGCGTGCTCCTCGGCGAGCCGGCCCATCGCGTCGACGGTCTGCTCGGAGCCCAGCACGCAGGCCATCTGGTTGGCGAAGATGGTCTGGTTGTCCAGGGTCCAGCCGATGTCGCCGAAGCCCTCGTAGTCGGCGCTGTCGCGGTCCACGTTCGTGTCCGTGGGGTCGCCGCCCTGGGCCAGCACCGCGCCGAGCGCGGTGGCGGCCTCGTCGTCGTCGCCGAGGGACTGCCACAGCCGCAGGGCGGCGTCGTTGTCGGAGACGGTGATCGCGGCGTCGATGTCCTCGGTCAGGTCCTCCACGGGCGTGCCCTCACGCAGGGCGGCCTGCACGGCGGCGATGGACACCGGAACCTTGATCGAGGACAGCCCCGGGCCGTCCTGCAGGTCACCGACGTGCACGATGCCGCCGCCGGCGCGCATCGTCGCCCCGGCGGTGACGCCGAACTCCGCGGAGACCTCGTCGACGGCCGCGGCGAGTTCCACCCGGATGTCGTCGGCCTCCTGCTGCGCCGTCGGTTCGGAGGACGCCGCGACGTCCTGCTCCAGCGCACGGCGGTCGCGCTCGGCCTCGTCCCCGTCGTCGGCCGCGAGGCCGTTGAGGAACACCGCCACGCTCAACACGCTGAGCAGCAGGGCACCGACGATCCAGAGACTGTACTGGTTCGCCTTCCTCCCGACACCACCACCTGGCCCGCCGGCGTTGCCGCCCGACGCGCGGTGATGCGTTCCGGTTGCTCTTGCGTTGCTTGACCTGGGTACCACAGCATCCGACATTAGCCGACGGGTCTGCATTTCCCGCAGTCCGCCAGCTGTCGGTTCGCTGACGATCCACGCACCGGCCGGGACCGGTCAGCAACCACCCTCGGCGGGCACACCGTGAGCACCGGCGACGGTGTCGCGCAGGGACCCGGCGACCTCGTCGAGCACCACCTGGGCGGAGGCGTAGCTGCCGTCGGGGGCGGTCGCGGCGACGGCGACGGGCACCATCGTGCCGTCGTCGGCGGGGATGAGCCCGAACTGGCGGACCAGGTAGGTGCCGTCCTCGCCGGGTCCCCACCCGCCCTTGAAGCGGGCGCCGTCGAGCCGGCCGAGACCGTAGTCCTGGCCGGCGGCGACCTGCCCCATCGCCTCGAGCACCGGGGCGGAGCCGGCGACGCAGCGCAGTCCGGCGACGAACCTGGCCTGGTCGCCCAGCGCCCAGGTGGTCTGGCCGAAGGTGCTGAACTCCGCGCGGCGTTTCTGCGCCGGGACGGTCGTCGTGGTGTCGCCGCCCTGGCGCAGGACGTCCTGCGTGGCGGCGGCCGCGGCCGCCTCGTCACCGAGGGAGGCCCAGAGCGCCTCGGCGGCGTCGTTGTCGGAGACGGTGATCGCCTGACGCATCAGCCCGTCGAGCCCGTTCTGGTCGTCAGCACCGGCGTTGGTGAGTGCGGCGACGGCCACGGGGACCTTGCTGGTCGACCAGGCGGCGTCGGCGAGGTCGGCCAGGGATCCGCCGGTGCGCAGGTCACCGTCGTCGAGCAGGGCCACCCCGGCGCTGCCGGATCCCTCCGGGACCTCGAGGGCGCCGACCTGCGGTGAGGATGACGCCGAAGACGTCGGCGCCGGGCTCGTCGGGCCAGTCGTCGGGTCCGGGGTCTGTGCGGTGGTGCTCTCCCCTGCCGTCTGCTGGGCCGTCTGCTGGGCCGTCTCCCCGTCACGGTCGACGTCGCCGATCACGCAGCCGCCGAGCAGCAGCGCCGCGGTCACGGGCACGACCGCGGCAAGGCCCCTGGCGCCCCTGACGCCCCCGGCCCGGCTACGCAATGTAGACATTCGCGTCGTTGCCGCCGGAGCAGTGCACGTAGCTGCCCTCGTCGGTACAGCTCATCCGGTAGGACGTGCCGTTGACGGGGCTGGTCACGGTGAGATCCTGGTCGGTCTCGCGGTTGTCGAGGTAGGCCTCCACGAAGGCGTCGCGCACGGCCTGGGCGAACTCGTCACTGGTGTAGGTGTCGCCCGACGGCGGGGACTTGTACACGGAGTTGAAGTCACCGGTGGGCTCGCCGGCGCGGGCGGCGGCGTTGACCGGCTCGGCACCGGCGGGCAGGTCCGCACGGTCGGGACGGCTCTGACTCGACGTCGTCGACGGCGCCGAGGAACTCGAGGGGGCTGAGGAAGAGGTCTCGTCGGCCTGCGTGGTCTGCCGGCTGATCGTCGGTGACTGGGCGGAGTCGTCGCCGCCACCGCCGAAGAGGTCGTCCCACTTCCAGACCAGCAACGCGGCGACGAGGACGATGATCAACACCGGGATGACGACCAGGAGGATGCGTCCCGCGCCGGAACCCTGCGGACCCTGCGGCTCCTGCGGCGGCTGAGAGTACTGGGGCGGCTGCTGCTGGAACGACTGTCCCCAGTCAGGTTGACCACCGGCGGCCTGTCCCCACTGCGGCGTCTGGTCCCGGTCACCGGGCCCGCGGCCCCAGCCGTCACTGTCAGTCATTAGCTCTCCTCACATGATCCTCTTGTCCGTTATTGAGTGTAGAACACCGTTGCGGATCCGGCCTGCGCCGTGCACCCTTGTTTCATGGGACAACGCACCGACGTGACCTTCCTGTCCGGCCAGGTGAACTGTGCGGCCTGGCTCTACGAACCAGACACCGCACCAGACACACCACCGCGGGCGACGCTGGTGATGGCCCACGGGCTCGGCGCGGTCCGGGACATGGGGCTGGACGCCTTCGCGCAGCGATTCGTGGCGCACGGCTACCGCTGCCTGGTGTTCGATTACCGGTACTTCGGCGCCAGCGACGGCCGTCCCCGTCAGCTGCTCAGTGTGCGGCGTCAGCGTGAGGACTGGGCGGCGGCGGTGGCCTTCGCCCACACCCTGCCCGGCGAGGCCCCCGTGGTCGCGTGGGGGGCGTCCTTCTCCGGCGGGCACGCGATCCACGTCGGGGCCACGGCGGAGCCGGGCTCGCCGGGCACCGTGGACGCCGTGATCGCGCAGTGCCCGTTCACCGACGGGGTGGCCTCGGTGCTGCGCATCCCGCCGGTGGTCTCGGCGAAGCTGACGCTGCGGGCGGTGCGCGACATCGCCGCGTCGCTGCTGGGCCGTGACCCGGTGACGGTGGCGACCGCCGGCGGGGCCGGCGACACCGCCCTGATGACCGCCGACGACGTGATCGACGGCTACCTCGGCCTCGTCCCACCGGACTCCACCTTCCGTAACGAGGTGGCCGCCCGGATCGTGCCCGGCATCCTCACCTCCCGGCCCGGCGGGTACGCCCGGAAGCTGACCGTGCCCGCCCTGTTCTGCCTGTGCCGGGTGGACTCCGTGGCCCCGGTGGCGGCGAGTCGTCGCCACGTGGCCCGCGCGCCGCAGGGTGTGGTCAAGGAATACGACGCCGGCCACTTCGACATCTACTCCGGGGCGGACTTCGACGCCGTCGTCGCCGACCAGCTCGCCTTCCTCGGTGACGTGTCCGGGGACGTGTCCGGGGACGTGTCCGGGGACTGATCCCCCACGCACCCCTGCGGCGGCAGCACCGGACGGTAGCTGTGCCGCGTGCCGGCCGTGGACGACGCCGAGCCGGGCAGGTCCGCCAGCACCCCGACCGCGGCGACGGGGTCGAGCAGCAGACCGGGGCCGAGGGCTGCCACCGGGTCGTCGTCGTTGATCTCGTCGACGGTGCACCGGTCCTCGGCCGGCGCGGCGACGGTACCGGGACGGCCCTGCCACAGCTGGGCGGCCGGCGCGGCCGCACCGTCCTGCGCCAGCTGCCGTACCGCCGCCAGCCCCGCGCCGACGCCGAGGCTCTGCCCCTGCACCACCACCGCCGGACGCCGCGCGGCGTCCAGCTCCTCCACGCGCTCGGTGACCTCACGCAACAGCGCCGTCGCCGACTGCTCGGCGAGCTCCGGGCGCATCAGGTACGCCACGGCCGAGGGGGTGCGCGCATAACGCACCGCGACGCTCGCCACGTCCCCGTCGGCCCAGTCCTCCACGGCCTCCACCTGCACCGGGTCCACCCACCCGGAACCGGTGGGCAGGGTGACCAGCACGATGCCACGCTCCAGACCACCGGCGTCGACGAGTTCGTCGACGGTGTCGCGCGCGGCGGCCGTGGCGTCCTGCCCCGGGTGGTCGCCGTAGACACGCACCGCGCCGGACGCGGCGGGCTCGGTGAGCACGTCGCGCGGGTGCTGGGCCAGCGGCCCCCGGTCGAAGGCCCACCACGTCGCCGCCGCGGCCGGCGCCACGGACTGCGACAACGCCGCCAGCACCACCGCCGCCGTGAGCAGCGTCCTGCCCCGGTTCACCACGGGAACCACTCCTCCACCGGTGCGCCGTTGTGCTGGCGCACGGTGTTGACCGCCACGCCGGCGTAGGCGACACCCGCCACCGCCCGGCACGCGGTCGCCCCGTCGCAGGACGCCGCCATCTGGGCGGCCATCTGCCGGTCGAGTGCGGCGCGGGTGTGCTCCGGGATGGTCTCGCCGGTGCGGTGGGCCACTCGCAGCAGGTCGTAGCCCAGGTCGTGGGTCATGCACGCCGGCTCGAAGGACTCCGGCAACGGCACCGGCGAGGAACAGTCGCCGGTGGGGTTCGTGGCGGAGCCGGCGTTGTCCTGCGTGCTGTCCTGCGTACCTTCCTGTGTCCCGGGCCGGTAGCCGAGCTCCGCAACCAGCTCGGCGGGGAGGTAGGACGTCCCGGGCTCCCCCGCGGCGAGCGTCTCGGCGGCGGCCACCGCGCCCACGGGCTGCGGGGTCACCGCCGTGGACCCGGCGGTCGGGGTGGACGTGGCCCCCGTGAGGAGCACGACGGCGGCGGACATCAGGACGGTGGCGGCGACTCTTCTACGACGTGACATGCCCCGGAACGCTAGGCAGCGTCCTTCCCCGCGCGGATCCCTCCGCAGGGTGATTGTGGATCTCACTCTCCAGGGGGATCCGGGTGGCCGCACCGCCGACTAGCGTCACAGGCATGAGACGCAGCGACCAGCCCACCCGACCGTTTCGCGGCGCGATCGCGCGTGCCACCGACTCGACGGTGCGCGCCGTGTCCGGTCCCGCCTCGCGCGCCGGCGTGACCCCGCAGGTGCTGCTGCTCGTGGCGCTGTTCACCGCGGTCCTGTTCACGGTGGCCTGGCCGACCTACTTCGTCACCCACGGACTCAATGCCGCGATCGTGCCGCTGCTCGCCGCCGTCGGTACGCTGCCGGTGCTGACCAGCCTGTGGCACCCGGTGCCGTCCTGGCTGGCGGTCGTGCTGGCCTGCCTCATCAGCGCCCCGCTGCGCACTGAGGAGACCTACATGCTCAGCTGGCCGGTGCCCTTCCACCTGGCGCTGGCGTTCACCCTGGCGGTCGTGGTGGTGCGCGCCCCACGCAACTCGGTCATCCTCGCCGTGGCCGCCACCGGGGTCCTGATGCTCACCAACCCGGACGGTGCCCGCGTCGGCTGGGTCGTGGGCGTGACCGTGTGGACGGTGCTGTTCCTGCTGGTGCGCTGGCTGCTGGCCTCCCGCCGGGACCTGCGCCTGGAGGAGACCCGCACCAGCGAGCAGTCGGAGATGCGGGTGATGGCCGAGGAACGCAACCGTCTGGTGCGCGACCTGCACGACGTCGTCGCCCACCAGATGTCGATGATCGTGGTGCAGTCGCAGTCCGCCCCCTACCGCCTGCAGGGGGTGACCCCGGCGATCCACGCGGAGTTCGACTCCCTCTCCGACACCGCCCGCGAGGCCCTCAACCAGGTGCGCGAACTGCTCGGGGTGCTGCGCAGCGACGCCGAGGACGGGGCCACCACCCCGGTGGGCACCGACCAGATCGGCCCCACGCTGCAGGCCGCCCGGCGCGCCGGGGTGGACGTGTCCTGGTCGCCGCAGGACGTCACGGCGGTGTCCGCCCGTCTCGACGACACCACCGGCGTGGTGCTGCACCGGGTGCTGCAGGAGTCGCTGTCCAACGCCTCGCGCCACGCCCCGGGGTCCGCGGTGCTGGTGGGGCTGGAGCTGGACGGTGACGGCGGGGACCAAGTCTGGGTCACACTGACGGTGGACAACGGCCCGGCCGCACCGGACGCCATCGTCCCCCCTGAGCACAGCGGCGGGGCCGGCATCCAGGGCATGTCCGCCCGGGTGCGCGCCGTGGGCGGCACGTTCACCGCCCTGCCCGCCGCCGACGGCGGCTTCACCGTCACCGCCGCCGTGCCCGCACCCACCCGGTAACGTGACCCCCATGACCGACAACCCGGCACCCACCCCTGCGTCCTCCACGGCACCCACCACCGTGCTCGTGGTCGACGACCAGGCGATGGTGCGCCAGGGCTTCGCCGCGCTGCTGAACTCACGCGAGGGCATCACCGTGCTCGGCGACGCCGCCGACGGTGCCCAGGCCGTGGAGCAGGCCACCCGCCTGCACCCGGACGTGGTGTTCATGGACGTGCGCATGCCGGTGATGGACGGGCTCGAGGCGGCCCGGCGCATCCTGTCCTCCGGGCTGGACCCCGCCCCACGGATCATCATGCTCACCACCTTCGACCTCGACGACTACGTCTACGAGGCGCTGCGCATCGGCTGCTCCGGGTTCCTTCTGAAGGACGCCCCGGCCGACGAGCTCGCCCGCGCCGTGCGCCTGTCCGTCACCGGCGAGGCTCTGCTCGCCCCCACCGTCACCCGACGCCTCATCGCCGACGCGGTGGCGCGTTCGCCGCGCTCCGCCCCACGCCGGGCGTCCACCGAACTGGCCTCGCTGACGCCGCGGGAGCGCGAGACCGTCGAACAGATCGCCACGGGTCGCTCCAACGCCGAGATCGCCGAGGTGCTGTTCATCTCGGAGGAGACGGTGAAGACCCACGTGCGCAAGGTGCTGCAGAAACTGCGCCTACGCGACCGGGCTCAGGTCGTGGTCTTCGCCTACGAGAACGGGGTCGTCTGAGCCGAGCGCGCGCAGCCCGTCGGCGACCCGCCGCGCCCACTGCCCCACCGTCGCCACCGCCTGGGCGGTGCCGGGGTAGCGCACCCGCAGGTGCATGCCGTCGTCGTTGAGGACGAACCACACCATCACCCCGTCGGTGCGGATCCACGCCGAGACGTGCTGCGGGTGTGCGGCGTCCGGCACCTGCACCGGAAGCCGACGGTTGTCCAGCCACGACAGGGCGAACATGCCCGGCGTGTTCGGCATCCCGCCCCACGGGCGCAGCAACGGCTCCAACGGGTAGGAGCCCAGGGTGATCGCGTCGCGCACCGCGGTGGCGCACGCGGCCGGGTCGACCGAGTCGCAGTCCAGCACGGAGTTGGTGATGAACCAGCCCACCGAGTCCGCCCACCGCGCCGGGTCGTCGGCCGGTCCGCGCCGGGAGTGCACGGGGAACACCGCGCGCAGCCGCCCCGCCCCCATGTCCCGGTTGACCTGGGTGAGCACGCTCACCGCCAACGGCAGCAACCGGACGTCGCGGGCCTCGGCGGCGCGTTCCAGACGCGCCACGCCCGCGGCGTCCAACACGTCGAGCACCTCGACGACCTCGTCGCGGGGTTCGGAGACGTCGCCCAGGTCGAGGGGGAACACCGGCATGTCGCGGTCGCCCTCCTCCATGATCCGGCGCCACCGCTCACGCACGTGCGCCGGGGCGGCGTCGCGGCCCGCAAGCGCGCGGACGTGATCACCGAAGGAGGGCACAGGCGGGAGTGGAGCATCTTCCAGTGCGGCGAGCATGTCGCGCACCAGCACCAGCAGCGACCATGCGTCGGTGTGACTGTGGTCCAGGCCGATGACGGCGGTGCACGTGCCGTCGCCGTGGTCGACCACACTGAGCCGGTGCGACGGGGAGCCGAAGGGCTCGCACGCCTCGTCGAAGACCCCGCGCAGCACGGCGCGCGGATCCTGCGTGCGATCGCCCGCACGGCGCCAACGGCCGGCCGTGACCTGCACGTCCTGCACGCGGATGCGTCCTGCGTCCTGCGTGAGCACGGTGCGCAGCGTGCCGTGACGTGCCACGACCCGGTCCCACGCCGCGGCGAGGCGTCCGCGTCCGACGGGCGGGACGGCGAAGGCGACGGCCATCCAGCTGCCCGGGCGCGAGCCCGCGGCGGCGTGGCGCGCCTGGTCGAAGGACGGGGCGTGGCCGTCCTGCGCGACAGCAGACACGGGGGACACCGTCTGGTCGAAGACGTGTACCTGTCCTGCGGCGAGCTCCATACGGGCTACAGTTGTCAGTCTCATACCCACGGACGATAGGGCCGTGGGATTACACACGGATTTCCTGCATGAGTCGCACACCTGACAAGACAGACGCCCTCTCCTCCCTCGCTCACGACATCTGGGGTCCCGTGGACGGCACCCCGGTGGTCCAGCTGCACGGGCTGACCTCCAGCCGTGCCCGCGACGTGGCCCTCGGCCTCGACCTCACCGCAGGTCAGGACGCACTGCGCGTGCTGCGCTACGACGCCCGTGGCCACGGCCGGTCGTCCGGGCCCGAGCACCCGGCGGCCTACCGGTGGACCTCCCTGGCCCGCGACCTGGAGGACGTGGCGACCGAGTTCTCCCCGGACGCGCCGGTGCACGTGGTCGGCCAGTCGATGGGGGCCGCGACGATCCTGACCTCCGCGGCGGCCGGGCACGACTACGCGTCCATGACGTTGTGCATCCCGCCGACGGCCTGGGAGCTGCGCGGGGACCGGGCGGGCATGTACGAGCGTTCCGCACAGTTCGTCGAGGAGCACGGCCTGGCCGCCTTCGCCGAGACGACCCGTGCGGAGCCCGCGCCGCCGGCACGCAGCACCGAGGTGCCGTTCACCATGCCGGACGTGGCGGAGGATCTGCTGCCCACGGTGTTCCGCGGGGCGGCGGGCAACGACCTGCCTTCCCGGGAGCGTATCGCCGCCCTCGGGGAACGCCGGATCCCCACATTGATCCTGGCCTGGATCGGCGACCCCGCGCATCCGGTGGCGGTGGCCGAGGAACTGCACTTGCTGCTGCCGGGCTCCCAGCTGGCCACGGCCTACTCCCCGCAGGACGTGGCGCGCTGGCCGGACATGATCGGCGCGTTCATCCACACCGCGGCCAAGTTCCGGCGGTGAGGTTCCGGCGGGCCCATCCTGTCGCGACTCCCGCGAACCCCGCGCCCCGTCCGACCCCCTGTCAACGACGGGACGAATCCGGCACGCGACGCGGGATCGCCCGCGCAGCACGAAACCCCGCCATCCGGGAAGATGACGGGGCCGTTTGAATGGTGCGCCCGGAGGGATTCGAACCCCCAACCTTCTGATCCGTAGTCAGATGCTCTATCCGTTGAGCTACGGGCGCGCCGTTGCATCTCTGCAACGAGACCATAGCCTACACGCCACCCCGGAAAGCAGCAAAGCGCCTGGTAGATCGCCGATCACACCAGCTTCGAAACCACCTTCAACGGCAGCACCTTCAGCAGCGGGCCGATGAGCCGCCACGGCCACCCGGGCACCAGCGCCCGTCGCTTCCGCGCCTCGATCGCCGCCATCATCGAGCGGACCCCGGTCTCGGTGTCGACCATGAACCGGGTCTTCTGCTCGACCTTCTCGTTCATCTCCGAGCGGATGTAGCCGGGCAGCAGCACCGTCACGTCAATACCACCAGCCCCCGACGCCAGCAGCTCCGACTGCAGCCCCTCACCCAGGCTCGCCACGAAGGCCTTCGTGGCACCGTAAGTGGTCATCGCCTTGCGGTTGCCGCGCAGCGCCGTCACAGAGGACACCAGAACCAGGTGCCCGGCACCGCGGGCCCGGAAGATCTCCATGCCCGCCTCCGCCTGCGCCAGCGCGCCGAGCACGTTGGTGGTGGCGGTCTCGCGGTTGGCCTCCGGCTTGCCGGAGCCGACCTTGCGCCCCTTGCCCAACCCCGCGTTGACCACCACGCGGTCCAGCGGTGCCTCGGCGTCCGCCCGTTGGAAGACCTCGCGCACCGCGTCGGGGTCGGTCACGTCCAGCGCGTAGGTGCGCACGGTGACCGCAGGGCAGGACGCCGCGATCTCCGCGGCGAGGGCGTCCAGGCGCTCCGTCCGGCGGGCGCAGAGCGCGAGGTCGTGGCCGGCGGCGGCGGACTGGCGGGCGAGTTCGGCGCCGAGGCCTGAGCTCGCGCCGGTGATGAGCGTGGTGAAGGTCATGAGCCGACCGTATCAGCACGTCACGACTCTTATGGCGGAAACGAGTGAGCCCCCGCCGACGGTGAAGAACACCGTGAGCGGGGGCTCACCCAAGAAAAGCGTGCGCCCGGAGGGATTCGAACCCCCAACCTTCTGATCCGTAGTCAGATGCTCTATCCGTTGAGCTACGGGCGCGACGCTGTTTCCAGCGACTCCAGATTCCTCGGCACACCACCAGACGGGACGTGTCACGCGATCCCGGGGTACACCACACACCCCATATAGCGGGACCACGCCCTGAATGTCCGGTAACTCACCACAAGAACCGGACGGCTGACGACACGTCCTCACGAAAAGCCTGAGGAAACTGAAGTGGCGGAGGCGAGAGGATTTGAACCTCCGGTCCGCCGTTAAGCAGACAACTCATTAGCAGTGAGTCCCATTCGGCCGCTCTGGCACGCCTCCATGCCGCCACGTGCGTGACGGACGACTCGAACCATACATCAGCCCCCCGCACCAGATCAAAACCTGCCGGAGACTATTCTTGACCGCATGATCCGCGCCGACCTCACCTCCCTCCCCACGTACGTCCCCGGCAGCCTCCACGGCCACCCCGTGAAGCTCTCGAGCAACGAGTCCTCCCAGGGGCCGCTCCCCGGGGTGACCAGGGCCGCCGCCGAGGCACTGGCCACGGCCAACAGGTACCCGGACATCGTCTCCCACGAGCTGCGCACCACCATCTCCGAGTGGCTCGCCGGGCCGTCCTCGCTGCTGCTGGACGCCGACAACGTCGCCGTCGGCGCCGGGTCGTCCTCCCTGATCGAGCAGGCCGTGCTGGCGACGTGCCGTGGCGGCGACGCCGGGGACGAGGTCGTCTACCCGTGGCGCAGCTTCGAGGCGTACCCGATCCTGGTGCGCGTCGCCGGCGCGACGCCGGTGGAGGTGCCGCTCACCGCCGGGCACAGCAACGACCTGCCGGCGATGGCCGCGGCCATCAACGAGCACACCCGGCTGGTCATCGTGTGCAACCCGAACAACCCCTCCGGCACCACGGTGTCGCGCGAGGAGCTCATCACGTTCCTGCGCGCGGTGCCGGAGGACGTCCAGGTGCTGCTGGACGAGGCGTACATCGAGTACGTCCGCGAGGACGACTTCCCCGACGGCCTGGGCCTGCTCGCGGACTTCCCGAACCTGGCGATCGCGCGGACCTTCTCCAAGGCCTACGGGCTGGCCGGCCTGCGGGTGGGCTACCTGGTGGGGCGCCCGGAGTTCATCGAGGCGGTCAACAAGGTCTGCATCCCCTTCAGCGTCAGCGCCGTCGCCCAGGCCGCCGCGGTGGCGAGCATCGCCGCCCGGGACGAGCTGCTCCAGCGCACGGAGGAGACGGTGACCCAGCGCACGCGCGTGCTGGAGCACATCCCCGAGGCCTGGCGGATCCCCTCCCAGGGCAACTTCGTGTGGCTGGACCTGCACGACCGTGCCGCCGCATTCGAGGAAGCCATCGGTGAGTTCGGCGTGGCGGTGCGCTGCTTCGACGGTGAGGGCGTGCGCATCACGATCACCGACGAGGCGGAGACCGACGTGGTCGTCCAGGCGTTGGACGCCCTGGCGTCCGAGTTCTTCCCGGAACGGTAACTACACGGAAACACCGGGCGTCCAGCATGGGGTCATGTACACGCCATCCTTCTCCCCGTTGTTCGCCACCCGCCCGGCGTCCTCGCCGGCCGTGCGCGACGTCCGCAGCTTCAACTCCGCCCCGGCGGAGCAGCTGACCACCCTGCTGTCCTTCATGACCGCCAGCCGCGAGCTGGCCCGCACCATCGTGGCCGGACGGCCCTACCTCGACGCCGCGGACGTCTACTCCGCCGCCTCCCGCGCTCTGGTCACCCTGCCCACGCAGCTCGTCGAGGGCATCGTGGACGCCCACCAGCCGGTCGACCGCGTCCCGCTGGTGGAGGACGCCTGGACGGCCGGTGAGATCACCGACGACCAGCTCTCCGACCTGCGCGACGCCGCCCTCGGCTACGCCGCGGCGCAGGGCCACCTCTTCATCGCCGACCCGGCGGTGTGGGGCTCACCGGAGGCGGTGACCATGATCCCCGCGCAGGACGGCACGACCGCCCCGGCCGTCCCCGCCCTGGTGGACGCCCTCCTCGAGGACGTCGAGCGGCGGCTGCGGCTGCCGTCCACGCAGGCGTGGGAGTTCACCGTCGCGCACCTGGTGGAGTCCAACCGTCAGAAACTGGTGACCCTGCTGGAGCGGTAGGGTCGCGTTCCTGGACGGGGTGTCCCCCGACAGCACCCGGCCCACAGCAGATTTCGCACCTCATAAGAAGCCTCTTTAAATCTGACCTGGCCTTTTGCAAGAGTCAGATGCTTATGAGGTGCGAAATCTGCAGTACCCGGGTTCTGTTCCCTCGTCCCCGCTAGCGCCAGCTCTGCTCTAGGCTGCCGTCGATCCCGTCCATGTTCGGGTCGGTGACCACACAGGTCACCGTCCTGTCCTCCTGCGCCCAGCTCTCCTTCGACGGCATCATGGTGACCACGTCCAGCGCGGAGTCCGCGTACCCCACCCCGACGTAGGTGGTGAAAGCATCACCGCCGCAGATGCCGCCGGCCTCCTCGCCGAGCTGCTCGTTGCCGGGGAAGAGGGTCTTGCCGGCGATGTCCGCCTGCGCGAACACCTCACCGGCGTGGGGCTCGGCGCAGTCGACCAGGTCGATGTCGCCGGTGCCCTCGAGCTGCCCCATGTCCGCCACGCAGTCGCCGATGGCCAGACCGCGGGCGCCCGGGGAGCCCGGGTCGGTCTCCGCCGGGTCCACGTCCGGCTGGTCCGGGTCCTCGTCGTCCGGCACGGCGTCTGACTCGCCGTCCTCTGCGCCGTCCTCCTCGCCGGCGGCGTCGGACTCGGGAACGGGCTTGTCCGGCGGCGGTTCGGTGCCCACGGACCCGCCGGGGGCGTCGTCGTCGGGCTCCGGGTCTCCGATGGTGCAGGCCCCCAGCAGCAACGGCGTGCACAGCACCACCGCAGCACCCGCCCGGACGGCACCTCGCGTGATCGTTCTCATCGTGACGAGGTTACCGTCAGGACCTCCACCACTGGCGGACCGGCACCCCGGTATGGCCGGACTCGTCCGGGCGCACCGCCAGGACCTGGTGGAGCTGGATCACGTTGTGCTCGAAACCCCACTCCGAACCGGCCATGTACAGGCCGAACAGGCGGGCCGTCTCCTCGCCGACGAGGTGGACGGCGTCGTCCCAGTTCAACGCCAGCAGCTCGCACCAGTCGTGCAGGGTGCGCTGGTAGTGCGGGCGCAGGTTCTCCTCGTGGACCACGTCGAAGCCGGTGTCCTGCATGATCGTGATGATCCGGCCGGAGCCGGTGAGCTCGCCGTCGGGGAAGATGTAGCGGTCGATGAACTGGCCGGTCTTGGTCTTCCGGTTGTGCGGGCGGGTGATGCAGTGGTTGAGCATCCGGCCGCCCGGGCGCAGCTTGGCGTACAGGCGCGAGAAGTAGTCCTCGTAGTTGGGCACACCGATGTGCTCCAGGATGCCGATCGCGCTGACCGCGTCGAAGTCGGACTCCGGCACGTCGCGGTAGTCCATGCAGCGCACCTCGGCGAGGTCCTGCAGGCCCTCCTCCTCGATCTTCGCCTTGCCCCACTCGTACTGCTCGCGGGAGAGGGTCACGCCCACGGCCTTCACACCGTTGCGCGCGGCGTGGCGGACCATGCCGCCCCAGCCGCAGCCCACGTCCAGCAGCCGGTCGCCCGCGTTGAGCCGCAGCTTGTCAAAGACCAGCCGGTGCTTGTTGTCCTGGGCCTGGGTCAGCGGCCCGTTGGCCACCGCGCCCTTCTCCCACTGGGCGTAACCCCAGCCGCCGTCGGGGCCGGTGACCTGGTCCTCGCCCTCGAACTCCGGGTAGTAGGCGCAGGTGTAGGCCATGGAGTCGCCGAGGAAGAGCTCGTAGAAGTCGTTGCCCACGTCGTAGTGGCGGCTCACGACCTCCTTGTCCCGCTCCGGGGAGTGCCGGGAGAGCCCCTCCAGCATGGCGCGCTTCCAGCCGGGCAGCGTCTCCTGCTCCGGGGCGGGCTGCAGCTTGATCGCACCCATCGCCTTGAGCGACCGGCCGATGTCCAGCAGTTCCTTCGCCGAGGGGCGGCGGATCTGGTCGTAGAGGTGCTGGAGGTGGTCGAAGACGAGGTACGGGTGTCCCGGCTCGTCCCCGCTGATGCGCAGGCTGCCGGTGATGTAGGCCCGGGCCAGGCCCAGGTCACCGGGGGCGGTGACGATGTAGGCCAACGCGTCCGGCGAGGTGATCTCCAGCACCAGCTCCGCGTCCGCCGGCCCGGCGGTCGACCCGTCGAAGGCGGTCACCCGGAACGGCGCCGGCGGCGTGATGACCTTGTCGACGATCTCTCCCACCGTCAGCGGCGTGAAACCCCTGTTCATTTCTCTCCTCTGTGTCCTCTGCGTCATCTGCGTCTTCTTCGTCTTCGTGTATCTGTCTTCCGTGCCGGTCACACGCCGCGCACGGTCTTCTCGTACAGTCCCGGGAACCGCCCGTCGGGGTCGAAGACCGCCTTGAGCTCCCCGGGACGCTCACCGCCGTACAGCTCGGCGAACTTCTCCTCGGTGTAGAACGCCTCGGAGTACAGGGACTTGTGCCCGCCCAGGTCGGAGACCACGCGCTCGATCTCGCGGTTGAAGGCGCCCTCCGGGGCGTCCGGCCCCATCTGGTCGGCCGGCACCGAACTCCAGAAACCCACGTTCACCCACGTCTCCCCCGGTGACAGGGGGTACAGCGGCCAGGAGGCATCGTCCGACAGGCGGATCGGGCACAGCCACACCGGCTGGATCTCGCAGGTGGTGAAGAACCAGGTCAGGAACTCCGGCAGGTTTTCCGGGGTGACCTCGATGTCCTGCACCACCCGCTCACGCGGCGGACGCCCGTTGTGTGCCTCGATACGGTCGGCCAGATCGAAACGACGGTCCCAGCCGATGATCTTCCAGTAGAAGCTGGATCGCAGAAGGTCGCGGGGCCACAGGGTGCGGACCGTGGGGTTCTGCGCACCGAAGGCCCGGTTGCACCAGAACCAGTCGACGTCCCAGCGCCACAGGTAGTCGCGCACGGTCAGCTTGTCGCGCAGCACGCCGGCCGGGTGCTGCAGCGAGCGGTAGTAGCTGCGCTCCCGGGTGTAGTCACTGGTCGGACCGGGCTCGTCGGTGGCGCGGCCCAGCACCAGGTAGCTCTCCTGAAGGCTGAAGACCACGCCGTCGAGGTAGTCGACGCGCTCGCCGTCGTACTCCTTGTCGGTCACGATGCGGTCGAGCGCCTCGGTCAGCGACGTCACGTCGTCGAAGCGCACGTGCCGCAGGTCCACGTAGGGTTCCACCCGCTCGCACCGCACGGTGAGCCGCACGCTGTAGCCCAGGGCCCCGTAGGAGTTGGGGAAGCCGCGGTACAGGTCGGTGTTCTGCGTGGGCGAGCAGGTGAGGATCTCGCCGGTGCCGGTGAGCACGTCCATCTCCAGGACGGCCTCGTGCGGCAGCCCGTTGCGGAAGGACGTGGACTCCACGCCCATGCCGGTGACCGCCCCGCCGAGGGTGATGGTCTTGAGCTGCGGCACCACCGTCGGTGCGAGCCCGTAGGGCAGCAGCACGTCGACGAGGTCCTCGTAGGTGCACATGCCCTGCACGTCGGCGGTGCACGCCACCGGATCCACGGCGATCACGCCGTGCAGGCCCGAGACGTCCAGCCCGACGGCGTCGCTGGAGCGTCCCCGGAAGAGGTTGGACGTCTTCTTCGCCAGCCGTACCCGGCTGCCGGGTGGGACGGCGTCGAAGCTGTCCTTCAGGCGTTGCACCGCCTGCTCGTGGGCGAACCACCCCACCGGGGCGAGGTCTCGCTGGTCAAGTCCGTTTCCTATGCGTACCGCGTCGGTGATCCTGCCGGCGACGGAGACCGCTTTCTCCTTCAGTCCCATAGGAGGCCACTGTAGCCCTCCTGTGGGAACCCTGCCGTGCCCCGGGGGTCGTGACCTAGCATGGACGACCGTGACATCCTCGACTTCCTCTCTCCAAGATAAAACTCAGGAACCCCTCCCTCACCGGTCCCACCCCCACACCCTCCTTCAGGCTCTCGTCGACTTCTTCGTGCGCTGGAACCGCTTCAGCGGGCTGACCTCCCGGAGCGGCTTCTGGTGGATCATGCTGGCGTACGTCCTGGTCACGCTGGCCTACCGCCTGCTGCGCGAAAACCTCCGGACACCGCCGGACGAGGTCTACTCCACCGTCGCCGGCCTCACCTGGCTGCTCGTGGTGATCCCGGTGCTGGCGTTGAGCTGTCGGCGCCTGCACGACGCGGGCTACCCCGCGGCATGCCTGCTGTACGGCTTCATCCCGCTCGTCGGGCAGATCATCCTGGTGTTCCTGTTCGCCACGCGCTCGCGTCCGCACCTGGTGCGACCGGAGTGGCTGGACGACGGACCCCGCGCCCCGTCGGCGCGCGGCTACGTGGTCCTCGTGCAGGTCGTGCTGCTGCTGTGCGCGCTGGTGCAGGCGGCCATCGGCCTGAACAGGCTGCACACCGGTCAGGATGCCGACACCGCCGGCGACGCGTGGACGTGGCTGTCCGGCGCGGCGGTGTCCGCGGTCTGCTACCTCGCCGTCGCGGTGCCGTACCTGGCCATGACCCTGCAGGAGGGACTGCGCGAGGGGTTACGGTGGTGAGGTGACCGACCTCCCCTTCGCCGCCGGACGCGACGCCCTGATCCACGCGGTACGCACCCGCGGCACCGCCGTGGTCCAGGCCCCGCCGGGCACCGGCAAGACCACGTTGGCGCCGCAGTACGTCGCCGAGGCGGTGCAGGGGATGCAGGGGAGCACAGGCAAGGTCGTGGTGACCCAGCCGCGGCGGGTGGCGGCCCGCGCGGCGGCGACGCGTGTCGCCGAACTACGCGGCGTCCGGCTCGGCGACGAGGTCGGCTACACGGTGCGCGGGGACCGGAAGGCCGGGGCGTCGACCCTGATCGAGATGGTGACGCCGGGGGTGCTGCTGCGCCGGATGCTGCGCGACCCGGACCTCGACGGGGTGGCGGCGGTCGTCGTCGACGAGGTTCACGAGCGTGCGCTGGAGTCCGACCTGGTGTTCGCGATGCTGGCCCAGCTGCGCGAACTGCGCGAGGACCTGGTGGTCGTGGCGATGTCGGCGACGGTGGACGGCGCCCGCTTCGCCGGGCTGCTCGCCGACCCGCCGGCACCGGTGGTGGACGTCCCCTCCCCCATCCACGCCCTCGACGTGCGCTACGCCGAGTCGGCCGCCTCGATGGTGAACCGGGACCGGCGGTCGCGCACCGCCGTGCAGGACGTGGTGCTGGCCACGGTGCGTCGGGCGCTGGCGGAGACGCACGGCGACGTGCTGGTCTTCGTGCCGACGATCCGCGACAGCACGACCCTGGCCGACAGGCTGGCAGGTGACGGGGTTGAGGCGTTCGCCCTGCACGGCCGGTTGTCCACCGCCGAACAGGCGGCCGTGGTGCGCGGCGGCGGTGACACCCGGCGCGTGGTCGTGGCCACGGACGTCGCGGAGTCCTCCCTGACGGTGCCCGGTGTGCGGGTCGTGGTGGACTCCTGTCTGGCGCGCACCGCCCGGCGTGACACCTCCCGCGACATGTCCGTGCTGGTGACGGAGGTGGCGAGCCAGGCGTCCTGCACGCAGCGCGGCGGGCGTGCCGGACGTGAGGGGCCGGGCACGGTGTACCGCTGCATCACCGCCGAGCAGTTCGCGAAGGCCCCCGCGTTCGCCCCGCCGGCGGTGACGACGAGCGACCTGACCTCGGCGATGCTGGACGTGGCGTGCTGGGGTTCGCCGCGCGGGGCGGACCTGCCGTTGCCGGACGCCTTCCCGGGCCCCGCCTCCGACGCCGCCGAGGCCACGTTGCGTTCCCTGGGTGCGGTGGACGCCGACGGCCGGGTGACCGACGTCGGACGCCGCCTCGCCGCGGTGCCGACGGACCCGCGGCTCGCGCGCGGGGCGACGGTGGCGTCCCGGCGGGTCGACGTGCGCACCGTGGCCGCGGTGCTGCACGTCGTCGACGAGGGGTCGCGTGTGAGCGACCTGCCGGCGGCGGTGCGTCAGGCGCGTGGCTCCCAGGGCGCGCGCCGGCTCGAACGGCTGCTGGACGCCGGGACGTCCTCCCCGGACCTGCGTGGTGAGGACGCGGTGGCGTACACCGTGGCCTGCGCGTTCCCGGGCCTGGTGGCGCACCGGGTGGGCGACTCCAACCGCTACCTCACCGCGTCCGGCACCGGGGTGGTGTGGCGCGACGCGAAGGCGCACTCGTCGGCGTGGATCGCCATCGCCGACCTGGGACGCAACAGCGGCAACACGAGCAGTACCGAGGCACTGGTGCACACGGCGGTGCCGTTGTCACGCCAGCTCGCCCTCCAGGCCGCCTCCCCGCTGCTCACCGACGAGCTGACCTGCACCTGGACCCCCGGCGGCCCCGCCGGGAAGCTGCAGGCCCGGCGGGTGCGCGGTCTCGGGGCGATCGAGTTGTCGTCCACCCCGGTGGCCACCGCGGACCTTTCCGAAGCCACCCGTGCCGCGGCGGTGCGACGTGGCCTGGCGTCCCACGGCATGGACGTGCTGACCTGGTCGGAGAATGCGCGCAGTCTGCGCCGGCGCATCCAGTACCTGCACGTCAACGGGGTCGACGGCTACCCGGACATGCGCGGCGGGGAGAGTGAGTTGCTCGACTTCGTGGTTCCGGACCTGGCGGCGGGCCGGCGCCCGGACCTCGCCGGACTGCTGCGTGGGCTGATCCCCTGGGACCGTCCCGTCGACACGTACGCGCCGACCACGCTGACCCTGCCGTCCGGGCGCACCGTGCGGCTGACCTACCCGCAGGTCGACGACGCCCCCGACACCCCGCCGGTGGTGTCGACCCGGCTGCAGGACTGCTTCGGCCTGCACGACTCCCCCGAGGTCGCCGGACGTCGCGTCCGCTTCGAACTGCTCTCGCCGGCCGGGCGCCCCGTGGCGGTGACCGACGACCCCGGCGGCTTCTGGTCCGGGGCGTATGTGCAGGTCCGTGCCGAGATGCGGGGGCGCTACCCGAAGCATCCGTGGCCGGAGAATCCGTGAAACCTGCGCGAAATCTCCCGGTGCAATAATCTGTGCGACAACAGGTGGACAGCCGGTCGCTATACGGCCCCGTGACGGGGCGTCCGGACCCAGGCGACCTGCCCACCGCGAGTCACCAGGAGATCCACCAGTGACTTCAGCCCAGACTTCAGCACCCATATCGGTGACGGTGAACGGAGCGACTCTCCACGGCACCGACCCCCACGTCAACCTCCTCGACCTGCTGCGCGACAACGGCCTCACCGGCTGCAAGGAGGGTTGCGCCGAGGGCGAGTGCGGCGCCTGCGCGGTGATGGTCGCCCGCCCTGACACCGCCACCGACGGGACCACGACCCGCTGGACGCCGGTGAACGCCTGCCTGCTGCCCGCGGCCGCCCTCGACGGGCAGGAGGTCGTCACCGCCGAGGGCATTGGCACCGCCGGTGACCTGCACCCCGTCCAGCACGAGATGGCGGTGCGCGGCGGTTCGCAGTGCGGCTACTGCACGCCCGGCTTCATCTGCTCGATGACCGCGGAGTACTACCGCCCGGATGCCGACAAGCCCTTCGACCTGCACTCGCTGTCCGGCAACCTGTGCCGTTGCACCGGCTACCGTCCGATCCGCGACGCCGCCCTCGCGCTCGGCACGCCTGACTCCCCCGGCTCCGCCGACGCTCTCGCGCAGCGCCGCGACACCCCCGCGCCCTGCGCGGCGCGCACCGACCTCACCGGCGGCACGGCGCGTTTCCGGCGTCCGGAGTCCCTGGAGCAGGCCTGTCGCATCCTCGCCGAGGACCCGTCGACCACCGTCGTCGCCGGTTCCACCGACCACGGCGTGGGCGTGAACCTGCGCGGGGAGCGTCCGGCGGACGTCATCACCGTGGACCGCGTTCCGGAGATGCGCGGCATTCTGCGCACCGACACCTGCGTGGACATCGGCGCGGCGCAGACGCTCACCGAGATCGAACGCCAGGTCGGTGACGAGGTGCCGCTGCTCGGCCAGCTGCTGCCGCAGTTCGCCTCCCGCCTGATCCGCAACAGCGCCACCCTCGGCGGCAACCTCGGCACCGGCTCTCCCATCGGCGACGCCGCACCCGCCCTGCTCGCCCTCGACGCCTCCCTGGTCCTGACCAGTGCGGACGGCGTGCGCGAGGTGGCGTTGGCGGACTACTTCACCGGCTACCGACAGTCCGTGCGCCGGCCCGGTGAGCTGATCACGCGCGTGCGGATCCCGCTGCCGCTGGCACCGCTGACGGCCTTCCACAAGATCGCGAAACGACGCTTCGACGACATCTCCTCCGTCGCCGTCGCCTTCGCGCTCACCGTGGAGGACGGTGCGGTCACGCGCGCCCGCATCGGCCTGGGCGGGGTGGCCGCCACCCCGCTGCGCGCGCTGGCGACGGAGGACGCGTTGGTCGGCGCGCCGTGGACAGCGCAGACCGTCGCCGCCGTGTCGGACGTCCTGCGCGCCGAAGGCCCGCCGATGTCCGATCACCGCGCGAGTGCGGACTACCGTTCGGCGATGCTGGCGACCTCGCTGGAACGCTTTTACGAAGAGCACGCAGAAACAGCGGAGGTGTCGCGATGAGTGTCCTCTCGCAGCGTCCCGCCGACCCCGTGGTCGGCGAGTCCCACCCGCACGAGTCGGCGTCCCTGCACGTCACCGGCACCGCCCTGTACACCGACGACCTGGTCAACCGGTACCCCGGCGTCCTGCACGCCGAGCCGGTGCAGTCGCCGCACGCGCACGCGCGCATCGTCTCGCTGGACGCCACTGCCGCCCTGGCGCTCGACGGTGTGGTGCGCGTGCTCACCTCCGCCGACGTGCCCGGCGTCAACGACGCAGGCACCAAGCACGACGAGCCGCTGTTCCCCGAGGCGTCCGGCGGCGAGGTGATGTTCCACGGCCACGCGGTGTGCTGGGTGCTCGGCGAGTCGCACGAGGCCGCCCGGCTGGGCGCGGCCGCGGTGGAGGTGGAGTACGAGGAACTGCCCGCCGTGCTCAGCCTCACCGACGCCATCGAGGCCGGCAGTTTCCACGGCGCGCAACCGACGATGCTGCGTGGCGACGCCGCCGCGGCCCTGGCCGACGCCGAGCACGTGCTCGAGGGCACCTTCGAGTTCGGCGGGCAGGAGCACTTCTACCTGGAGACGCAGGCGTCGTTGGCGCTGCTCGACGAGAACGGCCAGCTGCTCGTCCACTGCTCCACCCAGCACCCCACCGAGACCCAGGACATCGTGTCCCACGTCCTCGGCGTGCCCGCGCACGAGGTCACCGTGCAGTCGCTGCGCATGGGCGGCGGGTTCGGCGGCAAGGAGATGCAACCGCACGGCTACGCTGCGGTCGCCGCCCTGGGTGCCACGCTGACCGGGCGTCCGGTGCGTGTCCGGCTCAACCGCACCCAGGACATGACGATGACCGGCAAACGCCACGGCTTCCACTCCACCTGGACCGTCGGATTCACCGACGAGGGCCTGGTCACCGGGCTGGACACCACCCTCACCGCGGACGGTGGCTGGTCGCTGGACCTCTCCGAGCCGGTACTGGCGCGCGCGGTGTGCCACGTGGACAACGCCTACTGGATCCCGCACATCGCCGTGCACGGGCGCATCGCGCAGTGCCACCGCACCTCGCAGACCGCCTTCCGCGGTTTCGGCGGGCCGCAGGGCATGCTCGTGATCGAGGACATCCTGGGACGTATCGCCCAGGTGCTGGGCCTGCCGGCCCGTGAGGTGCGCCGACGCAACTTCTACTCCGCCGGGCAGTCCACGCCCTACTCCATGCCGGTGCGCCACCCCGAGCGCGCCGTCGCCGCGTGGGACCAGGTGCTCGAACACGGTGACGTGGAGGCCCGCGAGGCCGAGATCGCCTCCTTCAACGCCACGCACCCCTCGCGCCGGCGGGCGCTGGCGATGACGCCGGTGAAGTTCGGCATCTCCTTCAACCTCACCGCCTTCAACCAGGGCGGGGCGTTGGTACTGGTGTACAAGGACGGTTCCGTGCTGGTCAACCACGGTGGCACGGAGATGGGCCAGGGCCTGCACACCAAGATGATGCAGGTCGCCGCGACCACGCTGGGCGTGCCGATGACGCTGGTCCGCCAGTCCCCCACCCGCACCGACAAGGTGCCGAACACCTCCGCCACCGCGGCGAGTTCCGGGGCGGACCTCAACGGCGGGGCGGTGAAGGACGCCTGCGAGCAGATCGTGTCGCGCCTGCGCGTCGTCGCCGCCTCCGTGCTGGGGGTCAGCGCCGACGACGTGCGCTTCAGCCGCGGCCTGGTCACCGCCCTCGGCAGCGAGGAGTCCGTGACCTGGCAGTCCCTGGTGTCCACGGCGTACATGCAGCGCGTGCAGCTCTCCGCCAGCGGTTTCTACCGCACCGAGGGCCTGCACTGGGACGCCTCTGTGATGCAGGGCGAGCCGTTCAAGTACTTCGCCTACGGGGTCGCCGCCGCCGAGGTCGAGGTCAGCCGCTTCGACGGCTCCTACGAGGTGCGCCGGGTCGACATCGTCCATGACGTGGGCGACTCCCTCTCACCACTGATCGACCTGGGCCAGATCGAGGGCGGGTTCGTGCAGGGCCTGGGCTGGCTGACCCTGGAGGACCTGCGCTGGGACACCGGTGAGCGCCCCGGCGACCGCGGCACCGGACGCCTGGCCACGGCCGGGGCGTCCACGTACAAGCTGCCCTCGCTCTCCGAGCTGCCCGGCGACTTCCGGGTGGAGCTGCTGGACAAGGCGCACGAGTCCGGTGCGGTGTACGGCTCGAAGGCGGTGGGTGAGCCGCCGTTCATGCTGGCCTTCAGCGTGCGCGAGGCGTTACGCCAGGCCGTCGCCGCCTTCGGCGCGGGCCTGTCCGAGCAGGTGGAGCTGCCGTCCCCGGCGACGCCGGAGGCGGTGTACTGGGCGGTCGAGCGGGCCCGGTCCCGGGTTCGGGTATGAGCTGGTTGTCGGACGCCGCGGACCTTCGCGCCCGTCGCGTGCCGTCGGTGCTGGTGACGGTCGTGGCCCGTCGCGGCCACGCCCCGCGGGAGGCGGGCGCGAAGATGCTGGTCACCGCCGACGCCAAGTCCGGCTCCGTGGGCGGCGGGAACCTGGAGGCCGGGGCCGTGCGGCGCGCCCGCGAGATGCTGGCCGCCGGTGCGTCCTCCCCGGAGACGATGGACTTCGCCCTGAACGACAAGGTCCCCTACGACCACGGGCGGCAGTGCTGCGGCGGCGAGGTGACGGTGCTGCTGGAGGTGCTGGACGTGCCGCCGTGCGTGGCGGTGTTCGGGTGCGGGCACGTGGGCCTGGAGTTGGCGCGGATCCTGTCGCGCCATGACCTGGACCTGTGGTTGTGCGACTCGCGCCCCGCACAGCTGACCGAGGCGGAGGCCGTGACGCAGGACGCTCCGGCGACCGTGACCACCCGCCTGGCGGTGCTGGGCGAGGCGGTGGTCGACGAGCTGCCGGCCGGCGCACACGTACTGGTGATGACCCACGACCATGCCGAGGACCTGCACCTGTGCGATGCCGCGCTCGCCCGCGACGACCTGGGTTCGGTGGGCCTGATCGGCTCCTCGGCGAAGTGGGCCAGGTTCCGCTCGAAGCTCGCCGAGGCCGGTCACTCCCCGGAGTCGGTCGCGGCGATCCAGTGCCCCGTGGGGCTACCTGACCTGGGCGGGAGCCGCCCCGCGGAGATCGCGGTCAGTGTGGCGGCGGACCTGCTCACCCGCCTGCCGTCGCACTGAGCTGATCCTCCAGCCGGTCCTCCAGCCAGTCGCGCAGCACGGCGGCGTGGGTGTGCTCGGTGTCCTTGCCGGCGAAGAGGAGCACGACGTCGCCCTGTGCCAGCGCCTCGCCGATGGCAGCGACGGCGGCTTCTGTATCTGCATCATCGAGTTCGGCGCGGTAGGCGTCACTGAACTCCTCCCAGCCCAGGGTGCCGTCGTGGAAGTCCTTGCGCAGCCGCGTCGACGGGGTGAGTTCCTTCGGCCAGCCGGTGAGCCCGAGGCTGTCCTTCGACACCCCGCGCGGCCAGAGCCGGTCGACCAGGAAACGCGGTGCGTCCCCCTGCACGTCGTAGACCCTGGCTATGTCGATCCTGCCCATCATCCACCATCCTATTCGAACATGCTGTTGACTCGTGTCCGGACCCCAGTGTACACTTCACCGCACAAACGGAAAAGGGGGAACCGGGGACATGACCACCACCGACGAACCAGCCCCTGTCGACATCGACGCACTGCAGCGCCACATCAACATCGTCGAGATGGGCCTGATCATCCACCTGCGTCAACTACCGGCCAGCGAACGCCTCGGCGCCGCCCTGGCCCTACGCGGACGCTCCCGCAACGACGCCACCCGCTTCGCACACGCAGGCGAACTCGCCGCACGCAACCTCGAACTGTTCTGCGCCGTGGTGACCACCGGCATCCTCGCCGCCGACCACCTCGCCCTGATCCGCCGGATGATCCACGCCCAACTATCCACCGTGCCCAAGGGTCGCCACGACGAGATCACCGCCTGCCTCGACGCGGCAGTCAACACCCACGTCACCCCGTGGCTGCGCGACACCACCCGCCTGGTCACCCTGCAAGAGCTCCGCGACCGCGTGCGCGCGGTGATCCTGGATGTCGCACCGGTGCTGGCAGACAACACCGCCCAGGCCCAGGAGGACACCGTCACCCTCAAGCGCCGGGGCAACAAGATGATCCTCACCGGCGGCGACGAGATCACCCTGGCAGCCATCGACGACGAACTCGACAAGAAAGCCCGCGTCATGCTGGCCGACGCCCGCCGTCTTCAGGAAAACCTCCCCGACGACGAACGCTCCGAGCTACCGACCCGCTCCCAGCTCAAAGCGCAGGTCATGCTCGAACAGCTCGGCGACAACCCGAACTCGATGGACATCCGGGGGCATCTCTACCGCGCGACGATCGACGGGGTGCACGGTACCGGGGCGGGCTATGTCGCCGGGGTCGGCTGGGTCAACCCCGCCACCGCGCAGAGGTTTGAGGGGGCCTGTGACCCGAAGAAGGTTAAGGAGATCCCCATCGACCCGCAGGACTACCCCGAGTCGCCGGGCTACCCGTTCCTGCTGGGCCACCGCACCTACATGGAAGGCCGCGACGCGACCTGCCGGTTCCCCAACTGTGACGTGCCGGCCACGCTGTGCGACAACGACCATATCGTCAACTCCCCGCACACCGACCCCACCAGTGACGGGGCCACGCATCCGAGCAACGGGCAGAAGCTGTGCCGACCGCACCACCGGCTGAAGACCGAGGGGTCCTGGCGGTGTTCCTCCCCCGACGGTGGCTTCACCATCCACTGGCAAGGCCCGGGCGGGGTGCGCTACACCACGCACGCGACCGGCCCGTTAGCCCAGGTCTACGGCCCGGAAGTCAAGGACACCGGCCCTGCCCCCAGCTTCGACGACACAGACGACACAGACGCCGACACTGAGGACCCTCCCGACGAGGACTGACCCCCGCGCACACGAAAACCCCCGCACCACCAAGGTGCAGGGGCCGGACGCGCGGGCCCGGAGAGCAGCGAAGAGCTACCCCGAGAACCCATCGGCCATGGCGATGTCGTGCAACTCCTCCGACACGCGCCCCGCCAGGTTCCGGTCCTCCCACATCATCCGGACCACGGACTCACTGTCCCCGTCCGGCAGTGACGGCACCCCGCCGACGAGTCCCTCGCGGACATGGCGGAAGACCCGGCACTGTGCCTCACGGTGCACGAACGGCACCGGCTCCACGTCGCGCCCGGTGTGGTGCTGCACGTCCGGGATCAGCCCCCAGCAGCTGCGGTAGATGTCGTAGCCCTCGAGCTCCTCCCCGTTGTCGAGGGTCACCGTGTCGGCCACGTGGATCCGGTCGTAGTTCGGCGACTCCGTCCCGTCCACGCACGCGAGCTGCTCCTCGTCGAGGAAGCTCACCCACATCGTGGTCTGCGCCCCGGGCTGCCGGTACGGTGCGGCTGCGATGTAACCCCGGGGGCTGACGTGCGCGGTGAAGGCGGTGGTGGTGTCCGGCACGCACGCCCGGATGAAGGGCACCATCGGCGAGACGCCGTGCGACTCCAGTTTCGTGAGCATCACCCCCGGCGAGGCGTTCGACCCCACCGCCACCACGGGGGTGAATCCCAGGTCGTCGGCGATGCCGACCATGCCGACCTCACCGGGGAAGTAGCCCTCGGCGGTCAGCGTCCCGGAGGCGGTGGGCCAGGGTCCGGGGTACAGCCACGGTGTGGCGGTCAGGTCGACGTCGAGGCAGGGCGCGTGCTCAGGTGCAGCAGTCATGACAACCTCCACCCTACGCCAACCCTGCTCTCCCGTCCCACCAGTCACAGGATACGATCTGGTACATGCGTACGACGACCCGCCGGTACCAGATCTTCGACGCCGTGGACCGGCTCATCGGCCGGGAGGGGATCACGGCGGTGAGCATGCGCACCGTGGCCGCCGAGGCCGGCGTGTCCCTGCGCCTGGTGCAGTACTACGGCACCGACAAGAACACCCTGGTCGCCGCCTCCCTGCAGCGTCTCTCCGACCGCAGCATCCGACGGTGGCGCGAGCGACGCCACCCGGACGACTCCCTGCGCGCGGTCATCGAGGGCTACTTCGCCGCCACCCTGCCCGTCGACGAGGAGACCTGCGCCTTCCACCGCATCAGCGTGTCGATGGAGCTCATGGCCGTCACCGGCACCGAGCCGGCGGCCTCGGCGTACCGCCGTCACCTCGCGGCCACGGGCACGGAGTTCACCGACGCCTGCCTGACCGCCATCCCGAAACTCGGGGAGGACACCGCCGGCAGCATCGTGGACACGGCGATGGCCCTCGGCCACGGCCACGGCTCCCTGCTGATGGCCGGACGTGTCACCGAGGAGGCTGCGCGCGCCACCGTCGCCGCGATGGTCGCCGACCTGCCGGGCTAGAACAGATTCAGAACCGTTTCAGCAGGTCGTAGGCTTCCTGTGCCATGCGGGCGATGACCTCGCCCGCCGGTTCCTGCTGCCGGACCAGGCCCACGCCCTGCCCCGCGTGGAGCTTCAGGTCGTCGGCGTGGTGTCCGCCCGGGGCGCGGGCGGCGACGAGTTCGGCGTCGTCCACCGTCCGGTCGTCGGCGTAGCGGTCGACGAAGTCGTTGCGCACGGTGCGCGTGGGCCAGGTGGTGGTGTCCCAGCCGACCTGCTCGGCGCGGTCGTAGATGCCGGTCAGCACGGTGTTGCGCGCCGAGGCCGCCACGGCGGCCGCCTTGAGGTCCGTCGAACCCATCGACTCGGGGGACGCCAGCAGCGCCGTGCCGATCCAGGCGGCGTCCGCACCCGCGGCGAGCACGGCGGCCAGGCCGCGTCCGGTGCCGATCCCGCCGGCGACGGCGACGGGCACGCCCGGGGCGTGCGAGGCGGTGTGGTTGAGCACCTGCTGCATCAGCGGCATCGTGCCGATGCGCCCGGTGTGCCCGCCGGCGTCGGTGCCCTGCACGCAGAGCACGTCCACCTCGGACTGCAGGGCCTGGCGCACCTGCGGCATGTCGTTGACCGGCGCGACCACGCTGATCCCCGCGGCGTGCGCCCGCGCCACCCACGGCGACGGGTCGCCGAAGGCCAGGGAGATCACGGTGGGGTTGGCCTCCACCGCGGCGTCGAAGACCTCGTCGGTCAGCGCCCACACCATAAGGCCGATGCCGAAGTTGCCGCCCTCCCCGGCGATCTCGGCCTGCTCCAGGATCCACTCCGGCGACGTCGAGGCCCCCACCCCGATCATGCCGAGCCCGCCGGCCCGGCTCACGGCGGCGGCCAGCTCACCACCGGCACGTCCTGCCATGGGTGCGCCGATGACCGGCAGGTCGATGCCCCACAGTCGGGTCAGCAGCGTGTGCGGTAGCTGTGTCACGGTGGTCCTTCCTTACGTCGCGTTGTTCCCTCCAGGGTAGCCTGGCGGCAATGGACATGACATTGAAGAACGCCAAGGACGTCAACACCGCCGCCGTCACCACCCTCGGCCTGATCGGGGGCTGGGTCAGCGCGCGCGAGACCGGTGTCCGCCCGCTGGGCGGTGTGCTGCTCGCCGCGGCTGGCGTGTACGCCGGACGTACCTGGCTGGCCAAGGGCGGCCCCGCGCTGACCGCCGGGCTGAGCACCGCCTACGTCGCCGGCTTCGGCCTGTCGCACCCGCTGGCCAAGAAGATGGGGGCCTGGCCGGCCGTGCTGACCGTCACCGCCGGCGTCGCCGGTGCGTCCTACCTGCTGGCGGACAGCAAGTAGGCACCCACCGTGTTCTCGGCGAGGGCGCGTAGCTCGTCGAGGTGCGGTTCCACGTCGCCGGTGAAGGTCACCGGGTCGGCGGCCGGGGTCCAGCCGAAACCGGAGGCGATCTTCTCCAGCGCATTCTCGGCACCGGTGGTGTCGTAGCCGCCGCGGATCCAGTAGGAGAAGGGCTTCTCGCGGTCCTGGTTCTCCAGGAACGTGGAGTCGAGGTAGTGCTTCAGCGCGCCGGAGATGTAGCCGAAGTTGGCGCTGGTGCCCAGGATCACCGCGGCGGCGTCGTGGAGTTCGCCGGCGTCGGGTTCCAGCGCCTCGCGTTCGCGCACCTCCAGTTCCTCGTCGAGTTCGCCGGACGCCTCGCACGCCGCCGCGCGTGCGGCGTCGAGCACGGTGTCGGCGATGGTGCGCAGCTTCCCGGTCGGACTGTGGTGCACGATCAGAAGGTAGGCCATGGACCCCATGATGCACGTATCCTCGGGGACATGACAGGCACGACAGACGACACCCTGAGCACCGTGGTCCTGCGGCACGTCTCCTTCGAGGACGCCGGCACGTGGGAGCAGCTGCTGCAGCCCCGCCACGTCGACGCCGGCGTGGACTTCCCGCCGGGCCCGCTGGAGGCCGACCTGTTGGTCGTCATGGGCGGGCCGGTCAACGCCGAGGACCCCGACTACCCGTACCTCGCCGACGAGATCGAGCTCATCCGCGCCCGTCACGCCGCCGGACGCCCCGTGCTGGGCGTCTGCCTCGGCGCGCAGCTGCTGGCGCTGGCGCTCGGTGGGCGGGTCGTCCCCGCCCCGGAGGGGGTTCCGATGCAGATCGGCTGGTCGCCGGTGACGCTCACCGACGCAGGGGCCTCCGGCCCGTTGCGCGCCCTGGAGGGACTCCCCGTCCTGCACTGGCACGGCGACCGCATCGAACTGCCCGTCGGGCGGGCGGCCGCGGCCGCCGGCGTGGAACGCCTCGCCCACGACGAGGACACCCCGGTGCAGGCCTTCCGCTCCAACCACGCCCTCGGCCTGCAGTTCCACCCGGAGGTCGACCCGGACACCTTCGAGCGGTGGCTCATCGGCCACCACGGCGACCTGCAGGAACAGGGTGTGGACGTCGACGTCCTGCGCAGGGCGACCGCGCAGGAGGGGCCGGGGCTGGTCGAGCCCTCGCGCCGGATGGTGCTGGGCTGGTTACGCACCGTGGGGCTGATCGACTGATTACAGTGGGGAACATGAACTCACCACTGATCCTCCCCTTCAACGGCCGGGTGCCGCGCATCCACGCCTCCGCCTACGTCGCGCCGACGGCGGTGATCATCGGCGACGTGGAGATCGGCGCGGACTCCTCGGTGTTCTACGGCGTGGTGATCCGCGGCGACGTCGGGTCGATCCGTATCGGCGAGCGCACGAACATCCAGGACAACTCCGTGCTGCACGTGGACACGGGGGTCTCCAACGTGCTCGGCGACGACGTCACCGTGGGCCACCAGGCGCTGGTACACGGCGCCAGCGTGGGCGACGGCACCCTGATCGGCATGTCGTCCTCCCTGCTCAGCGGGTCCACGGTGGGTGCGGGAACGTTGATCGGCGCCGGGGCGACCGTCCTGGAGGGGCAGGACGTGCCGGACGGCGTCCTCGCCGCCGGGCTGCCGGCGAAGGTGCGCCGCGAGCTCACCGACGAGGAGCGCGCCGGCCTGGTCACCCACGCCGGGCACTACGTGGAGATCGCCCGTGGCCAGGCGTCGCCGGGGCAGGCGGTCGACATCGACGACGTGCGCTTCAGCTAAGCAAGTCTGCCAGGTCAGGCAGCCCGACCGCCGCGGTGGTGCGCAGCGACCGGGTCGCCAGCGGTGTCAGGTCGGTGTCCGCCGGACTGATCTCGACGACGGGTACGCCGCGTGCCGCGGCGACGTGCGGCAGTCCGGCCGCGGGGTAGACCACCCCGCTGGTGCCGACGATGACCAGCAAGTCGCAGGTCTCCATGGACTCCTCGGCGGCGGCGAAGGCGTCCTGCGGCAGTGCCTCGCCGAACCAGACGACGCCGGGACGCACGAGGTCACCGCAGGTGGCGCAGTGCGGCGGGTGCAGGCGCGTGGTGGGCTCGGTGGAGGTTTCCTGAGGTGACGGCAGTTCCGGCTCGGGGGCCGTGGCACCGCAGCCGGCGCAGCGGAAGTCGAAGAGGCTGCCGTGCAGGTGGGAGACGTCCCGGCTACCGGCGCGTTCGTGCAGTTCGTCGATGTTCTGGGTGGTGACGTGCACCTGCACGCCCGGGACGTCCTGCCAGGCGGCCACCGCACGGTGACCGGCGTTCGGGGCGGCGGCGCGGGCCTTCGCCGCCCGCCACAGGTACCACGCCCACATGGGGTCGGGGTCACGCGACCAGGAGTCCACGCTGGCCATGGCCTGCGGGTCGACGTGGCTCCACAGTCCGGTGGTCGCGTCGCGGAAGGTGTCCAGTCCGGAGTCGGCGCTCATGCCGGCACCGGTGAAGACCTCGATGCGTCGGGCGTCACGGACGGTCTGTGCCAGGCTCATGCTCCAAGGGTAGGACGTGTTCTCCGGAGGCGTCCAGGGTCAGCGCCAGCGAGGAGATGTACTGCGTACGTCCGTCCGGGCCGGGTACCGCGGAGGCGAGCATGTCCGGGCGCTCACAGGACTCGCCGGTGACCGCGCAGGTCAGCCGGGCGTCCGAGGGGTTGCCGTCGGCGTCCTCCATGGGCAGGTCGATGCCGTCGGAGTCGCGGCGCAGGTACCAGCGACCCTTCGTGACGACGGCCATGAGCGGGGTGGTGACCACGGCGATGACCGCGGCGAACAGCGGGGAGAACGGGGCGACGGTGTCGCCGAAGGCACCGAAGAACATGGCGATCGACACCCCGCCGGACAGCAGCACCGACACGATGCCCACCGGGTTGTAGTCGAAGAGCATGCCGCGGCGGAACTCCGGACGCTTCGGCGAGATCCCCAGCAGGTACTTGTTGACCACGATGTCGGCGGCCACGGTGAAGATCCAGGCGATGGCGAGGTTGGAGTAGAAGCTCAGTACGAAGCTCAGCACGCTGAACATGTTGAACTCCATCAACGCCAGGGAGATCGACACGTTGAGCACCACGAACCACACCCGGCCCGGGTAGCGCTTGGTGGTGCGCGAGTAGATGTTCGTCCAGGCCAGCGAGCCGCAGTAGGCGTTGGTGGTGTTGATCTTGATCTGGGAGATGACCACCAGCACCACCGCGAGGGTCACGGCGAGCCAGCCGGGCATCATCTGGCGGTACTCGGTCATGAACTGGTTGACCGGCTCCACGGCGATGTCGGAGCCCTGCCCCACCACCGAGATCATGTAGACGGCGAGGAAGACGCCGATGATCTGCTTCGTCGCACCGAGCACCACCCAGCCGGGCCCGCCGCAGATCACCGCGGCCCACCAGGAGCGGCGGTTGGCGTCCGTCTTCGGCGGCATGAACCGCAGGTAGTCGATGTTCTCGGCGATCTGCGCGGTCAGTGACAGGCAGACGGCGGCGGCGAGCATCATCGCCGCGAAGGACACCGGCGAGTCGTTCTCACCGGTGTACTCCAGGAAGGTGCCCACCGACGAGGGCTCCTGCACGATGAGCACCACCAACGGCACGAACATCATCACCAGCCACAGCGGGTTGGTCCAGGAGTGCAGCTTGGACAGCAGCTTCATGCCGAAGATGACCAGCGGGATGATCATCAGCGAGCTGACCGCGTAGCCGGCCCACAGCGGGATGCCGAGGCCGACCTTGAGCCCCTGCGCCATGATCGCGCCCTCGGTGGCGAAGAGGATGAAGGTGAAGGACACGAAGATGAGGTTGGTGATGATCGAACCCTTGTAGCCGAAGCCGGAGCCGCGGGTGATCAGGTCGAGGTCCACGTTGTAGCGCGCGGCGTAGTAGGCCAGCGGGGCACTGGACACGAAGATCAGCACGGCGGCGATGAGGATGCCGCCGACGGCGTTGGTGGTGCCGTGCTCCACGCCGATGGCCGCGCCGATGGAGAAGTCCGCGAGGTAGGCGATGCCGCCGAGGGCACTGGCCGCGACGGCCGCCGGCGTCCACTTGCGGTAGTGCCGCGGGGCGAAGCGCAGCGAGAAGTCCTCGGTGCCGACAGGGCTCGACGGGGTCTGTACCGACGGGGTGCCCGGTGAGCCCTGTGGGCCCTGCGCCTCCGCGGTGGTGGGTGTGGTCGCTGTCTGGGTCATGGGACAGGACGCTACGGTCGCCGTTTTTCCGGCACCCTCCCCGTGGCGTTTCGTCGAGGTTACGGTTGCGGCCGGGCGATCCACCGCCACGCCGCGGCGCGGAACGCCGCGGTGTCGAGGGCGCCCGCGCCGGACGGGATGCCGCCCAGCCAGCGGGGACCGCCACGCAGGACGTCGAGCGTGGTGGACGTCGCGGCGTCCGGCGCGTCCGGTACAGAGCCGCCGATGACGCCGGCGCAGGCCACGCCCCGGTGGGCCAGGGCCTCGAGGGTGAGGTCGTGGTGGTTGAGGCTGCCCAGTCCGGTGGTGGTCACCACGACCACCGGGGCGTCGGTGCGCCGGGCGAGGTCGGCGACGGTGAATCCGCCGAGGTCGACGAGTACGCCGCCGGCGCCCTCGACGAGCACGAGACGGTCCGGGGCGTCCAGCGCCAGGATCCGGCGGGTCGTCTCCTGCAGACCGGGCAGGACGACGCCCGCGCGCCGTGCGGCGGCGACCGGTGCCAGGGGTTCGGGGCAGTAGGTGAAGCAGTGGGTGTCGGTGATGCCGGTGAGGGCGGTGACCGTACGCAGGTCGCCGTTGCCGGGCGCCTCGCCGGTCTGCACGGGTTTGACCACGGTGACGTGACGTCCTGTGCCCTGCCCGTTCACCGCCAGGGCCGCGGTGGCGACGGTCTTTCCCACGTCCGTGCCGGTGCCGGTGACGAGCAGGATCATGCGTCCACCGCCGCGACCATCGCGTCGGTGATGCGCACGATCTCCTCGTCGGTGCAGGTGAACGGCGGCATGGTGTAGAGCAGCCGGCCGAAGGGGCGCAGCCACACGCCGCGCTCCACCAGGGCCGCGGTGACCGCCGGGGAGTCCAGCGGGTCAACGGTCTCGACCACGCCGATCGCGCCGAGGACCCGCACGTCCGCCACGCCGGGGTGCCCGCGCAGGGGTTCCAGCCCCTCGCGCAGCAGCTGTTCGGTGCGGGCCACACGCGGACGCCAGTAGCCGGACTCCACCAGGTCCAGTGCGGCCAGGGACACCGCGCAGGCCAACGGGTTGCCCATGAACGTGGGCCCGTGCATCAGGGCCCCTCCGCCGTCCGGCGAGTCCACGGCCGCGGCGACACGGTCGGTGGTCACCGTGGCGGCGAAACTCATGAACCCGCCGGTCAGGGCCTTCCCCAGGCAGAGGATGTCGGGCGTGACCCCGGCGGCGGCGCCGACGAGCACGTCGCCGGTACGTCCGAAGCCGGTGGCGATCTCGTCGAGGATGAGCAGTGCGCCGGTCCCGTCGCACACCTCACGTAGCCCGGTGACCAGGGCGTGGTCGTGGAAGCGCATGCCGCCGGCGCCCTGCACCACCGGTTCCACGATCACGGCGGCCACGTCGTTGTGTTCCACCGCCGCGCGCAGGTCGGCGAGGTAGCGCTCCAGCACCTCCGGGGTGCTGCCGCGCGGTGGCGGGGCGGGCACGAAGACCTGCGGGGTGAGCACCCCGGTCCACAGCGAGTGCATGCCGCCGTCGGGGTCGCACACCCCCATCGGCCCCTGCGTGTCCCCGTGGTAGCCGCCGCGCCAGGTCAGGAAGCGGGTGCGCTCCGGGTGGCCCACACCCCGCTGGTACTGCAGCGCGGCCTTCAACGCGACCTCCACCGACACCGAGCCGGAGTCGGAGAAGAACACCGAGGTCAGCGGATCGCCGGTGAGCTCTGGGCTGTTGATCAGGCAGAGGAGGCGTTCGGCCAGTTCCGCGGCCGGGCGGTGGGTGAGCCCGCCGAACATCACGTGGCTCATCCGGTCGACCTGTCCGTGGGCGGCCTCGCGCAGCGCCGGGTGACCGTGGCCGTGGCACGCCGCCCACCAGGAACTCATGCCGTCGATGACCTCACGGTCCCCGTCGGCCAGCCGCAGGCGTGTGCCGGACGCGGACTCGACCACGAGGTTCCCGGTCGCGCCGTGGCGTGGGGCGTAGGGGTGCCACACGTGCCGCCGGTCGGCGTCGGCCACCCGGTTGGCGTCCCACACGTCCGGGGAGTGCTCTAGGATAGTCATCACACCAGGCTATACACCGTTCAATGAAGGGACAACCGTGAGCGCACCGCACCTGCCCACCGCCACCCGCCTGCAGGTCTGGCGAGACGCCGGGCTCGGCCGCCACACCACCGACATCGCCACCGGACAGCACCCCGTGATCGAGACCGACGGTGGCGCGCGGCTGCTCTTCTCCTCCAGCAACTACCTCGGCCTGTCCCACCACCCCGCCGTGGTGGAGGCCGCGGTCGAGGCCACGTTCACCTACGGCACCGGGTCGGGCGGGTCCCGGCTCACCACCGGGTCCACACCCGTGCACCGCGCACTCGAGGAGGAGCTCGCCGACTGGCTCGGCTACCCGGACTGCGTGCTACTGAACACGGGGTTCGCCGCGAACCTCGCCGCGCTCACGGTGCTGGCGGACGCTTCGGTGACGGTGTTCTCCGATGCCCACAACCACGCCAGCATCATCGACGGCTGCCGTGCCGCGCGCACCAACGGCGCCCGGCTGCAGGTCTACCCGCACCGCGACGCCGACGCCCTGGCCCGGCTGCTGGAGCGGCGCACCACCGAACACGGACTCGTCGTCACCGACGGGGTGTTCTCGATGGGCGGCACCCTGGCACCCGTGGCCGAGATCGTCTCCCTGGCCCACGACAACGGGTGCGCGGTCATGGTCGACGACGCCCACGGCATCGGCACCGTCGGCGACGGGCGCGGCTGCGCCGCACCGGGGGCGCAGGACGCTCCGGAAGCTCCGGACGTGCTGGTCGGCACGCTGAGCAAGGCGCTCGGCGCGGAGGGCGGCTTCATCTGCGCCGACCGCGACACCTGCGAACTGCTGCGTAACCAGGCCCGCCCGTTCATCTACTCGACGTCCTCTCCCGTCCCGACGGTCGCCGCCGCGTTGGCGGCGGTGCGCCTGGTGCGTGCCGACGAGTCGCTCGTGCGGCGGCTGCAGGACAACGTCCGACGCCTCACCGACGGGCTCGGCCTCGTCGGACACCCGGGGACGCCGATCGTGCCGGTGCCGGTCGGCGACGAACGGGCGGCCATGGCCGTTGCGGCGGAGCTGCGGCAGGCGGGTTTCCACGTGCCGGCGATCCGCTACCCCACCGTCCCGCGTGGCGAGGCGATCCTGCGGGTCACCGTGATGGCCACGCACACCGGTGCCCAGATCGACGCGCTGCTGGAGGCGCTGGCGGGCGTCACATCCGTCGCAGGTCCACCGCCGGACGCCCCAGCAGACGCTCCCGCGTCCGGCTGTGCACCCGCTCCACCAGCGCACGCACGCTGACGGGGTCCTCCCCCGCCACGCGCACGGTGATGCCCGCGTCACCGACCATGGTGGACGCCGCGGCGGTGAGTTCCTCGCCGGCCGCCGGCAGGTCGTCGCGGATCTGCGTGAGCAGGTCCGCGACGTCCTCCCCCTCCGCCGGGACCACCAGCACCGTGCCCCACACCGGCCAGCGTGACAGCAGCATCTCCGAGCGCGCGGTCGCGCCGGTGGTGCACAACGTGTCAGAGAGCAGCGGCCGGGCGTCCCGCGTCACCCGGAAACCCTGGGCGAGGACGTCGAAACCGTCGCGTTCGCCACGCGCCAGGCGTCCGGTGAGCATCACCTCCGCTGCCAGCAGCGTGCCCCCGGGCGCCACCTCGGCGTCGGTGACCTGCAGCAGGCGGGAGCCGCCGAAGAGGATCGTCTGCCCCGGCAGGTACTCGCACACCGCACCGTCGGCCACGTGCAGGCTGACCCACTGCGAGGCCATGCCGGCGTTCATCCGGTGCACCGGCGTGCCCGCCTGCGTCGTCACCGTGGCCCGCGCACCGGGTTCGAGCCGGAAGGTCTGACGGATCCGGTCGTTCTGGGCCAGCCCACCACCGGTGGTACGCACGTAGAGGAACGCCTCACCGGGGTCGCCCGGGTCGATGTGGAGCGGGCGGGTGACCTGCATCGGCGCCTTGACGAACCGTGAGGTCACGCCCGTGACACCGTCGCCGCCACCCCGCACGCCGAAGGTCACGTCGAGCACGCCGACCTTGCCGGGGCGTCCCACCGGCATCACGCCGCCGGAGCTGACCTCCCCGGCGACCGCCGCCACCTCGTGCGGCACCGGCGGGGTCAGGTCCGCCGGGTCCAGCGACCTGTTCACGCCCTGAGACAAACCCTGTGTCACGCCCTGAAGCCCTCGAGCTTCTGCTGGAGTTCCTCCACACCCTGCCCGGAGAAGCAGTCGGTGAGCACCACGGGGTTGCCGTCGCGCACGTCGACGGCGTCGGCGTTCATCACCGTCAGGTCGCAGCGCACGTACTGGGCGATGTCGGTCTTGTTGATCACCAGGATGTCGGACTCGGTGATGCCCGGGCCCCGCTTCTTCGGCATCTTCTGCCCCTCGGCGGTGTCGAGCACGAACACGAACACGTCCACCAGCGCCGGGGAGAAGGTGAGCGTGAGGTTGTCGCCGCCGGACTCGAAGAACAAGGTGTCGATCTCCGGGTGCTCGTCGAGCAGGTCCGCGGCGGTCATCAGGTTCATCGTCGGGTCGTCGCGCACCGCGGTGTGCGGGCAGGATCCGGTCTCCACACCGACGACCACGTCCGGGTCGATCACGCCCGCGAGCTCCCGGCGGACGTGCATCGCGTCCTCCTGGGTGTAGATGTCGTTGGTGATCACCCCGACGTTGCGCCCCGTCGCCACGAACCGTGGGACGAGCGCCTCGATCAGGGCGGTCTTGCCGGAACCGACGGGGCCGCCGATGCCGATACGCAGCGGTGAACCGGATCCGGTGACGGGGTCGGGTGTACTCATGTGGGTCTCCTTGTTAACTCTTGCTAACTCTTGCTAACTCATGAACAGTCGGGCGGGGGCGGACTCGTGCGCGGCGGAGGCGAGGTCGCTGCCGGGGCTCGCGCGTCCCAGCAGCCGCCAGTCGCCGGACGCCAGCAGCCCGGCGGCGGTGTCGGCGCAGCGTGCGCTGAGCTCGGCGATCACCGGGTGCGCGGCGGTGATCGCGACCTGCGCACCCACGTGGTCGCACTGGCGCAGGCGCAGGGCGGCACCGGCCCAGCCGACGGCGAGGCCGGTGAGTTCGGTGGCCACCGCGGTGACCGCGTCCATGCCGTGGGACGCGTGTACCACCCCGGCGGCGACGGCCTGGTTGCCGGGCGCCTCCTTCGCCGCGACGGCCGCGGCGTAGGCGCGCAGGACGTCCGGCTGCGTTCCGCCGAGCTGCTCCTCGACCTGGCCGGTGACCAGCAGCAGCTGGCGTCCCACGCGGGTGGACGCACGGCGCAGCTCGCCGGTGACCTTCGTCGCGGAGAGCTCGTGGTCGACGGTGAGCAGGGTGGGAAGGTCGTCGGTGAGCACCGCCACCGCGGTGGCGACCCCGTCGCCCGGGGCGGCGGTGTGGCGCAGGTGCTCGGCCAGCACGTCGGAGACCTGGGCCGTCCCGCGCACGCGTCCGGCCTGCACCAGCCCTTCCAGCCCGTGGGACAGGGTGTAGCGTCCCGACGGGTAGGCGGAGTCGGCGTAGGTCAACGCCTGCAGAAACGGTTGCACCGCGACCATCAGAACAGGAAGAACCGCTGCGCCAGCGGCAGCTCGGTCGCCGGGGCGATCGTGGCGGGCTCGCCGTCCACGGTGACCTCGTAGGTGTCCGGGTCCACGACGATCTCGGCGAGCCGGTCGTTGCGCACCATGTCCTTCTTGCCGATGTCGCGGGTGCCGGCGACGGGCAGGACGGTGGAGGTCAGGCCGAGCTGTTCGGGCACGCCGGCCTCGATGGCGGCGGCGGACATGAACGTCACCCGGGTGTCCTGCAGGGCGGTGCCGTAGTTGGCGAACTGGTGGCGGTAGACCACCGGCTGCGGGGTCGCCAACGAGGCGTTCGGGTCGCCCATCTGCGCGTAGGCGATGCGCCCCTGCCGCAGCACCAGGCGTGGTTTCGCCGCGAAGGAGTCCACCGGCCACAGCACCAGGTCGGCGAGCTTGCCCGGTTCGATGCTGCCGACGTGGGCGCCGATGCCCTGGGCGATGGCCGGGTTGATCGTCATCTTCGCCAGGTAGCGCAGGACGCGGGCATTGTCCGCGCCGCTGCCGGCGTCCTCCGTCAGCGCGCCGAGCTGATCACGGCAGTGGTGGGCGGTCTGGAAGGCCCGGATCCACGACTCCCCCACCCGGCCCATGGCCTGCGAGTCGGAGCTGAAGATGCTGATGATGCCGAGGTCGTGCAGCACGGTCTCCGCGGCGATGGTCTCGGCGCGCACGCGCGAGTCGGCGAAGGCGACGTCCTCCGGGATGTCGTGGGACAGGTGGTGGCAGACCATCACCATGTCCAGCAGCTCCTCCACCGAGTTCACCGTGTACGGCAGCGTGGGGTTGGTCGACGCCGGCAGCACGTTCGCCATGCCGGTGACGCGCAGGATGTCGGGGGCGTGCCCGCCGCCGGCACCCTCGGAGTGGAAGGTGTGCACAGGGCGGCCCTTGAAGGCCCGGGCGGTGGACTCGAAGAAGCCGCCCTCGTTGAGGGTGTCGGTGTGGATGGCCAGCTGCACGTCGAACTCGTCGCAGACGTCCATGGCGTTGCGGATCGTGGCCGGGGTCGCGCCCCAGTCCTCGTGGATCTTCAGGCCCGCCGCCCCGCCACGGACCTGCTCGGCCAGGGCCTCTGGCAGCGAGCCGGACCCCTTGCCCAGGAAACCGGTGTTGACCGGCATCCCCTCGGCGGCACGCAGCATGAACTGCACGCCGGACGGCCCGGGCGTGCACGTGGTCCCCAGGGTGCCCTCGGCCGGGCCGGTGCCGCCGCCGAAGAAGGTGGTGACGCCGTTGGCCAGACCGTGCTCGGCCTGCTGCGGGGTGATGTAGTGGATGTGGGTGTCCACCCCGCCGGCGGTGAGGATGCGGTGCTCACCTGCGATGACCTCGGTGCCCGGGCCGATGACCAGCTCCGGGTCGACCCCGTCCTGGGTGTTCGGGTTGCCGGCCTTGCCGATCTTCACGATGCGGCCGTCGCGGATGCCGACGTCGCCCTTGACCACCCCGGCGACGGCGTCCAGCACGATGGTGCCGGTGATCACGGTGTCGAGTGCACCGGACGCCGCCGTGGCGGTGGGGTCCTGCGCCATGCCGTCGCGCACGGCCTTGCCGCCGCCGTAGACCGACTCGTCGCCGTAGGCGCCGGCCAGGTGGTCGTGCTCGATGCGCACGGTGAGGCAGGTGTCCGCCAGGGTCACGGTGTCGCCTGTGGTGGGGCCGTAGATCTCCGTGTAGCGGGACCGGTCGATGCTGCTCATGGGTGTGTCTCCAGCTCGTCGTTGGTGGCGAGGAACCCCGGCAGGTCCGCCAGGGCGCGGGCCTTCACCGCCGGGTCGTCCAGCGGGCCCTCGACGAGTCCGGCGAAACCGTGCAGGACGCGCCGGCCGCCGAAGTCGACGAGCTCGACCTCGCGGGTGTCGCCGGGTTCGAAACGCACCGCCAGGCCGGACGGCACGGCCAGGTGCATGCCCCAGGCGGCCTCCCTGTCGAACTCGAGGGCCGGGTTGACCTCGAGGAAGTGGTAGTGCGAGCCGACCTGCACCGCACGGTCGCCGGTGTTGGACACCCGCAGGGTGGTCGTGCGGCGCCCCGCGTTCAGCTCGACGGTGGCCGGCTGGTCGGGGGCCAGGCCGTAACTGGCGGATCCGGACATGTGGGTCTCCTAGTGATGGTGATGGTGGCCGTGCGAGTGGGAGTGGCCGTGCGAATGGCCGTCCTCGTCGCCGTGGGAGTGGGCGAAACCGGTGGCGTGGTCGGCGAGCAGTCCGGCGGCGACGCCGTCGTCGTGGTGGTCGACCAACTGGTGCAGCGCGGTGTGCGAGGCCCTTGATGCGGCCGTGGCCAACGACGAGGAGCGGAACAGCGGGGTCGCCGAGTCGTCCTGCCCCAGGTCCGCGCGTACCTTCGCCACCCGTGTCGCCCCGAGCAGCCGCAGCCGTTCACGGGCGGTGTCCACCGACGGCCACGAGCCCTCGAAGGCGACCTCCACCAGCAGGTCCTCGGAGAACTGCTGGGCCAGACGCACCCGGCGCAGCAGCTCGGCGTCGGCGAAGGGGTCGACCGTGTTGGCGGTGAACAGCACCGCGTCGTGGTCCTTGGCCGAGGCGCGCAGGTGACGGCGCATCTCGGCGATCGCCCGCGTGCCGTCGATCAACGACGGGCCGAGCACCACCGTCGTGCCGGAGCGGCGCTCCCACGCCAACGCCTGCGCCGCCTGCGTCACCGACGTCAGCGCCCGGCCCGTCCCCGCCGGGACGACGACCAGCGCGGCGTCCTGCGTCTTGGCCTGCTCGGCATGGCGCGCGAGCTCGCGCGGGCCGGTGACCACCGGCACGCCCGTGGCGTCCTGCAGGACGGCCGGGGACGGCGCCTCGGCGCCGGCGTAGAGGACGGTGACGGAATGCATCCCCACGCTCACAGGCCGATCGGGTCGTGGACGCTGACCAGCTTCGTCCCGTCCGGGAAGGTGGCCTCCACCTGGATCAACGACAGGCGCTCGCGCACCCCGTCCTGCACGTCCGAGTGCCCAAGCACCTGCGTGCCGACCTCCATCGCCTCGGCGACGGTCCGGCCGTCGCGCGCGGCCTCGATGACCGCCTCGCTGATCAGCGCCGTCGCCTCCGGGACGTTGAGCGTGAGCCCCCGGCCCCGGCGCCTGCGGGCGACCTCGGCGGCGGTGAAGATGAGGAGCTTGTCCTGCTCCCGGGGGGTGAGATCCACGGTGCGTCCTTGGGGTTTATGCGGGGGTTTATGCGGGGGTCAGTGCGTGCTGCGTACCCACCCAACGGTAGCGGCGCACTGCCGTCGGCGGGGACGGGGCCGCCGAATTTTAACCCCCCGGAAACACGGGGGACGCGGTCAGCTGTCCCCTTCGATGATGTTCTTCAGCACGCCCGTCGCACCCATGCCGTTGGGCCAGCCCGCGTAGAACGACAGCTGCAGCAGGGCCTCCTTGAGCTCCTCGTCGGTGACCCCGTTCTGCCGCGCGAAGTCGAGGTGGAACTGCAGCTGGTCCATCTTGCCCAGCGCGGTCAGCGCGGAGATGGTGACCAGGCTGCGGTCGCGCTTGGACAGCCCCTCACGCTCCCAGACCTCGTCGAACAGCACCTTGTCGGTGTAGTGCACCATGCCGGGAGCAAAGTCGCCGAAGGCGTTCTGCCCGCCGGTCCAGCCGGTGTTCGCTGAGCTCTCGGTGTTCTCGGTGTTCTCGGTGTTGTCGGTCATGTCAGCTCCTGTTGTGTCGGGAAACTTAAGTGCCCTCTCCATTAAACGCTTCTTTCGGTGTGCTGTGGGAGGCCCCGTCGAGAGAGGTACCGGAGGAACTCCCCGGCGGTGACCGCCGGTATAAAAGCCTCGGCTGAGGGGGGTAGCGGAAAGGATGAGCGGCGCCGCACGTAACTCCGCGGTGCTAGCGTCGGATGGCGTTCTCGTGAATCAACCATCCCGCCGGATTGACCACTGAGGTGAATCGATTTGTCTCCCAGCATCCGCAGTTTCGGCTCGGCCCTTCGTGCCAACCGCGTAGCCAGGCTCCGGCGGCGCATCCTCGATGCCGCGGCAGCCTGCTACTCCACCAACGGCTACCCAGGAACCACCCTGACGCACATCGCCAGGGAGGCCAAGGTCTCCATCGACGCCGTGCTGAGCGTCGGCCGCAAGAGGGAACTCCTTCTGGCGTCCTTCCAACAGGCCTACGCGGGCAGCGAGGGCCAGCGCTCCCCCGCAGACAACGAGGACGCACCCCGAATCGCCGCGGACCCCGACGAGGGAAAGTACCTGGAGGCCGCCGCCTCCCTCGTGGCCGCAGCGAACGCACGCACCAGCATGCTGTGGGGCGAACTCCTCAGCGCAGCCACCTCGGACGACAAGATCGCCGACTCGGTGGGCAAGCTGCTCGCCCGTCGGCGCGACGACTACCGTGCGCTCGCGACCTCCCTCATCAGCAGAGGGCTGGTCGCCTGGCGCGCCAACGAACGAGAACTCGACGACTTCGCCGACGAGCTGTCCTTCCTGTGGGCCCCGGAAGCCCACCGCCAGCTCGTCCTTGGCTCGGGATGGTCGATGGAGAAGTACACCCGCTGGCTCGTCGAGTCGGTGGAGCGGCAGTTCGCGTAGCTCAGTCGGCGAGGAACTCCAGCAACGAGGCGTTGAACTCCGCGGCGTGGCTGTCGTTCAACCCGTGGGGCGCGCCCTGGATCACGGTCGTCCTGCTGTGCGCGACGGCCTCGGCGGTGCGCTTGCCGGACCCCTCGAACGGCACGATGTCGTCGGAGTCCCCGTGGATGATCAACGCCGGCACCTCGATCTTCGGCAGGTCATCGCGGAAGTCGGTGGTGCCGAACGCCTCCATGCAGCCGAGGGCGGCGTCCTGGTCGCTCTGCTGCGCCAGGCGCACCGCCTCCTTCCTGGTCGCCTCGCTGACCTTGAGGTCGTCGCCGACGGAGTAGAAACCGGTGGTGAAGTCCTCGAAGAAGGCGTCGCGGTCGGCGCGCAGGCCGTCCTCCATGCCCTTCGCGGCGTCCTGGGTAAGCGGACCGTCCGGGTTGTCGTCGCCGTTCATCATGAACGGCGGCACCGCCGCGGCGAACACCACGCTGCGGATCCGCGAGGGGTCGCCCACGCTGAAGTAGCGGGCGACCTCGCCGCCACCCATCGAGAAGCCCACCAGCGTCACGTCGGTGAGCTCGAGGGCGGTGAGCACGTCCTCGAGGTCGCGGGCGAGGGTGTCGTAACCGTAGGCGGATTCCGGGTCGTCCGGCTTGCCGGAGCGTCCGAACCCGCGACGGTCGTAGGCGACCACGCGGTAGCCCTCCTTGCGCAGGACCTCCGTCTGCGCCGACCAGGACTCCGCGGACAACGGCCAACCGTGGATCAGCACGACGGTGCGTCCCAGGTCACCTGCCTCCCCACTGTCGTCGACGTGCAGGTTCACCCCGTCACGTGTGGTGATGGTGCTCATGGTGCTCGACCTCCTCGGTACGAGAATGATGTGCAGGTTCGAGGATACGGACTGTGCCGGCATGCGTGTGCCCGTGCCGGTCACACCCTTGCGAGCAGCAGGTAGGTCAGGTAGACGGCGTAGAACGCCACCAGCAGCAGCCCCTCCCAGCGGCTCATCCTGCGGCCGGTCCGGAACATCAGGACCACCAGCAGCGAGACCACCACGAGCACCGGCATGTCGACCCGCAGCACCTCGTCCGGCACCGGGATGGCGTCCGGGGCGACCAGCACCGTGGCGCCGAGGATGAACACGATGTTGTACACGCTGGATCCGATGAGGTTGCCGACCGCCATGGACGCCTGACCGCGCAGCGTGGCCACCACCGTGGTCACCAGCTCCGGGGCGGAGGTGCCGACCGCCACGATCGTCAGGCCGATCAGGGCGTCGGACACCCCGAGCTCCGAGGCGATGTCGACGGCACCGGTGACCAGCCAGTCCGCACCGAGGATCACCAGGACGATACCCCCGAGCAGCAGGACGGCGTCCACCGCGCCGCGCCGCCAGCCGGCGGGCGGCGCGTCCTGTGTGTCTGTCGTCTCCACCGTCTGGACCTGGGCGGCCTGCCGCGACAGTTCCTGCGCGCGCGACCGCTTCGTGTACCAGAGGATCGTGGCGGTGTACGCCACCCCGACGAGCAGCAGGAGGACGCCGGCGGGCCAGGTCAGCGAGCCGCCGAGGGAGAGCACGAGCAGCAGGACCGCCGCCGCGGCGACGGCCGGCAGGTCCAGGCGCAGCATCTGGCGTGCGGTGATGATCGGCTGGATCGCCGCGGCCAACCCGAGCACGAGCAGCAGGTTGACGATGTTTGTGCCCACGATGTTGCCGGTCACCAGGCCGGGACTGCCACGCACCGCGGCGTCGACGCCGACGGCCAGCTCCGGCAGGCTGCTGCCGATCGCCACCACGGTGAGCCCGACGACCATCGGGGAGATCCCCATACGCGCGGACAGTGCCGAGGCCCCACGCACCAGAAGCTCGCCGCCCACGACGAGGACGGCGAACCCGGCGAGGAGCAGCAGCCAGCTCACGGCAGGTGCTCAGTCTTCCTCGTGCGTGTGGTGCGCGTGCGTGCCGCCGAGGTGGTGCAGCAGGCGGTGGACGCGCTCGTCGGTGAGCGCGTAGCGCATCATCCTTCCGTCCCGCGTGGCCGTCACGATGCCGGCCGTGGTGAGCAGCCGCAACGCCGCCGAGGCCGTGGCGGTTCGCACCCCGGCGCGCTCAGCGAGCTCCGACATGCTCAACGTGCCGGGCCCCTCGTAGTGCAGGACGGTGAGCAGCCGCAGCCGGGTGGGGTCGCCGAGCAGGCGGAAGGTCTCCGCCCAGTCGTCGGAGAGTTCGCGCATGCGGGCAACACCGGTGTCGCCTGTGTCCCTGCTCTCCTGTGCCCCGCTCATGACTCCGTACTGTAGCGAAACCCGGCGGAGTACACGCAGGGAAGACACCGAGAAGACACAGCAAGAACCGTTGCCCCGGATGAATGAGTGCCATATATTAAACACATGGTGAATAAACCAGCCGTCACCGTCACCGACCTCCACGTGACCCGCGGGAAGCACCGCGTCCTCACCGGCCTCGAGCTCACACTCCCGGCCGGCACCATCACGGGCATCCTCGGCCCCAGCGGCTGCGGGAAGACCACCCTGATCGGGGCCATCGCCGGTATCCAGATCATCCAATCGGGTTCAGTCACCGTGCTCGGGGAGCCGGCGGGCAACGCCACGAACCGCGCACGCGTGGCGTACGTGACCCAGGCCAGCTCCGTCTACCCGGACCTCACCGTGGCCCAGAACCTCCGCTACTTCGCCCGGCTCAGCGGGGTCGGGCAGGACGCCGTCGACGCGGCGGTCGCCAGCGTGGGACTGACCGGCCGGGAGGGCGACCTGACCGGCAGCCTCTCCGGCGGCCAACGCACGCGCGTCTCCCTCGCGGCCGCCCTGCTCGGCGATGCCGAGCTGTACCTGCTCGACGAACCCACCGTGGGTCTGGACCCCGTCCTGCGCCGCGACCTCTGGGCGCTGTTCACCGACCTCGCCCACCGGGGAAGAACGCTGCTGGTGTCCAGCCACGTCATGGACGAGGCCGCCCGGTGCGACCGCGTGCTGCTGTTGCGCGAAGGACAGCTGATCGCCGACGCCACGCCGGACGAACTGCGCCGACGCACCGGGCAGGACGACCTCGAGCAGGCCTTCCTCGCACTCGCCGAAGGCACCGAAGGCACAAGAGACACAGGAAGGACCGCACCATGACACGCACCCTCGCCACCGCGCGACGCGTGGCCGCGCAGCTGCTGCACGACCCACGCACGCTGGCCCTCGTCCTCGTCCTGCCGTCGGTGTTGTTGTGCCTGTTCAGGTACGTCTTCGACGACAGCCCGGCGACCTTCCAGCAGGTGGGTCCGCAGATGCTCGGACTGTTCCACTTCATCCTCATGTTCCTGCTGACCTCTGTGACCATGGTCCGCGAGCGCACCTCCGGCACGCTGGAACGCCTGCTGACCACCCGCCTGCGTCGCGGGGAGTTCATCGCCGGCTACGCCCTCGCCTTCGGTGCGGCCGGGCTGGTGCAGGCCACGGTGACCTCCGCCGTGGGCATCCTGTTCCTCGGGCTGGAGGTCGACTCCCCGTGGGTGCTGGTCGTGTTCGCCGTCGCCAACGCCCTGCTGGGCACCTCACTGGGACTGCTGGCGTCCGCCTTCGCCCGGACGGAGTTCCAGGCCGTCCAGTTCATGCCGTTGGTGGTGATCCCGCAGCTGCTGTTGTGCGGGTTGCTCGCCCCGCGCGACAGCATGGCCGTGGTGCTGACCCGCATCTCCGACGTCCTGCCGTTGAGCTACGCCGCCGACTCCTTCACCCGCCTGACCCACGTGTCCGGCTGGAACGCCGACTTCACCGTGGACCTCGCCGTGGTGCTCGGTTTCACCGTGGTCTCGGTGGCGCTCGCCGCCCTCACGCTGCGGCGTCGCACCGCATGAGCGGCGAAGGACGTCAGGAGGGACGCCCCGAGGTACGCCGCGGTCGCGGCCGTCCCCGTGGTGGCGGTGCCGCGCGGACGCGGCAGACACGCCGCAACATCGTCGACGCCGCCCGGCGGCAGTTCGCCGCGCACGGTTTCCGTGGCGCGTCCGTCCGGTCCATCGCGCGTGACGCCGGGGTCAACCCGAGCCTGATCAACCACCACTTCGGGGACAAGGCCCGGCTCCTCGTGGCCACGATGGCCCTGCCGTTCGACCCGGTGGACCGGATCGAGACAGCGTTGGACGGGCCGCTGGAGGACCTCGGTGCGCGGCTGGTGCGCACATTATGTGAGTCCTGGGACCCGCACCGCGACGTATTCACCGCTGCGGTGCGCAGCGCGCTCGGCGGCGCTGCCGGCACTGCCGCTACCACCTCTCCCCCGCTGCTGAACTTCGCCGAGGACGTGGTGACGGGGCGGATCGCCGCACGACTGGATGGTCCGGACGCGGCCCTGAGGGCATCGTCGGTTGCGAGTCAGCTCATCGGCCTCGGCCTGATGCGCTACGTCGTCCGGGCCGCACCACTGGCGGAGGCGGACGTCGATGCCGTCGTCGCCGTCCACGCCCCGGCGTTACAGGCGACCATCAGCCCCCTAAGTGGGTGATTTTATGACTCTTTATGAGTTGGCGAGTCATGAAGAGTCATAAAGAGCGCCGGGCGCCTCACTGGCAGAGTTCCGCCCAGAGCTCCGGTTGTTCCTCCCTGCCGTAGAGACCACCACAGACCCCCTCAGCCTGTGCAGACCGCCTGTGCTCCGGGGTGTCGCACTCCGGTGTCGAACGCCAGATCCCGTCGCTGTACAGCCCCATGATCGTCAGACCGTTCTCGCACTCGACGAGAGTCGGCTCCGCGACGACCGGCACCTCGGCGGCCACCGGCTCATCCACCGTGGCCGCGTCCGCGGCAGGCTGCGCCACCGACGACTGCCGGTACTCGGTGACGTCGTAGGCCACGTCACCGAGGTTCGAGATGTCCGTCGAGGAGGAGAAGGCGAACTGGGGCGTCATGCAGTTCGTCGCGAGGATCCAACCGTCGGAGAGAGTCTCACTCGCGCTGACGGTGTTGGCGGCGTTGAGCAGTTGGGCGTCGAGCAGGATGTCCTCGTTCACCGAGCGGAAGGTCACCAGGTACATCGCCAATCCACAGCCGTTCATCGTCGCCGGGAAACGTCCGTGGTCCTCGTCGGGCAGCGGTGTCGGATCGCCGTTCTCGAAGACTCGGAGCGTCCCCGACCACGACCGGTACGTCGTGTAGTCGCCCCAGGCCTCGACCGCCTCCGGGACCGGCGCAGGGTTGACGCTCTCGACACCCGCCGACTCGAGGAGCGCCACCGAGTCCACCTCCGGTTCAGCAGGCGGCTCGGTACGCTCGTCCACCTCCTCCACCTCATCGACACGGACCGTGCCCGCGTCGGCGCCCGCCCCTGCGGACGTGTCGTCCCCACCTCCGCCCTGCCGGACGAACCACACCCCCAGACCCGCCACCGCCAGCACCACGATCGCGCCGAGAAGCGCGATGATCGCCCTCGCCTGCCTCCGGGAGATCCCCGACGCACCGTGGGCTCCCCGCCCGTCACCACTGAATGGATTTTCGCTCACAGAACAAACATACCCCACGGGGTATCTGACCCACCGTGTTTCCCGCAGGTAAAACCTTCATTCAAATAGTCCCTTGAATGTGCGAATGAGGCTTCCCGGCCGGTAGCGTGATCCCCCGTGACCACCACAGAATCCCCCGGGAGCGATGCCACCGGACGCGCCGGACGCGCCGCACACGCCGGCACCGACGTCCTCGGCCACGCCGCCGCACGTCGGCGCGCGCTCTCCTGGACCGCGGCACTCACCCTCGCCCTGCTGGTCACGCTCGTCTTCAGCGTCTGCTTCGGCTCGGTGTCCGTCTCCCCGGCCGACTCCGCACGCATCCTCGCCCACCACCTGCTCGGCACCGGGCTGGAGGTGCAGGGTGGCACGGATCTCGCCCGGCACGACGCCGTCATCTGGACGATCCGCGCCCCGCGCGCCGTCCTCGGGGCCGCCGTCGGTGCCGGCCTCGCCGTCGCCGGGGTCGTCCTGCAGGCCACCGTGCGCAACATCCTCGCCGACCCCTACGTCCTCGGCGTGAACTCCGGCGCCTCCGTCGGCGCCGCGACCGCCATCCTCACCGGCGTCGGGACGGGGATGGGCGCCGGCCTCGGCGACTACGTCCTGCAGACCAGCGCCTTCCTCGGCGCCGTCGTCGCGTCCTTCGTCGTCTTCGGCGTCGCCCGCTCCGGCGGGCGCATCACCCCGACCCGCCTGATCATGGCCGGCGTCGCCATCGGCTACGCCCTGTCCGCACTGACCAGTTTCCTGATCTTCGCCTCCGACTCCGCCGAGTCCTCGCGCTCGGTGATGTTCTGGCTGCTCGGCTCCCTCGGCCTGGCGTCCTGGTCCGGCCCTCTGGCCGCCGTGGTGGTGGTCGTGCTGGTGGTCACCGCACTGCTGCTCGTCCTCGGCCCCCGCCTCGACGCCCTCACCGCCGGCGACGACACCGCCCTCACCCTCGGCGTGAACCCCGAGCGCATGCGCATCCTGCTGCTCGTGCTGTCGTGCCTGCTGGTGGGGACCGTGGTGGCGATGGCCGGATCCATCGGCTTCGTCGGCCTGGTCGTCCCGCACCTCGCCCGACGCCTCGTCGGCGATGCCCACCGCGCCGTGATCCCGGTCTGCGCACTGCTCGGCGCGGTCCTGCTGTGCTGGGCCGACATCGGCTCGCGCACCCTGCTCGCCCCGCAGGAGATCCCCGTCGGCATCATCACCGCCCTCGTCGGCGGCCCCTTCCTGCTCATCCTCGTCCGCCGCATGCACCACGGAGTCGCCCCATGAAACGTCCCGCAACCACTGCGCCCACCGTGACCACCACGCTGGTCCTGGCGTCCTCCCTGCTGCTCGCGTCCTGCGGCAGCGGCGTCAACGGCAGCACCGACGCCGCCGGGGACGCCGCAATCTCCGTGGAGAACTGCGGCGACACCGTCACCCTCGACGGCCCGCCGGAGAACGTCACCCTGCTCAAACCCGCCGCCGTGACCACCCTCGCCGACCTCGGCGTGCTCGACCGGGTCGCCAACCGCGCCGGCCAGTACCCCGAGGAGTACTTCGACGACGCCACCAACCGGGCGCTGGCCGACATCCCCTCGATCACCGACAAGACCGACGAGTCCGGCCACCTGCAGATCTCCCGCGAGGTGGTCGTCGCCGCCGCCCCCGACCTCGTGCTCGGGGAGACCGACACCGTCAACCGGCAGACCCTGGCCAGCTCCGACATCCCGCTGATCGAGGAACCCGCCTTCTGCGACGCCATCGACGGGCCCGTGACCTGGGACGACGTCTGGGACCAAGTCGGGCTCTACGGCACCGTCTTCGACCGGCAGGACGCCGCGGCGTCCACCGTCGACGACCTGCGCGCCCGCCTCGCCGCCGTCGAGGAGGAGGCCGCCTCCCACGCCGCGGCAGGACGCAGCGTCGCCGTGCTGTACCCCACCGTCGGCGGCGGCGTGACCTACGCCTACGGCGCCGGGTCCATGGCCGCCCCGATCGTCGCCTCCACCGGGGCGTCCAACGTCTACGGTGACCAGGCCGACCGCGTCTTCGAGGTCACCGCCGAGGACATCGTGGAACGCAACCCGGACGTGATCCTCGCGCTGCACTCCGACGGTGGGGAGGATCAGGTGCTCGACGCCGTCAACCAGATCCCCGGCATCGACCGCACCACGGCCGGGCGCTCCCAGAACATCCTGCCGATGCTGCTCAACTACGCCGAACCGCCCACCCCGCTGGCCGTGGACGGCCTGGAGAAACTCACCACCTACCTGCAGGAGAACCCGTGATCACCGCCGAGAACGTGCACGTCGACTTCGGCGCCACCCGCGCACTCGCCGGCGTGGACCTCACCGTGCCCGACGAGGGCACAGTGGGCCTGGTCGGGCCCAACGGCTCCGGCAAGACCACCCTGCTGCGCGCGCTCTACGGCTCGGTGACGCCGAGCAGCGGGCGTGTCCTGCTCGACGGCGCCGACCTACGCGGCGGCCGGCACGGCAGCCGACAGACGGACGCCGCGCGCGCGGTCGCCGTCGTCGCCCAGGAGCGTGACGCGACGTCCTCCGGCATGCCGATGAGCGTCGCCGACCTGGTCACCCTCGGCCGCCTGCCGCACCAGGGACGCCTGCCGCGCACCAGCGACCACGACCGTGCCGTGGTCACCGGCGCCCTCGACGCCGTCGGCATGACCGACCTCGCCCGGCGCGACCTCGCCGAACTCTCCGGCGGCGAACGCCAACGCGCCCTCATCGCCCGCGCGCTGGCCCAGCAGACCCGCCACATCCTGCTCGACGAACCCACCAACCACCTCGACGTGCGCTACCAGCACGAGATCCTCGAACTCGTCGCCGGACTGCCCGGCTGCGCGGTCGTTCTGCACGACCTCAACCTCGCCGCGCGCTACTGCACCCACATCGTGGTCCTGGACCGTGGCGTCGTCGTCGCCGAGGGGACTCCGGACGAGGTGCTCGTGCCCGCCGTCCTGGAACCCGTCTACGGCCGGCGCGTGACACGGGTGGACATCGACGGCGAGATCACCCTGATCTTCCCCCGCAGCACCGACCGTGCCACCGACCGCGGACTGGTGGGTCGGCCGTGAGCATCTCCACCCTGCAGTCCCACCTGGACTCGTACTGGTCTGGCCGCGCCGCCGACTACCACGACCACCAGGTCAGTGGGCCGCGCGCGCCGCTGGACCGGCAACTGTGGTCGACGGTGTTCGGGTCACGCCTGGGAGACGCTCAGGATGGTGGTGCGCTCGGCGTGCTGGACGTGCTGGACGTCGGCACCGGCTCCGGGTACCTCGCCAACCTGCTGGCGTCCGACGGGCACCGGGTGACCGGGGTGGACAGCTCGGCGGGGATGATCGCGGTGGCCGCGGCGTCCGGCGGTGGTGCGCGGTTCGAGGTCGGCGACGCCCACGACCCACAGGTTGGAGGAGTTGCCGGCGTTGCGCGCCTTGATGCCGTGGTCAGCCGCTACGTGCTGTGGACGCTGCCTGACCCGGTCACCGCAGCCCGGGCGTGGCGGCGGATGCTGCGCCCCGGCGGGGTCGTCGTCGCCGTGGACGCCACCTGGTTCCCCCACGGTGTCGACCCGTCGATGAAGGTCCCCTCCGCGGACGGGGAGGACGCCTTCACCCGCACCTACTCCCCCACCACCCTGGACGCGTTGCCGCTGGCCACCGCCGCCGACACCGCCGAGATCGGTGCGGTCTTCCGCGAGGCCGGCTTTACCTCCGTGGAGGTCGACCCGCTGCCCGAGGTTGCCGAGCTCGACCGGCGTTTCGGGGTCGCGCCCGGACACGAGTCACGCCCGCACGTGGTGGTCACGGCGCGGGGCTGACGGGGGTCCTTCCCTACCCGATGAAGCGCAGGACGCCCTCGGCGATCATCGTCGAGGCCAGGTAGGTCGAGACGATCACGACGATGCCCACCGGGATGATCTTCCAGCCGATCTGGCGCAGCAGCGGGATGTCCTTGCCGATGCTCAGGCCCGCGACCGCCAGCATCATGGTGATCACCGACAGGAAGTCCACGCTGGAGGACACCTCCAGCAACCACGGTGCCACCGGGGAGGCCGGCACGGTCAGCAACGTGCCCACCGTGATCACCACGATGATCGCCGACAGCTTGCCGCGCGTCAGCTTCGCCACCCCGATACCCGCGGCGGTCAACAGGCTGATCGCCACGAAGGTCAGGACCATGTCCCAGGAGAAACTCCCCGAGGACACCACCGACACCACCACACCGGCGACGCTGATGATCAGCAGCGACACCCACAACGGCAGCTTGACCAGCGGGGCGTCGGTCACCGCGGTGGACAGCACCTCGGAGGACTTCAGGGCCTTCGACGACGGCGCCGATGTCGCGCCGGTCTCCCCGTCACCCTGGCGCCGCGTGAGGAAGCGGTAGAAACGGTCCGCCAGCGGCAGGGCCACCCACATCCCCAGGTACACCCCGGCGATCGAGGCGATGAGGTTCGCCGTGGTGCTCAACGCCAGGATCTGGTCGGCGAACTCCGGGTGCGCCGCGGTCACCGAGGCCGACCCGGCGGCCATCATCGAGCCCGACCCCACGCCCGCGCCCATCGCCAGCGCCCGCCAGTCGAAGATGCCCAGCGAGGACGCCAACGAGGCGATCATGCTGATGATCACCGCACCGAACACCGAGCCGAAGATGTACATCGACAGCACGCCGCGGTACTGCTGCGAGTTCGTTCCGAAACGTTCCGTGACCATGGCGAAGGCGCCCTCACGGTCGATGGAGAACGTGGCCCCGACCGTCGCCGAACCCATGCGCAGCATCACCGCCAGCGGCAGGGCCAGGCAGATCGGGCCGATGATGTTGCCCACCTCCTGCAGCAGCAGCGCCGGGCCGGCGTCCAGCAGGAAGGGGATGTTCGGGCCCAGGGTGAAGGACAACCGGGCGACGAGGACGAGTACCGCCACACCCATGATCACGTTCGCCACGTGCTGCAGGTCGACCGGCAGCGGGCGCACACGTTGCACCGACACCACCACCCCCATCGCCAGCGCCCAGATCATCGGCAGCAGTGTCAGCGCGGCGATGACCACGATCAGCCCGCCGACCAGCCACAGGCCGCGGTCTCGCAGCCCCGGGGCGATGATGCGCGGCGGCGCCGCGGCGTCCTGCGTGGTGTCCTGCGTCGTCGTGCCTACCGGTGGTGTCGGTGGTGTCTCGCTCATGGCTTCGGTCTCTTCTCGTGGTGAGTTCCTGCGGTGTGAGGGCCGTGGTCGTCATCCTTGCGGCCGCCCGTCCCCGACGCGCGGGGATGGCGCGAAAGTACTCGACCATGCCCCCGCATGCGTCCGTCATGCAGGATATGACCACCAATCTGGGGCCATATGCAGGATCAGGCGGAAAACTCCTCACGGGACGGGGACGGTACGCCCTGTCGCGTCACCGTCGGCGTCGAGCACGTGGCCGAGATGCTTCAGCGAACGCAGCACCACCGACCGGTCCACGATGCGCACCCCGGGCAGCCGCTCCTCCAGCACCGCCTCCAGCCGGTTGACGTCCAGCAGGGACCGCAGCCACGCCGCCATGATCACGTTGTACTCACCTGTCGCGGTGACCACCAGACGTACCTCGTCGATCCGGCTGAGCAGCGGGCCGACCTTCGCCAGCTTGTCCGCGGAGACCTGCAGGAAGTACCACACCGACACCGGCCACGGCGTCCGGGCCCTGGCCACGTCGACCCGGATGATGTAGCGGTCGGTCGAGGTCAGCGCGGCGACGGCCTCGCGGGCCTTGCGCGCGGTGATGCCCGCCGCCGCGGCGATGTCGGCGGTGGACGCCCGGCCGTCCACCGCCAGGGCGTCCAGCACGCCGGCGCGTTCGGCGGAACTCAGCCGCGGCATCGTCGGCGAGCTCGCCGGACGCACCCGCCGGTGGATCTCGGCGACCTCGTCCTTCGACAGTGCCCGCAGCCGCCACTCGCGCGCATCGGTGACGATCTGCGACACCAGGTGGGTGCGCACCCGCCGCACCCCGTCGAGGCGGCGCACCCGGTCCAGCGTCCAGTCCGCCAGGCCCGTGGTGCCCTGGGTCTGCAGGGTGACCATGATGTCGCGCGCGCCGGCGGTGAAGTCGATGGTGAACGCACTGCGCTCGGCGACCAGCGCGTCGGCGACGTCGACGGTGCGTTCCGGACGGCACTCGATCTCGATCAGGGCGATGACCGCGTCCGCGTCGCCGCCGTAGCCGGTCACGTACACCACCCCGTCGGCGCGCAGCTGTGCCCACCGCCGAGCCAGGGTCACCGGGTCCGCGCCCACCACCGGCGCCAACGCCGCCCACGGTGCGCGCGGGGCGACCTGGAGCGCGTGAACAATGCGCTCGTCGAGGGTGCTGAGACCCATTTCCTGCGTGTTGTCGTCCATTTTCGTCACTTCCCTGCCCCGTACCGCCAGAATTGATCGTGTTCACTACCTTAGCCCCGTAACACCGCCCCACCGCCGTACCGCCCAGGAGCACCCATGAACGAGAACGTCACCGCACGCATCGACGCCCACCGCGACCGTCTGCTGGAGATCAGCCACACGCTGCACGCCAACCCGGAGCTCGCCTTCGCCGAGCACGACTCCGCCGCCCTCGTCGCCGCCGAACTGCGCGACGCCGGCTTCGACGTTTCCGTCGGCGTCTACGGTCTCGACACCGCCATCGAGGCCACCTACGGTTCCGGCGAGTTCGTCGTCGCCGTCTGCGCCGAGTACGACGCCCTGCCGTCCATCGGCCACGCCTGCGGCCACAACATCATCGCCACCGCCGGACTCGGCGCGGCCCTGGGCCTGGCGGAGATCGCCGACGAGGCCGGCATCCGGGTCAAACTCCTCGGCACGCCCGCCGAGGAGCACGGCGGCGGAAAGGTGCTCATGCTGCGCGAGGGCGCCTGGGAGGACGCCACGATCTCGCTGATGGTCCACGGCGGGCAGGACGCCGGCGACGGTGCCGACGCCCGCTGCAGCGACTTCACCAGCCAGGCCGTCGACCGCTTCAAGGTCACCTACACCGGCACACCCGCCCACGCCGCGGCCGCCCCTCAGAAGGGCGTCAACGCCCTCGACGCCGCGACGATCGCCCTGACCAGCATCGGACTGCTGCGCCAGCAGCTCGCCGACTCCGTGCGCGTGGCCGGCGTGCTCACCGAGGGCGGCCACGTCACCAACATCATCCCGGACCACACCGAGGTCGACGCCGAGGTCCGCGCCTTCGACATGGACGTCCTGGAGGACGCCAAGCGCCGGGTGATGAACTGCTTCGAGGCCGGCGCCCTGGCCTCCGGCTGCTCGTGGGAGTGCGAGCCGACCGAGCCGCGCTACGCCAGCCTGGTGCAGGAGCCGCTGCTCGCCGACGCCTGGAACACCGCCCTGGTCGACCTGGGACGCACCGTCGCCGCGCACCCCGGCAACGTCGGCGGGTCCACCGACATGGGCAACGTCTCCCAGGTCGTCCCCTCGATCCACCCGATGATCTCCCTGCTCGGCCACGAGGCCCCGCCGCACACCGTCGGTTTCGCCGCCGCCGCGGCCACCCCGGCCGGCGACGAGGCCGCGATCGTGGCGGCCAAGGGCCTCGCCCTGGCCGCCGCCACCGTGGCCACCACCCCCGAAACCAGGGCTGACCTGCTGGCACGCCAGGCGGCGCGGCCCGTGGGGGCCACCACGGTAGAGTCCTGACGATGTCAGCTACGTCGGTCACCGCGGGTACATCGATCGAGTCGGTGTACGTCTCCGCACTCGACCTGTTCTCCATCGGCATCGGCCCGTCGTCGTCCCACACCGTGGGGCCGATGCGCGCCGGTGCGGACTTCGCACGTCGCGCCGCCGCCCTGCCGGGCCTCACGCGGGTACGCGTGCAGCTCTACGGCTCGCTGTCGGCGACCGGACACGGCCACGGGACGCCGGACGCCGCGGTCGCCGGGCTCGCCGGCGCGCAGCCGGAGACGTGCGACCCCGACGCCGTCCGCGGCGCCTGGGGCAGGCTGAACGACGACTCCCACCTGCTGGTCGACGGCACCGTGGACGTGCCCTTCACCCGTGACGACGTGGTCCTCAACCCGCCGTCCTCGGGCCTGCGCCACCCCAACACCATGGTGCTGCAGGCGTGGACGGACGGGGAGGCACCTGCCGAACCAGCACTGGAGGAGACCTACCTCTCCGTCGGCGGCGGGTTCATCGAGCGCGTCGGCGAGCAGGGTTCCGGGGAGACGGGCGACAACGGCACCCCCACCGGCCCGGGCTTCCGCACCGCCGCCGAACTCCTCGCCCTGTGCACCGACGGGCGCAGCGTCGCCGACGTCGCCTGGGCCGCCGAGTGCGCCCGCCGCGACCCCGACGAGGTCACCGCCGGACTCGACGCCATCTGGGCGGCGATGCGCACCTGCGTGGACGCCGGCCTGCACACCGACGGCGTCCTGCCCGGACGCCTGCACGTCCCCCGACGCGCCGCGGCCATGCGCCGCCGACTGGAGGACGACCCGGCATCCGCCGTCGACGCCTGGCTGCACGTCTACGCCCTGGCCGTCAACGAGGAGAACGCCGGCGGCGGACGCGTGGTCACCGCCCCCACCAACGGTGCGGCGGGCATCATCCCCGCCGTCCTGCACTACATGTGGCGAACTACTCCGGACGCCACCCTGCGCGACGTGCGCACCTTCCTGCTCACCGCCGCCGCCGTGGGCTCGCTGATCAAGGCCAACGCCTCGATCTCCGGGGCCGAAGGCGGCTGCCAGGCCGAGGTCGGCTCCGCCTGCGCGATGGCCGCCGCCGGTTTCTGCGCCGTACGCGGCGGCACCGCCGCCCAGGTGGAGAACGCCGCCGAGATCGCCGTGGAACACCACCTCGGCCTGACCTGCGACCCCATCGGCGGGCTGGTGCAGATCCCCTGCATCGAACGCAACGCCGTCGCCGCGTCCACCGCCGTCACCGCCGCCCGCCTGGCGCTGGCCGGCGACGGCTCCCACATCGTCTCCCTCGACGCGGTCATCCAGACCATGCGCGAGACCGGTGCGGACATGAACGACAAGTACAAGGAGACCAGCCGCGGCGGCCTGGCCGTCAACGTGGTGGAGTGCTGAGGACACGCGCCTCGCGCGCCTCGCGCGCCGCACCCACCCTGTCCCAGATCACGCTGCCCGCCACGAACGCCAGGCACGTCACCCCGAACAACGGGGCGACGAACCCGTAGGCCACCAGCGCGACGACGAGCACCACGGTCCCGGCGGTGGGGCGCTCCCAGTCTGCCCGACGCGGCGGCCCGGCGAGGCGTCCGGCGGGCCTGCGCCGCCACCACATCGCGTAGCCCCAGCACACCATCGCGATGATCGCCGCCGCCAACGCGCCGAGCACCAGCTGGTTCGGCAGGCCGAACAGCGTGCCCATGTGCAGCTGGATCAGCCAGCCCGTCGCCATGGCCGCCACCGGCCAGTCGGCGAAGTCCAGACGCTCGGTGACCTCACCGGTGGCCCAGTCGATCGCCACGGCGTCGTTGGTCAGCCGGTAGGCCACCCGATCCTCCGTCGCCGTCCACGCCTGCCCCTCCGCGCTCGGCGGGGTGATCGTCACCGGCGTGCGCAGCTCCTCCACCGCCGTCTCCGCGACGCGGTCGACCGAGCCCTGGTTCAGGCCGCTGACCCGCACCGGGGAGGACGCCCCGGCCGCCCCGCCGTGCCCGGCGTGGCCGGCATGGCCACCGGACGCGGCGGCGGCGCCGGCGCCGGCGGCGTCCGGTGCGTCCTGAATCCCCGGCAGCGACGCCGAGACCGACGGCGTGCCCCAGCTCAACTTCTCCCGCACATCCCCGATCGTGCTGCCCGCCACCGACGACCAGGTCAGCCCCGTCACCGTGAGGAACACCATGCCCACGGCCACGAGCGTGCCCGTCGCCCCGTGCAGGCGCATCGTGCGCGTACGGCCGCGACCGCCCGTGCGCAGCATCGCCCGCAGCCTGGCGGTGGACGCTCGGCCCGACTTCTGGCCCGACTTCTGGCCCGACTTCTGGCGCCGCCACCACATCACCACACCGCCGACGGCCAGCACGCCCAGCCAGCTCGCCGCGGTCTCCGAGTACAACCGGCCCGGCTCGCCCAGCCACGCCGTGCGGTGGCCCTCGGCGATCCACTGGCGCAACGGCAACGACCCGGCACTGCCGTACTGGGTGGTGTCGCCGGTGACCTCGCCGGTCCACGGGTCCAGGAACACCGCCTGCACCGTGGACTCCGGCAGCTCCGGGTCGGTGAACAGGACGCGGGTCGTCTCGTCGTCGTCGCCGAGGCGCACCCCGGCCAGCGCCAGGTCCGGGTGCCCGGCCTGCGCGGTGTCCACCAGGTCGCTGACCGGCAGACGTTGCCCCGCTCCCGCACCCTCCGGCGCCTCGGACGTGAGCATCGAGTGGTTCATCACCTGCTCCACCGTGGGGGCGAACGCGTAGAGCAGACCCGTCACCGAGGCGATGAGGATCAGCGGGGCGCACAGCACCCCGGCGAAGAAGTGCAGGCGCTTGAGCAGCCCGTTCACCTGGCGGTCGTCGGTGCGCGCCGTGGCGCGGCCGGGCGGTCGGAGAGAGTCGGGAAGAGTTGAGGTCACGGTGCAGTTGTCGGATCCACGGTCCGTCCGGTTCCGGACCCTCCCGCCGTGGGGGTGTCACCGGGCACACCGCAGCACCCCCGGACGTGATCCCGGCGACGGTCCGGAACTCTTCTGACGACAGAACCGACTAGTAGTGTGACCCGCAACAGCGACTCCCTCCACACCTTCCAGGAGTGTTCCCATGACCGTCACCATGACGCGACGCCTCGCCGCCGCCTCCCTCGCCGGCGTCCTCGCCCTCGGCCTCACCGCCTGCGGCAACGACGACGACAGCGGCGACAGCAGTGCAGGCAGCTCCAGCAGTGCAGCGTCGGCGACCACGGACCAGTCAGCCGAGCAGTCGACGGACGCGCTCACCCTCACCGACGGCTACGTCGGCGCGAAGGACACCGAGACCTCCATGACCGCCGTCTTCGGCGAGCTGACCAACACCACCGACGAGGACATCCACCTCACCCGCGTCACCGGTGACCTGGAGGGCGTCTACCAGTTCCACGAGACCGTCGACGGCATCATGCAGGAGACCGAGGACGGCGTCACCGTGCCCGCCAACGGCAGCATCACGATGGAACCCGGCAGCAACCACATCATGATCATGGAGAACAACGACGAGATCGCCGCCGGCGACGCCCTCACCCTGACCCTCACCGCCGAGGACGGGACCACCTACGAGATCGCCGACATCCCCGTGCGCGTGCAGCAGTCCGCCCACGAGGACTACGGCACCGGCGACACCGACGACACCGACGATGCGGCTGAGCACGACGAGCATGCCGGGCACTAGTCCCCACCGCGTCACCCGCCGCGGCTTCCTCGGAAGCCTCGGCACCCTCGGCGTGCTCGGCGCGTCCGCCGCCGTCACCACGTCCTGCACGCAGGACGCCGGCGGGACGCAGGACGCCGCAGCGTCCGGCGCGGCCGGGCCGTCCTCCGTGCCCTTCGACGGTGCGCACCAGGCCGGCGTGGCGACCGCGCCGCAGGCGCACAACACCACCGTCGCGTTCACCCTGCGCGACGGTGCCGACCGCACCACCGTGCAACGCCTGCTGCGCATCTGGACCGGTGACGCCCGACGCCTCTGCTCCGGCGACCCCGTACTCGCCGACCTGGAACCCGAGCTCGCCAGCGACCCCGGGAACCTCACCGTGACCTGCGGCTTCGGCCGCGGACTCTACGAGGCCGCCGGGATCGCCGACAAGGCGCCGTCCTGGCTGAAACCCCTGCCCCACTTCACCGGCGACGCCCTCGACGCCACCTGGGGCGGACGCGACGTGGTCCTGCAGATCTGCGGCGACGACCGCACCACCGTCTCCCACGCGCTGCGCGTCCTCGTGCGCGGCGGCGCCGACCACGCCCGGCCGTCCTGGAGCCAGACCGGCTTCCTCGACATCCCCGTGCACGACGGCGACCCCGGCACCCCGCGCAACCTCTTCGGCTTCAAGGACGGCACCGTCAACCCGCGCTCCGACGCCGAGTTCGACGCCCAGGTGTGGAACGACGACGGCGGGACCTGCATGATCGTGCGCCGCGTGGCCTTCGACATGCCCGAGTGGGAGTCCGTGGACCGCGGCACCCGCGAGGTCGCCATGGGACGCACCATCGTGGAGGGCGCCCCGCTGAGCGGCGGCGGCGAGTTCAGCGACGTCGACGTGAACAAACTCGGCCACGACGGCCTGCCCCTGATCGACACCCACTCCCACGTGGCGATGGCCACCTCGCGCAACGGCGACGCCGAACGCATGCTGCGCCGCGCCTACAACTACGACCTGCCCGTCACCGCCGGGCCCGCCGGCCTGCAGGACGCCGCGTTGATCGACCTCTCCGACACCGGGCTGATCTTCACCTGCTTCCAACGCGACCCGGACACCGCGTTCATACCGGTGCAGCGCCGCCTCGCCGACGGCGACCGGCTGAACGAGTGGATCACCCACGTCGGCTCCGCCGTGTTCCACGTGCCCGGCGGGACGACCGAGGACGAGTACTGGGGTGAGTCGCTGCTGGGGTGAGTGGGGTTGGGTTCATTCCGACCGACCCCGCGTCGCGTACAGGATCCGGGCGTTCCGTGGCACGGGAGGCCCTGATCCGGCACGCGACGCGGGCTGAGGACTTAGGTTGAACATGTACGATTCACATATGCGCCACAGACTCCGTGCCGGACGCACCACACTCGCCGGCCTCGCCCTGCTCGCCCTCCCGCTCGCCGGATGCTCCACCGACGACGACGCCCCGCCGACCGTGACGTCCTCCCTGACCAGCACGACCAGCACGAGTGCGACGAGCACGACCTCCGCCGCCCAGCCGAACCCGACGACCGGCGGGGTCGTGGACGAACCGGCACCCCAGCCCGCGACGGATCCTGAGCCCGCCCCGCAACCGGCCCCCGCCCCCGTCCCGGAGGTGCCACAGGTGCCCCAGACCCCTGAGATCACCGGCCCTCAGCTCGGTGACCAGTGCATCGGCGCGGACATCGGGCGCACGGCCGTCGCCGCCGACGGCACCGCGATCATGTGCGACAACTACATGTGGCAGCTCAACCAGGGGCAGACCCCGAGCCACCCGTGGGTCGACGGGCAGATCGCCTGGTCGGAGTGCCTGGAGACCAACACCGCCGAGCAGTGCCGGGAGCTGCTCAACGACTGACGCCGTTCAGCCCGGCGTCACTCACATCAGGAAGACGAAGCAGAAGACCGTGGCGATGATCATCGCCGCCATGAACAGCAACGTCACCACGTCGGCGGTGGAGGAACCGGGGATCTCCTGGCGCTCGTACTCCTCCCACTCGTCGTCAGCGTCGTCGATGTCGTCAACGTTCTCGACGTTGTCGACCCCCTCGACGTACTCCCCCTCCAGATTCTCCGCGTCAAAAGACTGCGACTGCGACATCACGACACCAACCCAATTGCCTCGTAGACGACCGTGCCGATGAGGATCACGAACATGACCGCCATGAACCACGTGTAGACCCATTTACCCTTGTGGTCGGTCTTCCAGAACCGACGCATGCTCACCGTCCCGTTCACCATGGCCAGCACGCACAGGGTGATGCTGAGCGGTGTGGCGACCATGCCCGCCGCGCTGATGACGGGCACGAGGATCGGCACCAGCAGGTAGGTGATCGTGCAGCGCACCGCGGAGAACACGATGGCCCAGCGGAACGCGCGGTGCGCGCCGGCCAGGGCCTCCATGTCGATCCGGTCGATCTCCTTGACGCGCAGCAGCCGGAGCATGAACCGGTCCGCGGCGGACACGGACCTCTCCCGCGCGGGCGCGGCAGGAGTGCCGGCGTCACCGGCACCGTCGGCCGCCGCGGCCGGGACATGGCTGATTGTGGACATGTCTCCCAGATTAGCTTCTCCGGTGGGCAGGGTCATATCTGCGAGGTGCGGGCACGGGCCTCCCACCCGCCGATGCCGCGGACTGCGGTGGCCCGCCCCGCTCCCGGCTATCCTCAGGTGCGGAACACCCCACCATCCCCGCGACAGAAAGCAGCCGACACCTTGGGACGCCACCACGCCCCCGCCCCCGCGAGGAAGAACAGGAACGCGCAGGACGCACCGGACGCCCCAGCGTCCGACGCCTCTGCGGCGCCGCACGGCGCGCACGGTCACAGCCACGTGCACAGCCACGGACCGTCCGACGACCGTCCGCTGCGCGAGCGTATGCACCCGCGCAACCTCGACCCGCGCGCCGTCGTGTGGACGCTTCCGCGCTCGATCCTTTTCATCGTCCTGGTGGCCGGTTTCGTCGCCACCGCCGTGGCCGTGGTGGTGCAGTGGCCGCAGGGTGAGCCCGAGACCGGCGACAACTTCCACCAGACCTCGGGCCTGGCGCAGGAGGTGTCGACCGGCACCGTCGCCCTGGAGACCACCGGGGCGTGCAACTCACCGTCGATCGGGCGGTCCTTCGACACCTCCCCACCGTCGGCGCACCCCAGCGCCAACGGTGCGGACGCCACCACATGCGACCAGGTCATCGTGGACATCACGTCCGGACCCGAGGAGGGACGCCGCACCCTGCTCGCCGTCACCGACTCCGAGGGGTCCGCCGACCTGCCCGTGGGCCAGGACATCCTGATGACCACCGGAACCACCGAGGACGGCTCGCACACCTACGGTTTCCAGGACTACGAGCGCACCACCCCGGTGTGGATCTGGCTGCTGCTCACCGTGGTGGCGATCGTGGTGGTCGGTGCGTGGCGCGGCTTCCGCTCGATCCTGGGGCTCGGGGTCACGCTCGGGATCTTCGGGGTCTTCCTGCTGCCCGCCCTCGCGCGCGGCGGTGACCCGGTGCTGCTGGCGGTCACGGCGTGTTCGGCGGTGCTGTACCTGGCGTTGTTCCTGGTGCACGGGATGAGCTGGAAGACGGCGTCCTCCCTCGGCGGCACGTTGGCGGCGATGCTGGTGGGCACCGCGCTGGCGTGGTTGGCGATCGACACCAACCAGCTGCGCGGGCTGGCCGACGAGAACAACATGCAGATCATGCTGTACCTGCCCGGCCTGTCGATCAGCGGGCTGCTGCTCGCCGGGTTCATCATCGGCACCCTGGGTGTGCTCAACGACGTGACCGTGGCACAGGCCTCCACCATCGCCGAGCTGAGGCAGCTGGACCCGACCGCTTCGAACCTGCGCCTCTTCGGCACGGCGATGCGGGTCGGACGCGACCACCTGGCCTCCACGGTGTACACGCTGGTGCTGTCCTACGCCGGTGCCGCACTGCCGCTGCTGGTGCTGCTCAGCGTGTCCGGACGCGACCTCGGCCACATCCTGACCTCCGACATCATGGCCACCGAGCTGATGCGCTCGGTCACCGGTTCCTTGGCGCTGGTCGCCGCGGTACCGCTGACCACCGCGATCGCGGCGGTGACGACGTCGTCGGTGTGGCGCCAGAAACAGCCCCGGAAACAGACCCAGTCGCACTGATTCCCGCGTGTGCCGTTCCGGCAACCCGTGTTGCCGCCGCGCCCGCGGCGCAGCAAGATCGTGGTCATGAGAGCACACGACATCATCATCATCGGCGGTGGCGCGGCCGGTCTCAGCGCCGCCGAGCTGCTGGGACGCGCCCGCCGCGACGTCCTCGTCATCGACTCCGGCGCCCCGCGCAACCGCTTCGCCACGAACATGCACGGCGTCCTCGGCCACGACGGCCTGCCCCCGCTCGACCTGCTGGAGAAGGGACGCACGGAGCTGGCGTCCTACGGCGTCTCACTGACCACCAACGACATCGCGTCGGTCACCGAGGTCGTCCGCGGCCTGAAGGTGACCTGCACCGACGGCACCGTGGAGTACGCCCGCGCCGTCCTCGTGGCCACCGGCATCGACGACGTCCTCCCGGAGATCCCGGGCCTCGCCGGGCACTGGGGCGACAGCGTCTTCCAGTGCCCCTACTGCCACGGGTGGGAGCACCGCGACCAGCGCATCGGTGTCCTGGCGTCCTCCCCCATGCTCTTCGGGTACGCCCAGCTCCTGCGGAACTGGACCGCGGAACTCACCGTCTTCGTCACTGCGCAGGACGTCGCGGACGCCCTCGACGACGCCACGCGCCAGCGCCTCGAGGCGCGCGGCGCCACCATCGTCACCTCACCGGTCGCCGAGGTGCTCTCCACCGACGGTGCGCTCACCGGCGTGCGCACGCAGGACGGCGCCGTCCACGCGATCGACGCGATCGGGCTGCACCCGGAGGCGCGGCCGCGGGACACCTTCCTCGCCCCGCTCGACCTGCAGCGCACCGAGCTGCCCGGCATGGGCTCCTTCCTCGCCACCGACGAGTTCGGACGCACCAGCCACCCGCGCGTGTGGGCCGCGGGCAACGTGATCGACCCGCGCCTGAACGTGCCCGCCTCCACCGGGCAGGCCTCGATGACCGCCGGCATGCTCAACACCACGCTGGTCACCGAGGACACCGACAACGCCGTGCACGCGCTCACGATGCCGACCTCGCACGACGCCTGGCCGGACGTCGCCGACGACGACTTCTGGGAGGAGACCTACGCCCAGGCCCCGCCGCGCTGGTCCGGACGCCCGAACGCTGCCCTGGTCCGGGTGCTCACCGAGGAGCTCGGGGACACGCGTGGCCGGGCCGTGGACATCGGCTGCGGCGAGGGCGCGGACACGATCTGGCTCGCGCGGCAGGGCTGGGACGCCCTGGGCGTGGAGGTGTCGTCCACCGCGGCCCAGCGCTCGCGGGACGCTGCTGTCGCCGCCGGTGTCGACGGTGTGCGCTTCACCGACACCGGCGTGCTGGGGATCCCCGAGGGGGAATGCTTCGACCTGGTCACCGCCAGTTACCTGCACGCCCCCTCGCAGGATCGGCGCTCCTCCCTGCTGCTCAACGCCGGTGAACTGGTCTCCCCCGGCGGCCACCTGTTCATCCTGTCGCACGTGATGCCCGACGCCGCGCCCGAGGAGTCCGGTGCCGTCGACGCCCTGGGCTTCGACCTCGACGCCTGGGAACTCGTCCGCGACGAGACGGTGGATCGCGCGGTCATCGGTTTCGACGGCGAGATCGGCGGCCACCCGGACCGTGTCGTGCTGCTGCGCCGGAGGTAGGTGCTGCACTGCCCACCTTGAGCCCTCAGGTCGTTTTCCGGCCCCGTCAGCGACCTGAGGGCTCAAGGTGCCACGCTGACCCCCATCCTCCCCGTCACTCCGCCCGAAACCGGGGAGATTATTGGTTCCAGCCTCCCGTGGCAGGTCAATGCGACGGCGACGCCGGCTGCTGAGCCGGGCGTCCTAGCCGGTCACACCGGTCAGCTCGTTCGGGGTCCGAGGCAGCTCAGCGGAGGTCAGGATCTCGCCGGTGGACAGGTCGACCACATGCAGCTCGTTGGTGGACGGTTCAGAGACATAGGCCCGGTCCCCCTGCACGAACAGGGTGGGACGTGCCTCCTGCCACTCCACCGGCTCCTCCCACTCGTCGATAACATCCCACGCATCGGTTTCCTGACCGCTCTCCGGGTCGATGACGTGCAGTTTTCCGTCCGTGCCCAGTACCAGAGCCTCACCCTCCGGCCCGCGGGTCAGCGAGCGGAAGCTGTAGGACGTCCCCAGCTCAACGAGCTGCGCGGTGTTGTCCTCGGTGTTCGTCAGCTTGATCCTGGTCGGACGCTCGAGTTCCGCGTCCTCGTCCACCTTGTAGTCACCGAGCACTACGGGAGATTGCTCGGAGCCCGCTTGGTTACCTGTCCGCCCGTAGTTGTCCTCTGCGTCGATCTTGGTGAACCCGCCGTCCTTGTAGACCAGCACACCGTCCTCGCAGCCGAAGGAGACCGCCTCGCCTGCTGCGGTCGCCTCACCGTGCACGCCTTCGCAGTCGTTGCTGGAGGCGATCTCTTCACCGTCGGAGCTGAGCGCGACAACGGTGTCCCGGTGTTCCTCCGTCCCCTCGGTGTGCAGCAGGGTCCCGTCCGAGAGCTCGACGGCGACACCGTGGTGGGGGTCGTCCGTCTCCTGCACTGTCGGCTCCGGAACATCGTCGCCGTCACCACCGGAGATGTCCAGGAAGTCCTCGGCCTTGAACAGCTGGATCTTACCGTCGCCGTCGCCGAACAGGGCGACGTTGCCGTCATGACTGACCACGTGACCAGGGGTGTCGGTACCGAAGACGGTGTCGGTGAGGACGGGATCACCGGCGTAGCTGTGGGTGTGGTCGCCGTGCGGCTCGGTCCAGACGCCAACGTCGATGAGCTGGAAACCGTCACCGGTGGACAACAGAACGTGACGACCATCACCGAGCGGGTTCAACCGGTTGAAGCCGTCGATCTTCTCGTCCGAGATCACCTCCAGGGTGTTGGCGTCCAGCGTGAGGTAGCCACCGTCATAGGTGGTGAGGATGCGTGGCTCCGCTGCATCGACCTCCTGTACTTCGGCAGCAGGTTCATCGCCGTGGTCGTGCCCGCCGTGTGACGTCTCCTCGGTCGAGGCGCTCTCGCTACTGCCGCCGTCGTCGGAGGAACAGGCGGCCAGGGCCAGGACGGCGGAGAGGCTCGCCGCCACCGCAGCGGTGGCGCTGCGGCGGATGCGGCGTGGGTTGTGAATCAGGAATGTTGAGGACATGAATGGGTCTCCTTCTTGAGGGGCAGATGAAAGTCAGGTGTCAGCTGAGCGCATCACTGATGCGCTCGGCGTTGGTGCGTTGCATGTCGATGTAGTTCCCTGCCCCGCCGTCGGGCTCGGTGAGCGACTCGGTGAACAGGGGGACGACGTCGACGGTGATTCCGGCCTCGTCGGCGAGGACGTCGGCGAGGCGCTGGGGCTGGGAGGAATCGGCGAAGATCGCCGGGACACGGTTGTCACGGATGGTGGTGCTCAGGTCCCGCAGGTCCGCCGCCGACGGTGCTGCCAGGGTCGTACCCCCGGGTATGACCGTGCCGATCACGTCGTAGCCGAAGCGGTCGGCGAGATAGCCGAACACGTGGTGGTTGGTCACCAGTTTCCGGCGGTCCTGCGGCACAGAACCCAGGAGTTCTGACACTTCGGTGTCGAGGTCGTCCAACTCCGCACGGTAGGCCTCGGCGGAGGACCGGATCTCTTCGCCGACGTCACTGTCGACCGCGCCCGCCAGGTGGTCCGCGATGATGCCTGCGGCAGTGACCATGCGGCCAGGATCCGTCCAGAAGTGCGGGTCGAGGTCACCCTCGTCCCCGCCCGAGGCGTACGGAAGCGGATCGATCTCGTCACCGACCTCGAGGACGTCGACCCCCTCGTCACGGGCGTTGTCGAGATTCGACCCAAGACCTTCTTCGAGCCCCAGCCCGTTGGCGACGATGAGATCGGCCTGCTGCATGTCCCCGGCCTCACGGGCGGAGATGCCGAAGGAGTGCGGGTCGGCGTTCGGCTTCATCAGTACCCGGACATCCGCGGCATCGCCGACGAGCCGGGAGACGACGTCACCGAGGATGTTCGTGGTGACCACGATGCTCGGACGGTCGGCGTCACTGCCACAGGCCACGAGGACGGATGCGAGCGCTCCGGAGACCAGTGCTGCGGTGAGAATCCGGAGACGGTTCATCACTTGTCTCCTGTCACGGCGATTGCCGCCGGGTGTCCACCGACGTCGACGCTGCGGGCTTCGCGCAGGTTGTCGCGCACATCGAGCTCGGAGACCGTGCCAGCTGCCGGATCGGAGACATATCCGCGTTCCCGGGTGAGGGCGACCGACGGAACCGTGTCGCCACCGCCGTCCACCAGCTGTCGCTGCGCGGTGACCTCGCCGGAGCCGGCGTCGACCACATATCCCGTGCCGTCCTCGTCAACGGCGAAGACGGTCGAGTCGTCCGGTGCGACCGCGGCGGAGACCACCGGGGCGTCGGTATCGGCGGTCCGCCACTCGCCCGATTCCGGGTCGAGGACTCCAAGCCCACCGTCCTCGAACGGTGCGGCCACGAGGTCCCGGCCCGCCACCAGGGACCACGCACGCCCGTCCGCGTCCTGCGGATACGGGGTGACGGTGGCGTTGAGATCGTCGTCCACCGTGAGGACACCGTCCCCGCAGGCGAAAGCCACGTGGTCACGGAGTCCAACCACCCCGTGGATCTCAGGGCAGGTGAGATCCCCGGTGAGTTCGTCCGACACCTCCTCACCACTGGCGTCGTACAGGGAGATCTCTCCGGGGAGTTCCTCGTCGTCGACCCCGGGGACCGTGGTCAGGACGTGGTCCTCGAAAGGAACTGCGACACCATGGTGGGCACCGACCTCGAAAGAGACGTCCTCGGCCAGTTCTCCGTCACCGAGTCCCTGCCGCGGGAAGACCTTCACCGCGCCGTCGCCGTCGAAGAACATCGCGACCTGCGAACTGTTGGAGACGACATGGCCGGGAGTGTCGCCGTCCACCGTGCCAACCTCGGACGGTTCGGCCCGGTAGTAGTGGCTGTGGTCGCCGTGGTCGACGGTCCACACGCCGGTGTCCGTGACGGTGACACCTGCATCGTCCGCAGTGAACAGGAACCGACCGTCAGATTCCTTGAGCACGGCGGTCTCAACCCCTTCGGACTCTCCCTGCGCCTCCACGGGGTCTCCCGTCAGCAGGTCGACCAGGGTGATTCCACCGCCGTCGGCGTCGACGACGGACAGTCTCAGCTGCGGTTCTGTGGCTTCATCAGCTCCTTCGACATACCCGTGGGGCGTCTCTGCCGCACCGGAGGCAGTGGCCGATTCCGTCCCCGAGTCCTCCGTCCCACAGGCGGACAGTCCCACGACCAGGGTCGGGACGGCGAGAACGGCGGCGAGCCGACCGAACGGGACAGGTGGTCGAGCGCGTGTTCTGCGCTGTAGTGTCATCATTCTCCTCTACTGATAATGATTATCATTTGCAGTACGGGAGCTGACTCTACACAGAACCGTCTTTGCCGCCAACACGACCAGGAAGCTCACACCGCCGAGCAGGGTCACTGTCGCCCCGGCAGCGGTCTCCGCATACCAGCTGACCAGCAGGCCGACGTAGACCTGCACCACTCCGATCGCGGCCGCCACCGCCATGACCCGCCCGATCCCCCGGACCAGCAGCAACGCCGTCGCCGGCGGACCGATCAACAGACCGAAGACCAGCAGTGTGCCGACCACCTGGAACGACGCCACCGTCGCCAGCGCGACGAGAACCAGCATCCCCACGTGAGTCGACCCGGGACGCATACCGAGGGTGTGTGCCTTGCGCTCGTCGAACGTCAACGCGGTGAACGGTCGGTGCAGTACAACGCAGGCCAGCCCACCGACCATGGCAGCCACTGCGATGACCACGACGTCGCCACGCGTGACACCGAGAACGTCACCGAAAAGGAAGGCGGTGAGGTCCACCGCAAAGGAACCCGAGTGCGATACGACCACCACACCCAGCGACAGCATCGTGATGAACTGCAGGCCGATACTCACGTCCTGCGACAACCGCGACGTACGACTGACCGTCACGACACCCAGGGACATCACCAACGCACTGACGGCCGCCCCGAGCATGAGGTTTCCGCCGACGAGCGCCGCGACCGCCACCCCGGGCAGCATGCCGTGACTCATCGCGTCCCCGAAGAACGCGAGCCCCCGGAGGACGACCCATGTGCCGATACACGCACAGAGCACGGCGGCGAACCCGCCGGCCAACAAAGCCCGGAAGACGAACGAGACCTCGAAAGGAGCAATGAGAAGTTCCATTTGATAATGATTACCATTATCATCAAGGAATGCGTGAACCACTCCACCTCGACAGCATCTCCCACCGATACGCCAGGGTCCCCACTCTCCGGGACATCACCCTCACGGTCGATCCGGGTACCGTCACCGCCCTCGTCGGCGGCAACGGTTCCGGGAAGTCCACCCTGCTCGGCATCCTCGCCGGCACCCTGCGTCCCACGTCAGGTACCGTCACCGGGGTCCCGGAGAACACGGCTCTGGTCCCCCAGCACAGCGCCGTTCCCGACCTGTTCCCCGTCACCGTCCGCAGGACCGTGTCCATGGGACGTTGGCGGCACCGTGGACTGCTCCGTCCCCTCACCCGGCACGACAGGGCCGTCATCGACACCTCCATGGCACGCATGGGGATCACTGACCTGGCCGACCGCACCCTCGGTGACCTGTCCGGCGGACAGCGCCAGCGCACCTTCATCGCCCAGGGACTGGTACAGCGGGCCCCGCTGCTGCTCCTCGACGAACCACTGTCTTCGGTGGACACCACCACGGTCGCAATGATTGACAGGGCCGTCCACGAGGAGAGCCGGGCCGGCACCATGGTCGTCATCGCAACCCACCACCGCCACCAGGCGGACGGTGCGGACCGGGTCATCGTCCTCGACCACGGGAGGGTGGCGGAACCGGCATAGCCCCCATGCCCCGCCGCACCCTCGCACCTTGAGCCCTCGGGTTGTTTTCCGGCCCCCTTCAGCGACCTGAGGGCTCAAGGTGCCGCGGAGCTACAGGGCCATGAGGTTGCAGGAGGGTCCGGACCATGATGTGGTGTCCGGGAACTCTTCCCTCTCCAAGGAGTTACCGACCATGACCTTCGGCCCCGGCAGGAATCTCTACCCGGAACTCGCGTCCTTCGCCGCGGGAGTCGCACTTGCGATCGTGGCCCACCTCTTGTCCCTCGGATGGTTGTTCATCCTCGGGATCGTCCTCGCCCTGCGCTCTCCCCTGGCTGCGTTCGTCACGCTCACGCTGTCCCGCGCCAGCACGAAGGTGCAGGTCATCCTATTCTCGGCCGGGATCATCGTCGGGGCGGTGGGGGTCTTCTCCGCCAACGCCACCGCGGACTCCCCGGAGGTCTTCTCCTGGGCCTTACTCATGTACCTGGGCGGCGCGTTCGCACTGCCGACGGCGATGACGCTTCTCCACAGGGGTGCCCGGGCCCGGCGATAGATTCTCCCTCCCCCACCTTGAGCCCTCAGGTCATTTTCCAGCCCCGTCAGCGACCTGAGGGCTCAAGGTGCCGCACTCGCCTTCGCCCCACCGCGCAGCCTACGGGATGAGCTCCAGGATGGCGGCGGTCAGGGCCTTGCGCTGCGCGTCGGTCAGGGCGTCGTCGTGGACGTGGTCGTGCAGCCACAGGCCGTCGGCGAGGATCTGCACCAGGTACGCCGCGCGCGCCAGGGCGGCGTCCTGCTCACCGACACCGTCACCGTCCACCCCGTCCACGGGCGGCAGCCAGCGCCGGTCCACATCGCGCCAGACCTCCGCGAAGTCGCGGTGGGTACGCGAGTCCACCTGCAGCAGCAGGTCGGCGCGGGTCGCCGAGCGGCTCAGCGACAGCACCATCGCCCGCAGCCGGCCGGCCTGCGACACCTCGGACGCCGGGCCGCCGGCGACGGCGACCAGCTCGTCCTCCCACTGTCCGGCGAGGAACCGGTGCACCCCCAGCATCAGCTCGTGGCGGGAGGGGAAATGGTAGATCAGCCCCGACTTCGACATGCCGGACGCCTCGGCGAGGGACTCGTAGGTCACCGCGTCCAGGCCGTCGGACTCGATGATCCCGACGGCGGCGCGCAGGATCACGTCCTTCTTACTCGTGCGCAGAGTACTTCGCCTCCTTCGGGTTTCCACGGAAGCACCAGGCAGTCACCAAGGCGGCGACCACAGCGACGATACCCGCGATCACGAGCACCAGCAGGTAGCCGGTGTCGTAGGCGCTCGACGCCGCCGCACCGAACACCGGGTGGTCGACCCCGTGGTCCACGTCGTCGGCCACCTCGGCCGGGGCGCGCAGCGAGTAGAACATCGGCATCAGGCTACCGAGGATCGCCACGGACAGCAGCGTGCCGAACTCATAGGAGATCGCCTCCACCGAGGACGCCATGCCCGCCTTGCTCTCCGGGGCGGACCCGATGATCGCCGAGGACGACACCGACATCACGCAGCCGGAACCGACACCCACCAGGCCCAGCCCGATGACCGCGGCCCACAGCGGCTGGTCCGGCACGGCCCACACGACCACGGCCACGCCGAGCGCCACCACGGTGAAACCACCGGTGATCAGCGTACGGAAGCCCAGCCGGTGCAGGTTCATGCCGCCGAGGATCGACGCCGGGATCGCCGGGACGGCCGCCGAAGCCACCAGCAGCCCGGCCTCCAGGGGGCTGAAGCCGCCCGAGGTCTGGAAGCGCTGGGTGGTCATCAGCTCGGTGCCGGCCAGCACGAACATGGCGAACATGGCCGCCAGGGTGCCGCCGGCGAACATGCGGTCACGGAAGATGCCGAACTCCAGCAGGGCGGGCATCCCCCGGCGGCGCAGCAGCCCCTGACGGTGCGCGAACAGCACCGCACCCAGGACGCCCACCGCGGCGGAGGCCAGGACGAGTCCGCCGGAGCCCTCGGAGTTCGCCAGCTCCTTGATCGCCATCACGGCGCCGACCATGGTCAGCATCGCCCACACCGAGGACAGCACGTCCCAGTGACGGCTCGGGTCGGCCTGGTTCGCCGGGGCGTACACGGCGGTGGCCACGAGGATCACCACGACCACGGGCACGTTGATCAGGAAGACGGTGCCCCAGTGGAAGTGCTCGAGCAGGAACCCGCCGAGCACCGGGCCGGACGCCGCGCCGACGACCGCGATCGACCCCCAGATGCCGATGGCGGTGTTGCGTTCGCGCACGTCGGTGAAGGTCTGCCGGATCAGGGCGAGTGTGGCGGGCATCATCGTGGCCGCACCGAAGCCGAGGACGGCGCGCGCGGCGATGAGCATCCACGCGCTCGGGGAGAAGGCCGCGAGCAGCGATCCCAGGCCGAAGACGCTGACACCGGTGAGGAACATGACCCGGTGGCCGATCTTGTCGCCCAGGGTGCCGGTGCCGAGCAGCAGCCCGACGAGCACCAGCGGGTAGGCGTTGATGATCCACAGTCCCTGCAGCGCGGTGGTGTGCAGTTCGTCGCGCAGCACCGGCAGGGCCGTGTAGAGGATGGAGTTGTCCGCACCCACGAGGAACAGGCCCAGGCTGATGATGCCCAGGAAGCTCCAGCGCTGGGCGGGTGTGGTGGCCGCGGCGTTCCCGGTGCCGCCGGTGCCGCCGGACGGACGTCCCACCGTCCGTCCCGTCGCCGTGGTCGTGTCGCTCACTTTTCCTTACCTCCTGCGTTTGTTATGTCTGAGACCCGGAACTGTACCGAACGTACGTTACAGTTACAACTCCTGTGAGGCGGCTCACCAGGGACGTTCCCGGTATCCCCGTCAGAGGTCCGGACGATGACGTAACATCCTGTGACGTCCGCACCTCCCCGAGCTAGGAGTACCTGTGCCCGTGCCCGCCGATCCCGACGTCCTGACCGGGATCACCACCCTCGCCGACGACCGCCTCGCCGAGGTCGACCCCCTGGTCACCGGCCCCTGGGCCACCCCGGTCACCTGGCGCCAGCCCGTGCACACCGTCTACGTGCCCGCGCACCTCATCTTCGGTGACGGCACTTCAGGCACTGCCCTGCCGCGGCGCTGGGCGCAGGACGCACTGGACGCCGTCACGGCGCACGGCGGTGCCGCCGCGCTGGCCCGCGACCTCGGTGTCGCCGCCGAGCACGCCGAGACCGTCGGCGAACTGACCCTCGACAAGCTGCACCGCGAACCGGTCGAGGACCTGCGCATCGACTTCGAGGACGGTTTCACCCAGCGAGGCGTCCCGCAGGACGCCCGGGACGCCGACGAGGACGCGCTGGCGGGGCGCGCCGCCGACGTCCTGGCGTCCTGGCTCGGTGGTGGTTCTGATGGTGCCGGCGCACCGGCCTTCGCCGGGATCCGGTTCAAGTCCTTCGACCCCGCCGTGCGTGATCGTGGTCTGCGCACGCTGACCATCGTGCTGCAGGGCCTGGCCCGCGACGGTGTGCTGGCCCGGGTGCTCGAACGCGACCGACGCGCGCTGCGTCTGACCCTGCCGAAGGTGCAGCACCACCGCCAGGTCGAGGTGTTCGTCGAGGTGCTCCAGGCATTGGAGCGCGCCCTCGACGTACCCGAGATCCCCTTCGAGGTGCAGGTCGAGACCCCGCAGGCGATCCTCGCCGCCGACGGTGCCGCCGAACCCGCCCGCCTCATCGCCGCCGGCGCGGGCCGCGTCCTGTCCCTGCACTACGGCACCTACGACTACTCCGCGTCGCTGGGCGTGGACGCCGCCGAGCAGTCCATGGAGCACCCGGTCGCCGACCACGCCAAGGACGTCCTGCAGGTCGCGACCACCGCCGTCGGCGTGGAGCTGTCCGACGGCTCCACCAACCGCATCCCCGTCGGCACCGCCACCGAGATCCTCGAGGGCTGGCGCATCCACCACGACCTGGTGGGACGCCACCTGCGCCGTGGCGTCCGGCAGGGCTGGGACCTGCATGCCAACCAGCTCGTCACCCGCCACCTGACCACCATCGCCTACTTCCGCGCCGACTGGCGGGTCAGCGCGGAACGCCTGCGCGCCTACGTCGCCGGCGACACGAGCCGCTGGATGGACGAACCCGCCACCGCCAAGGCCATGGCCGGCTACCTGGTGCGCGCGCGGGCCTGCGGCGCGGTCACCGACGCCGAACTGGAGGTCACCGGCCTCGACGACACGCAGTTACGTACCCTCCAGGTGAGCGGCCGACTTCAAGGAGTAACCCCATGACCATCATCACCACCATCTACCGCGCCGAGCACGCCGTGGTCCTGCCCGGGGACGATCGCACACCCGTGCAGGCGCCGGCGACCGTGCTGGTCGCCGACGAGAACATCGTCGCCGTGCTCGACGGCCGGGACGCCGAGGTGCCCGGCGAGTACGACTACACCGACGCCACCGTGGTCGACGTCCCCGACGACCAGGTGCTCATCCCCGGCCTCGTGGACACCCACGTGCACGTCAACGAGCCCGGACGCACCGAGTGGGAGGGCTTCGCCTCCGTCACCCGCGCCGCCGCGGCCGGCGGGGTGACCACGCTGCTGGACATGCCGCTGAATTCGGTCCCCTCCACCGTCACCGTGGACGCCCTCGACACCAAGCAGGACGTCGCCGCGCCGAAGACCAAGGTCAACGTGGGCTTCTGGGGCGGGGCGGTGCCGGAGAACATCGGCACCGGCGAACTGCGCGCCCTGTGGGACCGCGGCGTGTTCGGCTTCAAGTGCTTCCTGCTGCACTCCGGCGTCGACGAATTCCAGCCGTTGTCGCCCGCCCAGCTGCACCAGGCGATGACCGAGATCGCCGAGTTCGACGGCCTGCTCATCGTCCACGCCGAGGACGCCGACGAGATCGCCGCCGGTGAGGCGAAGGCGGACGCCGCAGGCGGCATCGACGAGACCTTCGACAGCTTCCTGGCGTCGCGCCCGTCCTCGGCCGAGGCGAAGGCCATCGCCACCGTCATCGAGGCCGCCGAGGCCACCGGCTGCCGAGCGCACATCCTGCACCTGTCGGACTCCGGCTCGATCGACCAGATCGCCGCCGCCCGCGACCGCGGCGTGCGCATCACCGCCGAGACCTGCCCGCACTACCTCGCCCTGTTCTCCGAGGAGATCCAGAACGGCGCGACCCAGTACAAGTGCTGCCCGCCGGTACGCACCGCCGGCAACCGCGAACGCCTGTGGAAGGGCCTGGTGGACGGCGTGATCTCCACCGTCGTCTCCGACCACTCCCCCTGCACCGCCGAACTGAAGAAGTTCGCCCAGGTCGCCGACGCCCAGGCGTCCGCCAACGAGAACAACGAACTCACCGCCTTCTCCGCGCTCGCCGCCACCGGCAACGACCTCGGTGCCGGCGGCGCCGACGGGCGCGGCTCCGGCGGCTCCTTCGGTGAGGCCTGGGGCGGCATCGGCTCCGTCCAGCTGGGCCTGCCGGTCGTGTGGTCCCAGGCGCGCCTGCGCGGACTGGCCCTGGCCGACGTCATCGGCTGGATGTGCCAGGCCCCCGCCGAATGGGCCGGGCTCGCCGACCGCGGCGCGATCCAGGAGGGACGCCGCGCCGACCTGGCCACCGTCAGCGCCGACGACGCCTTCGTCGTCCTGCTCGACGAACTGCACCAGCGCAACAAGGTCACCGCCTACGCCCAGCGCGCCCTGGCCGGCGTGGTCACGCGCACGTGGATCGGCGGAGAGCCGGTCTACGTCCGTCCCGCCACCGCGCACGTCCCGGCGTCCGACCTGCAGGACGACGTGGTCTTCCCCGCCGCCGTGCGCCCCTTCACCCTCCGCCCCACCGCTTAAAGAGAATCAGGATCCCGATGAACGAGCAGCACGATCAGAACGAGCAGCACGACTTCCTCTCCTACCCCGACCTCGCCAGCCGCGCCCTCGCCGGCTCGGTGGTGTGGGCGTCCGACGAGTCCTTCGCCGAGCGTGAGAACCTCATCATGCCGCACGAGCCCGCCTTCGACCCGGACGAGTTCGGCAACAAGGGCAAGGTCTACGACGGGTGGGAGACCCGGCGCCGCCGCCACGACGAGGTGGGCTCCAACGACGCCGCCATCGTGCGCCTCGGCGTCCCCGGCCAGGTCAAGGGTGTCGTCGTCGACACCGCCTGGTTCAAGGGCAACTACCCGCCCCGCTTCGCCGTGCACGGCCTGACCTGCGACGAGTACCTCTCCGGCGAGGAGCTCGCCGCCCTGCCCGACGACCGGTGGTTCACCCTCGTCGCCCCGATGGACGCCGCCGGCGACCACAAGCACCACGTGGAGATCTTCCCCGCCGGCGACGCCGCCGCCAGGCGCGTCACCCACGTGAAGCTGGAGATGATCCCCGACGGCGGCATCGCCCGCCTGCGCGTCCATGGCCAGCCTGCCCCGGACCCCCGCTTCATCACCGGCACCATCGACCTGGCCGCCGTGGAGAACGGCGGGCGCGTCACCGAGTGCACCAACATGTTCTACTCGCACCCCAACCAGATCATCTCCCTGGGACGCGCGCACAACATGGGCGGCGGCTGGGAGAACGCCCGACGCCGCGACGCCGGCAACGACTCCGTCACCGTGCAGCTCGCCGGGGAGGGCCGCGTGCGCTGGATCGAGTTCGACACGTCCTACTTCGTCTTCAACGCCCCCGGCGACGTGAAGCTCACCGGCATCACCGCCGACGGCTCCGAGCTCGAACTCGTCGCCAAGACCCGCGTGCTGCCGGACACCCGCCACCGCTTCGCCGTCTCGGACGCCGCCGAGGGCGCCACCGGGCCCACCCCGATCGTCGCCGTGCGCGCCGACGTGTACCCCGACGGCGGCATCTCCCGCCTGCGCGTGTTGGGCGAGCTCACCGACGAGGGCCAGCTCGACATCGAGAGCCGCTGGTAGACGACCTCTCCTGCGGCGCACCGCGCGCCGCGTCCCCGCCGCCTCCGGTGCGAAACCCGCCCGAAACAGTGCACCCCTACAATTCCCCTTCGGACGGCCGCCTGCCCCCAGGCGCCGATGACGAGAACGGAGCCGAGCTCGCGATGACACGCGTGATCCCCCGCAACGACACCACCCTGCCCGAGCGACACCGCCCGGAGCCCCTGCCCGCCGACGTCGCCCAGGCCAACCTGGACGCCCTCGCCGCGCAGGCCCGCGCCGACATGGCCCTGATCGGCCACAACCACGACTGGGTCCCCGCCCCCGCCGAGGACGCCTACAACGTGCTGGTCATCGGCGGCGGCCAGGCCGGACTCGGCGCCGCGTTCGCCCTGTCGCGCCACCGCATCGGCGGGGTGAAGGTCATCGAGGCCGGTCCCGAGCAGGAGGTCGGCTGCTGGACCCGCTACGCCCGCATGCACACGCTACGCAGCCCGAAGAACATGAAGGGCATCGAGCTCGACATCCCCTCGCTGCACACCGGACGCTGGTTCGAGGCCAAGTACGGCGTGGAGGCCTGGGCCGCCACCGACCTCACCCCGCGTGAGGACTGGAACGAGTACCTCACCTGGTACCGCGGCGTGACCGGCGCGGACGTCGACTTCGGCACCCGCATCACCGGGGTGACCCGGCCGGACGCCGACGGGTGCTTCCACGTCACCGCCACGCAGGACGGGACGCCGGTCGAGTACCGCACCCGACGCATCGTCTTCGCCATGGGTCTCGTCGGTGGCGGCGGAACCTTCCTGCCGCCGCTCGTCGACGCCCTGCCGGAGAACCTGCGCGCCCACACCGAGGACGACATCGACTTCACCGCCCTGCAGGGCAAGCGCGTGATCGTGCTCGGTGGCGGTGCCAGCGGCTTCGACAACGCCTCCGCCGCCCTGGAGGCCGGTGCCGCGAGCGTGGAGATGCACGTGCGCCGCGCGGACATCCCGCGGCAGAACTCGCTGCGCTGGATGGAGTTCCCCGGCATGCAGGAGCACTTCTACGACCTCACCGACGAGCAGAAGTGGGAGTTCTCCCTGTTCAACGGTGGTCTCCCACAGCCGCCGACGCAGCCCTCGGTGTGGCGCGCCTTCTCCCACGACAACTTCCACCTGTCCACCGACACCCGCTGGGCGGACGCCGGGGTCCGCGACGGCGAGGTCGTGGTCACCGACGACAAGGGCACCGAACACGTCGGCGACTACGTGATCTCGGCGACCGGGTACACCGTGGACCTGGGGCTGCGTCCCGAGCTCGGCGAGTTCCTGCCCGACATCGCCCTGTGGTCCGACCGGTTCGGCCCCGCCGAGGACCACCCGCTGGGCCAGTGCCCGTACCTGGGCGACGGCTTCCAGTTCCAGGCGAAGGACGGTGGCGACGGAGCCGGGAACGGCGAATCGTCCTACGTGTCGCGCCTCTTCCACCTGTCCACCGGTGCGCGCGCCTCCCACGGCGTCGCCGGCAACCAGCTGTCCGGCATCTACGCGGGTCTGACACGGATGAGCAGCCGCATCGCCACCGACATCACGAAGGAGAACTGGTCGGACTTCTTCGCCGACTTCACCTCCTTCGAGCACCAGGAGGTCGGCAACGTGGGGCGCCACCGTGAGGGCGAGGTCTGGTTCGCCCAGGCGCCCCGGTACTGACGCGGTACTGACGCGGTAGAACCAGCCTTACCCACCGGACCCCGCGCCACGTGCCGGATCCGGTCGATCCGTGGCACGGGGACTCCGGATCCGGCACGTGACGCGGGGTCGGTGCCGTCGTCGACTTCTCGACCAAGGCCCTGCTCTACGCATTGGGAGTCCCCGAGCCCCTCGCCCGGGCAGGCAGCTACATCGTCGGCAGCACCGTCGCCTACTACCTGAACAGTCACGTCACCTTCAACGGTGAACGCACCCGGGCGGAGAAGACCCGGGCCGCCGCCTCCTACCTTCTGTGCTTCAGCGCGGCGGTGCTCGTGGACCATCTCGTAGGCGTCCTCGCCCCTGAGCTGCCGAACGTGTTCTTCTGGTCCTGGTTCGTGTCCCAGGGTGTGGCCACGGTGCTGAACTTCCTGCTGCAGAACTTCTGGGTGTTCCGCAGGACGTCACCACCCCGGACGTAGTTCTCCAGACGTACCCCGGACCGCCGTGCCACGTTGGCCGTGGATTCACGTCGCGTCCACCTTGCGCTCGTAAAGTTCCCGCGCGTGAACAAGGTAACTTCCTCTCCAGCCCCGTCCCGCGCTCTCGGCATGGCGGGTCTCACCGGTGCGCTCCTCCTCGCGTTCTCCGGCGTCGTGATTCCCCAGGCCAGCGCCGCGCAGCCCGCCACGGTCGACGAGTACCAGGTCAAGCTCCGGCTGGACGACGGCATCCTCGACTCCTCCGGCGAGCTGACCGGTGACGCCGCCGACTACTTCGGGCTCAGCGGCGAGAACGCCTCAGGCGGCTCCGTCGAGCAGAGCATCTACGTGGACACCCCTGGCACGGACTTCGCCGACAAGGGCTGGTCGCTGCGGCTGCGCCACAAGGACGGCGCCGACGGCTACGACCTGACCTACAAGTACCGGGCCCCGCTCGACGACAACTCACTGTCCGCGCAGTCCGTCGACGACGCCCTCGCCGCCGCGAAGGACAACAACTTCGACAGCTCGGACTCGAACTACAGTCCCCAGGTCAACGCCAGCTACACCACCAGCACCCTGGACTTCAGCAACAAGAAGTCCGCCGACTGCCTCACCGACGACTGTGCCATCCCCTCGTCCGACGATGTCGTGGGCCTCCTGGACGACAAGCTCCCCGGGAAGTTCACGACGGCCACCGGCACCGATCTCACCGGCAGCGACGCCACCGCCTCGCAGGTGGTCACCCAGCGCAGCTGGAAGGTCAGCGTCCCCACCGAGGACGGCACCGTCGACGCCGACCTGGAGGTCACCGCGATGTCGGGCGGCTACTTCGTCGAGATCACCTCCGAGACCGACGAAAGGGAAGAGGCCGTCGACATCCGCGACTCCCTCACCTCCGCACTGGACGACCGCGGGATCCTCCGCCACGGCGACGCCTTCAAGACCGGGCTGATCCTCGACGGTGCCCTGTGACGTCCGTCCGTACCGACGTCCGGCACCTGCGCGCGATGCCCGGACCTGAAACCGGCCCTGAGACCGGGCCCGACAACGAGCCCGGCACCCGCGACGACTCCCCCATGGTATCCCTCGAGAACGTGTCCCGACTCTTCGCCGACGGCACGGGGCTGCGTCCCACCGACATCAGCGTCCGGCGTGGCGAGTTCATCAGCGTCCTCGGCCCCTCCGGCTGCGGGAAGTCGACCCTGCTGCGCTGCGTGGCGGGGCTGGAGACACCGCTGACCGGCCGGATCCGCATCAACGAGCGGGACGTCTTCGACGCCACCGGCACCCGGGTTCGCACCCTCTCCCCCTCCCGCCGCGGCCTGTCGATGGTCTTCCAGGACCTCGCCCTGTGGCCGCACATGAGCGTCGCCGACAACGTGGGCTTCCCACTCACCGTGCGCGTCCCCGGCGCGCCCCGGGTCTCCGCCGCGGACCGTCGGGCGCGAGTCGCCGAGGCGCTGGAGACCGTGGGCCTGGCCGCCAAGGCGGACCAGCGTCCCCAGCAGCTCTCCGGTGGCCAGCAGCAACGTGTCGCCATCGCCCGGGCGATCATCAGCCGTCCCTCACTGCTGCTCATGGACGAGCCGCTGTCCGCGTTGGACGCGGTGCTGCGCACCCAGATCCGCCGGGAGATCACCGAGCTCAGCGGGTGTCTCGGGCTGACCGTCCTGTACGTCACGCACGACCAGGAGGAGGCCATGTCGATGGCCGACCGCGTCCTGGTGCTCAACAACGGCGAGGTCGCCCAGTTCGACCGCCCCGCCGAGATCTACGAGAACCCGGCGGACGAGTTCGTCGCCGACTTCGTCGGCACCATGAACCGTCGCGGTGACCTGGCGCTGCGTCCGGAACAGGTCCGCGTCGCCACCGACGCCACCACCGGCACAGACCGCCCCGGAACGCCGCGGATCGAGGCCCGCGTGGAGACCTGCCGCTACGTCGGCGGACGCTACGACCTGCGCTGCGCCGTCGACGGTGCGTCCCGCCCGTGGCTCGTCTACGACGACGTCGAGCACCTCCCCGGTTCCGGCATCAGCCTGCTGACCCCGCCGAACCCGAACACCCACTCCAAGTAAAGGACCCCCGTGAACATCCGCACCTCCGCTCTCCTCCTCTCCGCCACCGTGGGCGTCACCGCGGCGCTCACCGCCTGCGGCTCCGTCGACGACTCCGGCAGCGCGTCCGGAAGCGGTTCCGGCAGCGCCGGGGAGGTCGAGGAGTGGTCGGCCCCCGAGGGGCTCTCCGGTTCGCTGACCTACTACTCCGCGAACCCCCAGGGCCTGACCGACGAGCTCGTCGCCGCATTCGAGGACAGGACGGACGTGGACGTGGACGTCTTCTCCGGCGAGACCGGGAAGATCACCGCGAAGCTCACGGCCGAGGCCGACAACCCGCAGGCCGACCTGGTGTACCTCGCGTCCTGGTCCGCCGCGCTCAAGCAGGCCGACACCGGCGCCTTCGAGCAGTACACCCCGGAGACCGGCGGCGACCTGCGCGAAGGCTGGGCCTCGTCCACCGGCGACTTCACCGGACGCGACGGTTCCGCCCTCGCACTCGTGGTGAACACCGAGGCCCTGGGCGGCGCCGAATCCCCGTCCGACTGGGAGGACCTCACCGACGCCACCTTCAAGGACAAGGTCATCATGCCCGACCCGCGCGAGTCCGGCACCGCCGCCGACCTGGTCACCGCCATGGTCGACAAGTGGGGCGAGGAGGACACCTGGGCCCTCTTCGACAAGCTCTTCGACAACGGCATGGAGGTCCAGGGGGCGAACGGCCCGGCGCTGGACGCCGTCACCTCGGGGTCGAAGGCCGTCGTCTTCGGCGGCGTCGACTACTCCGCCCGCTCGGCCGTGGACAAGGGCGAGCCGCTGGACGTCGTCCTCCCGGCGTCCGGCACCACCGTCACCCCGCGCCCGGTCCTGGTCTCCGACCAGTCCGGCAACAAGGACGCCGCCCAGGCGTTCGTGGACTTCATGTTCTCCCCGGAGGGCCAGGCCATCAGCGCCGACAACCACATGATCCCCGCCGACGCCGACACCGACGCCGCCGACGCGACCGACTACGACTCCACCGAGCTGCTCACCGACGACCTCGACGGTCTCGCCGAGAAGTCCTCCGCGGTCTCGGAGGAGTTCGTCTCCCGGTACCTGTCGTGACCGACCTGCTGCGGCGTCCGGCCGGGCAGGACGCCAGGCAGGACGTTCCGGCGCCGCGTTCCCGCCACCGTCCCCGTCGCTGGACGGTGCCAGCGGGCCCCACCGCCGTCCTGCTCGTCCTGCTGGTCGTCGTCGCCGCCCCGCTGGCGATGGTGCTGCTCACCGCCCTCACCGGCTACGGCGACTCCCCCTCTGCGCTCGGCGATCTCGGCGACGGCGACCTGCCGAGGATCCTCGGCAACACCGTGTGGCTGTCGGTGCTGGTCGTCGTGTTCTCCACCGTCCTCGCCGCACCGCTCGCCTTCCTCACGAGCTGGACGCAGCTGCGTCGGCACCGGTGGATCGACCTGCTGGTGATGGTGCCGTTCATGACCCCGCCCTTCGTCGCCGCGATGGCGTGGATGGACGTCACCCGGCTGGGCGGCGTCGCCGACATGCTCTTCGGCTCCGTCGTCGGCGGCGCGGTCCGCGGCACGGTGAACTCCGTGTGGGGCATGGCCCTGATCATGTCCTGCGAGCTCTTCCCCTTCCTCTACCTGCTGCTGCGGACCTGCCTCGACGCGATCCCCGCGTCCTCGGTGGAGATGGCGTCGGTGACCGGTGCGTCGCGCTGGCGCATCCTCGCCCGGGTCGTACTTCCGCAGGTCGTGGGCCCGTGGTCGCTGGGCGCCCTGATCCTCTTCGTCCGTGCGGCGGGCGAGTTCGGCACCCCGGTCACCCTCGGCAACGCCATCGGCTACCCGGTCCTCGTGTCCCGTATCCACCGGGACGTGACGATCGACCCGCTCGACTTCTCCTCCGCCTCCGTCGGCGCGGCGCTGCTGTTCACCCTGGGTATCAGCGTGTGGTGCGTCCAGCAGTGGTTCTCCCGCGACGCACGCGCCGACGGCCGGACGGGACGTCCCGTCTCCCTGTCGCTGCGTGGCAGCGTCCTGGCCCTGGGGTGGTCGTGGATCGGGGTCGTGGCGCTCGTGTCGGTGGTCGTACCGTACGTGTCGATCATCCTCGGCGCCACGACGATCCTGCGCTCCAGGCCACCGACCCCGGACAACCTCACCCTGGACTACTTCGCCATCGTGCTGTCCAGCGACCAGGCGCGGGAGGCGCTGACGACGTCCGCGCTCCTCGGCGCGGTCGGCGCCACGTCCGCCGTCCTGCTGGCCCTCGCCGTCACGCTGGTGACGGCCCTGCGCGGGACGCCGACAGGCACGCAGGACGCCACGTCCGGCCGGCTGCGGTCGCGGGTGACGGACTTCCTCGCCGTCTCCCCGGAGACGGTGCCGGCCATCGTGCTGGCCATCGGGTTCATCTTCCTGTGGAACGCCCGGTGGCTGCCGTGGACGCCGTACAACACCCCCTGGATCCTGGTGCTGGGCTACACCGCGCTGTTCCTGCCGATGGCGGTGCAGAACATCAAGACCTCCGCCCAGGCGGTCTCCCCCGCCGTCTTCGAGGCGGCGACGGTGGCCGGGGCGTCCTCCTGGCTGTCCTTCCGGCGCATCACCGTGCCACTGCTCGTCCCGGGGCTCGTGGCCGGGTGGCTGCTCGCCTTCCTCACCGGGATCCGGGAGCTGGTCATGGCCTCGCTGATCCGGCCGAGTGACATGACGCTGCTGTCGCCCTGGATCATGGGCCAGTTCGACCAGGGCCACCGCACCGAGGCCATGGCGATGACGCTGATCGGCGTGTTCAGCTCCACCGTCGTCCTGCTGGTCGTGCAGACCTGGCTGGCCCGACGCACCACGCCGCGTCCCTCCGGGGAGGCTGCCTCGTGATCGTCGCGACCCTGGCCGACCTGCACCTGGGGCTTCCCACCGCCCCCGGACTCCCGTGGGCACTCTCGGAGCTCTCGGAGCTCTCATCGCTGCAGGACGCCGAGCGCGGCGGCGCGGACCTCCTGGTCTTCGCCGGGGACCTCGTGGACCGCGGCTACGCCACCGACGAGGTCGTGGCCGACGCCGAGACGTTCCTGCGCGCCGCCGTCGCCACCGGAGTCCCCGTCCTGGTGACCTGGGGGAACCACGACGTCGCCGCCGACCTTCCCCGACGCCTGCCCCACATCGACGGGCTCACCGTCGCCCCCGCCGAGGGGCCGTCCGAGATGCGTGTCGGCGGGCTGACCGTGCACACGGTCTCCGTCGCCGACGACCCCGACCCGCGGCGGATCGTCGAGTGCTTCCCCATCGCCGGGGGCGGCGGCAGCGGCGCGGACGGCGCAGACGGCGAGGTGCACCTGGGAGTACTGCACACCAGCCTCACCGGGGAGTTCAGCCGCAAACCGTGCCTGCCGACCACCCTCGCCGAACTGCAGTCACGCCGCTACGACCGGTGGGTCCTGGCCCACGTCCACCGGCCGCGCATGGTCTCCGACTCCGTCGGCTGGGTGGGGATGGGACGCGTCGAGGTCCTGGAGCTCGGCCCAGGGTAAGCCGTCTGGTCGGTGGCGCGGGGTCGGCCCCGTGGTCACCGCCCATCAGGTGCCGAGCGCGCCTCAACCCACTCGGCGACGAGCCCGTCGCCGGGGCAGGACGCCACCACCGCATCGACGATCCCGGGATCCGGGCGCCCTGCGTTCATCGAGCGATGCAGGACGGAGAAGGCGACGTCCCGCGCCGTTCGCCGGGCGTGCACCGCCGGCAGAGGCGTCCCGTCCTCCGCGGAGCCTCCGTCATCCCAGGTCAGCAGGAGTCGCGTCGTCTCCGTGATGGAGGCCGGCGACACCCGGGCCACCGCTCCGCGGGCGGCGATCGGCATCTCCGCGAGGAGGAGAACTGCCACCACCGTCTCCATCGCCGTACGCCGGAAGATCCCCGGGGCGTCCTGCGTCCACGTCAGGGTCGCGACCAGCGTGTCCACCGTCCGGGCGGTCGGGTCTGCTGCGACATGGGCCAGCGCGTCCAGCAGTTCGACGATCTCCAGGGCCGCCGGTGTCGTCGCCGTGAGCGGATCAACCTGCAGGTCATCGACAACAGGTCGTGGGTCTCCCTCCGTCCACGGGTCGGCGGTGTCCAGTGCCAGTCGCGCCCGTGAGATCCAGGCGGGCATCGGCGAGGTGGCGTCACACGGTGATGATCCGAAGGCGACCGTCACCAGGGCGTCGAAGCCGTCCGGGGATTCCGCGAGGCGGGAGTCGAAGCCCCGGCCGGTGAGGACGCTGACACCCAGGCCCAGCCGTTCAGCCAGGTCAGCGATGATATCGGCGGGCGGGACGCTCTGGCCGTCCTCCCAGCGCGACACCGCGCTCGTCGAGCAGATCCCGGACGCCAGCCCCGCCTGTGACACCCCGCGGTCGGTACGGGCGTGCCGCAGTCGACGTCCGAACATCACCGCGTCATCCATGCGCCCAGATTACGGTGTCGGTACCCCTCCCGTCCGCCGTCTCACCACGAGCACGGTGGCTCCGGACGCCCCGAGTACTGCGACGACCGCCACCGCCACGCCGAGCCCGACCGCCGAGCCCGACCACACCCCGACGAGAGCAGTGCCGAGCGCCCCGCCGAGCTGCAGCATCAGCCTGGAGTGCGCGCCGACCGCCGGCGCCTGATCGTCCGTGACCACCTCGTACGCGGCAGAGAGCGCCAGCAACGTGCAGGCCCCGAGACCCAGCCCACGAACGAGGGAACAACTCACGGCCACGCCGAACGCCGCAGCGTCCCAGGTGGTGATCGCCTGGACCCCCACCGTCCCCGCCGCCGCAACCAGCAGCCCGACGGCGATGACGCCGAAGGCGTTGGCCGACTTCCACGGCCCCCTGATCAGGCTCCGCACCACCCAGGCACCGAGGCCCTGCACGCCGAGGAGCACCCCGGCCATCCAGGCAGGTTGACCGAGATCGCCCTGCACGTGCAGGGACGTGGACAGCAACGTCCCGTAGAACACCGCCCCCACAACCAGGCAGAGCCCCATCACCGTGGCGAAGGAGGCACGACGGTACAACGACACGTCCAGCAACGGCGTCCCCGCGCGCAGGTCCAGGACGCAGAACACCGCGATGAGAGCGACGGCGAGGCAGGACGCCGCGACGACGCCCCACGTCGGCAGGGTCGGCGCGCTGCTCACGACCCACAACAACCCGACCATCCCGAGAAGCGCCGGCACCGCCTGGGCCGCCTGGGCGATCCCCAGCCGGGTCCGGATGCCCCGGGTGCGCGGCAGGACGCTCACCGCGATGAGCGCGGCCGCCGCGGCGACCGGCACGTTGACGAGGAACAGGACGCGCCAGCCGACGGCGTCCACCAGGACGCCGCCGAGCAGCGGCCCGAGCGCCGGTGCGACGACGGCGGGGAGACCCAGCGTCGCCAACGCGGCCCGCATCCCCTGGCGTCCGACGATCTCCGCGGTGAGCTGCTGGACGGCCGGCATGATGAACCCACAGGCCGCGCCCTGCACGACGCGGGCCGCGACGAAGAAGGGGAGACTCGTCGCGAATCCGACGAGTGCGGAGGCGACCGCGAACCCGGCCACCGCGACGAACCAGACCTGCCGTGAGCCGAAGCGTCGTAGACAGGTCGTCGACAAGATGATGCCGCCCGTCGCAGCGAGCATGTAGCCGGAGATGCCGAGCTGCACGGAGTTCTCAGGCACCCCGAGGGATGAGCTGATGGACGGGAGGAGGACGTTGACCAGGCTCGAATCGATCAACGGAAGGATCGAGGCCAGGAGCATCACCACGGTGGTGCCGGTGGAGAGCCCGGGCACCGCGTCACTCCGTGGGTTCTGAGGGGTCGTCGCAGACACAGTGTCACTCCGGATTCCGATTCAGGGACGAGGAAGCGGAAGCGGTGTCCGCACCCGTCGGGGCAGTTTCTGCACCCATGACATCCCCGCCCGGCACAGACCGGCAACCGATGATTCCCCGGACATCGATGCCGTGCGGACGCCCTGGCCACGCTCATTTCTCAGAGTCCGTTGAGGAACGTTGTGATCCTCGTGCCCCCGCGCCGCGTGCACGATTCGGTCGATCCGTGGCACGGGGACCCCGGATCCGGCACGCGGCGCGGGGTCGACCCCGTCAGCACCGTCACCTACGTTCTGCGCTTCACCGCCGCCGTCGTCGTCGACCTGGTCATCCGCCACGCAGTGCCGGGCTATACGGCGTGTTCTTTCGGTCCTGGTTCCTGTCCCAGGGTGTGACCACGGTGCTGAACTTCCTGCTGCAGAACTTCTGGGTGTTCCGGGACGGTCCACCTCTCATCAGTCCACCGGAGCGACCCGAATAAGGTTCCCGTCCGGGTCTGCCGCGACGAATGTCCGCCCGAAAACATCATCGTAGGGCTCCTTGACCATCTGGACCCCACGGTCACGCCAGTCGACGAAACGTGCGTCAATCTCGGCTGCGCTACCCAGCGACAGACAGAGTTCGCTGGTGCGAGGCAGTGCCGATTCCGAAGGCAAGGTGCTTCCGTAGACATCGGATCCGCTCCACACAGCAAGCTGAACGCCTGGGGACAACTCGAAGGCGATGAACCGCGGCGAGTCGAATACCGGGGTCGTGCCGAGGAGGTCTCCGTAGAACTTCGCCGATGCCTGGGCATCCCGGACATAGACAATGAAGGTGTAGGGGTTGGGCTCTGACATTGTGGCTTCCTTTCGGTCGTAGTTGACGAGGCATCAGTTCACTTCGCCTCCGAAACCCAGCATGAACGGATACCATGACAGAATATGTCAGGTTTCGTCCCGGCACCCGATACAGTCCACGACCACCCTGCGGAAGGATGAGTAGTGTCCCGCCCCCAACGGCTGTTCGACCTGATCAGCATCCTCAAGTCGACAGGAAACAACACCGTGGCTCGCCTTGCCGATGACCTCGGCGTCTCGCCCCGGACGATCCACCGGGATCTCGTCACGCTCCAGGACGTAGGTGCGCCGATCGTCACCGAGCCAGGACGGTACGGCGGGGTCACCCTCCTCCCCGGCGGTCGGTTCCCGGTCTCCGGTCTCTCCACTAGGGAGAAGGACCTCCTCCGGGTTACCGGACTCGATGTCGACCGTGCAGCAGAACTTGGGGTGGCTGCACTGACGGCCACGGCACTCGGAAAACTGGGGACGGCCCGCACCCGAGACCGCCTCGGCCCCCTGTCCTTGTCCGAGGTAGTCACCATCGACAATCACCCGTGGTTCACGGAACGTCCAGACCACGGCGATGTCTCGGCTCTCGCGGATGATGTCCGCAAAGCCCGACGACTGTCCATCGTGTACCGCCGAAGCGGTGAACACACCTCGGAGAATCGCATCGTGGACCCCTACGGGCTACTCGGCAGAGGTGGCCGTTGGTACCTCGTGGCTGACCGCAACAGCTTTCCCCGCCTCTACACCACGAGCAGGCTCGAGTCTTGGGCCGTCCTCGATGAACCACGGCGGCTACGCCCCGGGCAGACTCTCGATTCGGTGGTGACGGACATGTCAGAGGCGCTGGAACAACCCAGGGAGCAGATCATCGTCACCGCCGACCTCGAGCGAAGCCGACTGGACATCCCCCGCAGAATCCTGGGGTCGAGGTTGACCGAGGTGACCGAGCCGGACAACTCCGGCAATGGCAGTGTTCGGATCTCGGTCGCGTACTCCGAGGTCGGCGGCGTCCGCCAGCTACTGCAGTTCGGGAGCGCCGTCCAGGTCATCGAGCCTCCCGAAGCCCGGGCACTGGTGGTGGCGCAGGCAAAGGCGCTGCTCGACCGTCACAGTGGGTGACGGCGTCCTACCGCCGGCAGTACCCTCGCGGACATGGCTTCCACGAACATCAAGACCATCCCCGTCCGCGCCCTCGACGGCGGCGAGCTCGACCTCGCCGCGTTCGACGGCCCGCTGCTCGTCGTCAACGTGGCGTCCAAGTGCGGGCTGACCCCGCAGTACACCGCCCTGGAGAAGCTCGCGCAGGACTACCGGGACCGCGGACTGACCGTCGTCGGTGCGCCGTGCAACCAGTTCATGGGCCAGGAGCCGGGCAGCGCCGAGGAGATCGCGGAGTTCTGCTCGGCGACGTACGGTGTCACCTTCCCGATGACCGAGAAGCTCGACGTCAACGGGCCGGACGCCCACCCGCTCTTCGCCGAGCTCACCACGACCCCCGACGCCGACGGGAAGGCCGGCGACGTCGAGTGGAACTTCGAGAAGTTCCTCGTCGGCAAGGACGGCGCGGTGCTCGCCCGCTTCCGCCCCGCCACCGTGCCGGACGCCCCCGAGGTCGTCGCCGCCGTCGAGGCGGCGCTGTAGGAGCAGCTACGCCTTCTCCAGCACCAGGTCGCGGTACATCATCGTCTGCCGGATGGCCGACCACACCATCGGCGAGTCCGCCAGCGAGTCCCAGCCGCCGCTCCAGGTGAGCCGTCCCGCCAGACGCCACACGCTGATGCCCGGGTTCCACTCGAGCACACGCGACACCTCCTCGGCACGTTCCATGACGTGCGCGGTGGTCTCCGCGCGCCTTTCGGCCAACCCGGTGAAGCAGAACCCGTGCCCGGGGATCACGGTGTAGTCGTCGAACTCCGCCAGGCGTTCCACGGACGCCAGGTAGTCCTTCACCGGGTTGCCGCCCAGCGAGCCCACCCCCAGGCCGATGCCGGGGAAGATCTCGGGCAGCACCTGGTCGGCGGCGATCAGCAGTCCGCGGGCGTCGTCGGCGAAGCACAGGTGCCCTGGGGTGTGCCCGGGTGTGAGCACCGCCCGCCAGCCCAGTTCCCCGGTCACCCCGTGGTCGGGCAGCAGGTCACCGTCCTGCAGCAGGACGTCCGGACGCTGCCGCGGGATGAACGGCGGCAGCCGCCGCTCCTTCTCCGAGAAGGGGAACTTCTCCAGCAGGCCGTCCGGCGCGCCGACCGCGTGGTGCTCGACGGCGTAGTCGTCCTGCGAGGTGCCGGTGCGTGCGGCGTCGACGCTGCGCTGCTCCACCGCGCCGAGGTGGTAGCGCGCGCCGGTGGCGCCCAGCATCTCCGCGGCCGCGCCGACGTGGTCGGGGTGCGCGTGCGTGACGACGACGTCGGTGACGTCCTCGAGACGTCGGCCGTGCTCGCGCAGGAACGCGTCCAGCGGGCGCAGGACGTTCGCCGCGGCGTCCTGCGCCTTGCCACCGGCCCACCCCGGGTCGACGACGGTGACGCCGCCGTCGCCGAGGTGGACGGTGGACAGCACGCTGTTCATCACGCCCGCGCCCGGCATCGGCACCGCGCGTACCCACAGTTCCCCGTCGACGGTGCTCACGCGCACCGGCGAGGGGACCTTGCCGGCCGTCGCGGCCTGGTGCTGGGCGCGGAAGACGGGGGTGATGCGGCTGTCTGAACGTGTCGCCATGTGCAGTCAGCGTACCCGCACCGCAGCCGGGCTGAACCGTCCGGCCGTCCGCCCGGGACGGTTAGGCTTGGTGGTGTGAGCAGACAACCCACGCAGAGACGGCACGGATGGTGGACCCGAGGGGCCACCGCCGTGGCGTTCGCGGCCGTCGGCGTCGGGGTCACGGTCGGGGTCGCGTTCGGGATCGTCGCCCCCGCCCTGCCGCGTGACCGGGGCGACGGTTCGGACACCGCCACCTGCCCGCCGCAGGTCAGCGAGTTCCGCCACGACGGCAGGAGCAGCCAGGTCTACACCTTCGACTGCGCAGGCGGCAGCACCAGCCCAGGTGCCGGCAGCAGCGGCAGCTCAGGCAGTAGCGGCAGTAGCGGCAGTAGCGGCAGCAGCACCGGCGGCAGCACGCCCCCGAAGGGCGTGCTGATCCACCTGCACGGCGACGGTGCCAACGAGTTCGACCGCGGCACGGACGCCGAACCGACCCTGGCTGAACTCGCCCGGGTCGCCGCCGCCCGCAACATGGTCCTCATCGCACCGCGCACCCCCGACCATCGTCGTGGGTCGACCTGGTGGCGCCGGCTCGACAGCAACACCGACTGGCTCAGTGCGCTGGTGGCGGACCGGGTGAGGGACGATCCCGGCCTGGACACGGGCAACATCTGGTGGTCCGGCTACTCCGGCGGCGCCGAGATGATCAGCTACGGGATCCTGTGCCGCACCCGCGGGCTCGTCACCGGAGGTGCGCTGATGATGGCCGGCGGCGGCGCCCCCGACGAGGTGGACGCGCCCGACGGGCCGTCCTCCGGCGTCCGTGACGTACCGCTGCGGTGGTCCGTCGGCGACCTCGACGACGGCACCCGCGGGTACGACCGGTTCGACGCCCTCACCGCCGCCCGGGAGGGTGCAGCCTGGTACCGCGGCCACGGTGCGTCGGACGTGACACTCGAGGTCCTCCCCGGTGTCGCTCACCTGGACTTCCACCAGGCCGAGACCCTCAACCGCGTATTCGACTCGGCGTTGCCGTCCTGACCGGCGCCGACCCCCCTCACACCCCGGCGACGACGGTGCGGACCACGGCGCGCTCGTCGCCGAGCACCATCGTGGCGAAGAGCAGTTCGTCGGTGGTGGTGGCCGCCTCGGCGCGTCGGCGCAGGACGTCGGAGTTGGCGCCCGCGCAGGGGTCGAGGACGACCAGGTCGGCGTCCTTCCCGGTCTCCAGGGACCCCACGGACGCCTCCACGCCCAGGGCCTCCGCCCCGCCCAGCGTGGCCAGTCGCAGCAGCGCGGCGACGTCCAGCGGGGCGTCCAGCATGCGCGACGCGGTATAGGCAGAACCCAGCGTGACCAGCGGCGACAGGCTGGTCCCCGCGCCGACGTCGGAGCCCAGCCCCACGCGCAGGCCCTCGAAGGACTGCGCCCGGGTCACGCCGAACATGCCCGAGCCGAGGAAGAAGTTCGACGTGGGGCAGTGCGCCACGGAGGCCTGCGCCTGCCCCAGCCGGGTGAGTTCGCGGTCGCCCAGGTGTACGCCGTGGCCGAACACGGCACGCCGGCGCACCAGCCCGGCCCGGTCGTAGACGTCGGTGTAGTCGAGCGTGTCGGGGAACAGGGAGCGCACCCAGCCGATCTCGCCGGTGTTCTCCGACAGGTGGGTCTGCACCACCACGTCCGGGTGGGACGCGGCGAGTTCGCCGAGCGCGGCGAGCTGCGCGTCCGAGGACGTCGGCGCGAACCGCGGGGTGATGGCGTACTCGAGGCGTCCCACGCCGTGCCAGCGCTCCAGCAGTGCCGCGCTGTCCGCCACGGCGGAGTCGGGGGTGTCGAGCAGGCCGTCGGGGGCGTTGCGGTCCATGCAGACCTTGCCGGTGATGACGCGCAGGTTCCTGCGCCGCGCGTGACGGAACAGCGCCTCCGCGCTGCCCGGGTGCACGGTGGCGTACACGCAGGCGGTGGTCACCCCGTTGTCGACGAGCTGGTCGGTGAAGAAGTCCGCGACGGCGTCGGCGTGGGCGTCGTCGGCGAACCGGGCCTCGGCCGGGAAGGTGTAGTTGTCGAGCCACCCGAGCAGCTGCAGTCCCGGCGAGGCGATCATGCCGACCTGCGGGAAGTGCACGTGGGCGTCGACGAAACCGGGGACGAGCAGGGCGTCGCCGTGGTCCTCGACGAGCGCGCCGCGGTGACGCGGCAGGACGTCGCGGGCCGCGCCGACGTCGAGGATGCGTCCGCCCGCGTGGGCGACCGCGCCGGACGCGACGTCTAGCGTGGTGCCGTCCGCCGTCGGCGTCACGACGTGGCCGAGCACGACGGTGGGGCGCGCGTTCACCGCTCAGACCTCGCTGGACGAGGCGGGCGCGGGCACCGCGCGCAGACCGGACGGCGCGGCCGGGGCGTCCTGCAGTTCGTCCTGCAGTTCCTCCTCGAGCGTGTCCTCGGCGAGATGGCCGCCGCCCTCCCGGTTGAGCAGCAGGTTCAGCAGGATCACCGACACCGCGCCCACCGTGATGCCGCTGTCCAGGATCATCTCCAGGCTGTCCGGCAGGTTGGCGTAGAGGCCGTCGAACACGGCCGGCAGCATCGCCAGCGCCACGGAGACGCCCACGATCAGCGCGCGCGTCTCCGTCCACGTCACCGTGGCCAGCGTCCTGATGCCGGACGCCGCGACCATGCCGAACAACGCCACGCCCGCGCCGCCGAGCACCGGCGACGGGATGCCCGTGGCGATCTCGCCGACCTTCGGCAGCAGGCCCAGCACGATGAGGATCAGGCCCGCGGCGGTGACCACGTACCGGCTCGCCACCCGCGACAACGACACCAACCCGACGTTCTGCGCGAACGCGGAGTACGGGAAGGTGTTGAAGACGCCGCCGAGCAGCGTCGCCAGACCGTCGGCGCGCAGGCCGTCGGCGAGGCTGCGCGGTGTGGCGCGGCGTCCGGTGATGTCGCCGACGGCGACGATGTCACCGCTGGTCTCCGTCATGATCACCAGGCCGACGAGCAGCATCGTGAGGATCGAGGCGATGTCGAACGTCGGGGTGCCGAACTGGAACGGCATGGGCACACCCACCCAGTCGGCCTCGCCCACCACCGAGAAGTCACTGGCGCCGACGAACACGCCCGCGACCGTGCCGACCACGATGCCGCCGAGCACCGCCATCGACTTCCACGCCGCCGGGGCGAAACGGTGGATGCACACCACCACGACCAGCGTGCCCAGGGCCAGCAGGAAGTTCTGCCCCGTACCCTGCTCGCTCGCCGGACCGTTCTGGTTGAACAGCCACCCCGCCGCCACCGACAGCAGGGACAGCCCCACCACCGTGATCACCGTGCCGATGACCAGCGGCGGGAAGTACCGCACCACCTTGGCGAAGAACGGTGCGATGAGCATCATCAGCACACCCGTGGCGATGACCGACCCGTAGATCGCGGTGATGCCGTGCTCGGACCCGATGGAGATCATCGGGGCGACCGACACGAACGACACACCCTGGATCAACGGCAGCCTCGACCCGAAGCACCAGAAACCCAGCGACTGGATCACCGAGGCGATGCCGGCGACGAAGAGGTCGGCGACGATGAGGTGGTGCATGTGCTCCGCCTCGAACTCGCCGGCGGCGACGAGTGCACCACCGACGATCAGCGGCACGGCGATCGCCCCGGCGTACATCGCCAGGACGTGCTGCAGGCCCAGGATGAACGTGCGCGCCAGCGGTGGTTTCTGGTCGACCGGGTGTGTGCCGTCCGGGGCGACCGCGCCGATGGTTCCGGGGATGTACTCGTCGGTGGTGCTCATCTAACGCCTCAACTCCCCTGGTAGGTCGAGTAGCCGAACGGCGACAGCAGCAGCGGGACGTGCAGGTGCCCGTCCGCCCCGCCGCGCTGTGCGGTGACGTGGAAGGTGATGTCCACGAAGGGGTACAACGAGGCGGTCTGCGAGGCGTCCAGGTAGGCGCCGGTCTCGAAACGCAGGCGGTAGGTGCCCGGCTCCAGCGGGGTGGTGAACCGGTGACGGCCGTCGGCGTCGGTCGCGCCCGACTCCACCGGTGCGCCCTGGTCGGTGACCAGGGCGATGTCCAGGCTCGCGGCGGGCAGACCGGTCGTGGTGTTCAGGACGTGGGTGGACAGGCTCATGCCTGGGCCTCCTTCGTGTTCTCGGAATCTGCTTCGGTGACGAAGCCGCGCAGGCGCAGCTGGTTGATGGCGTCGAGGTTGTCGACCACGGTCGGCCACTCGTCCTGCGGCTCCCGGGCCAGGCGCTCGACGAGGTTGTCGAGGATCTGGCGGCTGTCGCGTCCGGCGGCGCGGATGAGGAAGTTCCAGCCGAACTTCTCCCGGTAGGTGGGCTGCAGGTTGCGCAGCGCCTGGAGTTCGCTGTCGCCGTCCTGCGCCCCGTCCTGCGCGGTGGCCTGTTCGGCGGCGGACAGGCTGCCGGCGGCGACGGTGCCGCCGATCGGCGGGTGGGCGTTGACGGACTCCAGGACGCCCGCGTCGTCCTGCGCGCGCAGCAGGTCGGACGCCGCCGCGCAGAGCGCGTCGACGGAGGCGAACGGGCGCGCGTCGACGACGGACGCGGCGAGCGTCCTGCTGGCGAACAGTTCCGCCACCCGGTCGACGAGGGCGGCGGCGGGTGCCGCGTTGAAGACCTCGGGCGTGACGGTGGCCGGTATAGGTGTCACTGATGTTGTCATAGGTAACAGTGTCGACGTTTTCTGTTTCTCGCGGGTTAAACCGCAATTTCCCAGTCGAGAACTTCCCTGCGACCACCCCCGCCGGACGCCGACGCCGCCGCTGAGCGCACCTGTGCGCGCCACCCCCGCGCGGCGTCCTGCTTCGGGCTGCTTCCGGGCCGACCGCCGGGCCCCGGGGGACCACGTTGGACCTGGTACCCCTACGGGTTCGGGGAGAGGGGCGGAAATCGAGCGTGGGATGTCCGAACCCGGGGATTCAAACATCCCACGCTCGATTTCCGGCCCTCGTCGTCTGCACACGCCGCCGCGACGGCGGGCCCGATCGGCTCACCGGGAATGGAACGGTGTGAACCCACCTAGACAGCATGGTCTACTTCTGGCTCAGCACACCCCTCCCGCAGGCCCCGCCTGCAACCGATCCGCTCTGACCGGAATGAAATGAGGCCACCCGCCGTGACCCGCCACTCCCCCGTCCTGACGCTCCTCACCGGCGTCACCGTCCTCGCCGTGCTCGCCGGCTGCACCTCCGCGGTCGGCGAACGCCTCGCCGCGGCCGACGGCGAACCCGTCGACGGCGGCACCGCCCGCGTCGGCACGCCCAACGACCTCAGCCCGAAGACGCTGTACTCCGGCGGCGGCATCGCCGAACTCACCGTGACCGGCAACGTCTTCGAGACCCTCACCAAGTACGACGCCAAGGGGGAGGACGACGACGGTGACCTCGAGCCGCAGCCCGTCCTCGCCGAGTCCTGGGACGTCAGCGACGACGGCACGGACGTGACCGTGCACCTGCGCGACGACGTCACCTTCCACAACGGCGCCGACCTGGACTCCGGCGACGTCAAGGCCAGTTTCGAGAACTACTCCGACCCGGCGCGCTCCGGACAGCTCGCCCGCACCGCCCAGCAGATCGAGCGCATCGACACCCCCGACCCCCTCACCGTGGACTTCACGTTCGCCCGGGCGGTGAACAACGTCTTCGACCTCTTCGAGTTCGTGCCGGTCATCGAGGACTCCACGGTCGACGCCTTCAACGACGGCACCGCCTTCGTCGGCACCGGCCCCTTCAGCTTCGACGACTGGCAGCGCGGCAGCCACCTCAGCCTCGGCGCCTACGAGGGATACCGCACCGGCACGCCCGCGATCGACGGCATCGAGGTCGTGGTCGTCCCCGACAGCCAGACGCAATTCGCCCAGCTGCGCTCCGGGCAGCTCGACGTCCTGCCCGCCGTCGAACCCCGCGACGCCGAGGCCCTGGAGGACAACGACCTCTTCGACGTCACCGAGAAGTCCGGCACCGGGGCCACCTACTACACGGGCATGAACGTGCAGGCCCCGACCTTCCGCGACCGGCGTGTGCGCCAGGCCGTGGCCTACGCCGTGGACCGTGACCGCATCCTCGACGAGGTCTACCAGGGCCGCGGCTACACCCAGTCGTTGCCGTGGCCCGCCGACTCCGCCGCCTACGACGAGGAACGCAACGACACCTACCAGCGCGACCTCGACCGTGCCCGCGAGCTCGTCGGGCAGGTCGAGGAGGAGGACGGCCCGCTGCCGGACGCGACCCTGTCCTACCGCGGGGCGGACCCCACCGAGCAGAACACCGCCCAGATCATCCGCGCCGACCTCGCCGAGATCGGCGTCACCGTGGACCTGCAGCCCCTGGAGGCCGGCGTGCACGGCGAGAAGCTGCGCAACGCCGGCTTCGACGGCATGTGGCTGCTCAGCCACGACTTCGTGCAGTACACCCCGGCCACCCTGACCGTGAGCGCCTTCCCCTTCAACTCCGAGCACAACACCTCCAACTTCCGCAGCGACGCCTACTCCGCCGCGGCCGCCGACGCCTGGCTCGCCGGCGACCCGTCCTCCCCCGCGGCGCAGGCCGCCTACCGCCGGCTCAACGACATCCTGCTCGACGAGGCCTTCCTCGTCGAACTCATCCGGCCCGACGCCCCGCTGGTCACCGCCTCCAACCTCAAGGGCGTGACCTGGACCAAACGCTCCGAACCCGTCTTCGCCCACGCCACCTTCACCTCCTGACCCCCGTGAGGAACCCCACCGTGACAACCGCAACCACGACTCCGACCAGAACCCGCCCGACCGTCCTGCCCTTCCTCCTGCGCCGCCTGCCCTCCGCCATCGCCGTCGTCGCCGCCGGGTCCGTGGTGGTCTTCGCCCTGCTCCGGCTGATCCCCGGCGACCCGGCCGAGGCCCTCGCGGGGTCCGACGCCCCGCCGGAGGCCGTCGCCGCCCTGCGCGACGGCCTCGGGCTGACCGCCTCCCCCGTCAGCCAGTACCTCTCCTGGATCGGCTCCCTGCTGACCCTGCACCCGGGGCGCTCGCTGGTCATCGGCGGCGACATCGCCACCCTCGTCGGGGAGGCCGCAGGACGCACCCTGCTGCTCACCACCACCGCCGTCCTGCTGGCCGTCGTCCTCGCCCTGGTGGTCAGCGTCGGCGCCGAACTCGTCGACCGACGGTGGGCGCGCTCCGCCGCTACCGCCTTCGCCACCCTCGGCGTGGCCCTGCCGACGTTCGTCACCGGTGCGCTGGCGATCATCGTCTTCGGCGTGGTGTTCGTCGTGCTGCCCGCCGGCGGCGTGCCGCGCGAGGGGCTGCTCGACCGCCCCGACATCACCGCCCAGTACCTCCTGCTGCCCGCCGTGTGCCTGGCGTTGCCGTCCGCGGCGGCGCTGACCCGCTTCCTCGACGAGTCGGTGCGCACCGAACTCGGCCAGCCCTACGCCACCACCGCCCGCGCCCTGGGCATCCCGCGGCGGCGCATCCTGCTCACCCAGGTCCTGCCCAACGCCCTGCCCCCGGCGGTCACCGTGCTGGGCCTGCAGATCGGCCAGCTGCTCGGCGGCGCGGTGATCGTCGAGGCCCTGTTCGCCTGGCCCGGCCTGGGCCACCTCATCCACCAGGCCGTGGCCGTGCGCGACTACCCGGTGGTGCAGGTCCTGCTGCTGCTCTCCGTGGTGCTGTTCGTGGTGATCCAGCTGGTCACCGACCTGATCCACGCCAACCTCGACCCCCGCATCCGACTGGAGGGCGCACGATGACCGTCACCCCGACCACCACGCTCAACCGCCCCGACCTCACGCCGGACGACCCGGCACTCGCGCGCCGCACCAGCCGTGCCGGACGTGCCGACCGTCCCCTCCTGCGCGCGCTCACGCACGGCCGCGGACTCGTCGGCGTGCTCCTGACCGGCGCCGTGGTGCTCGCCGGGCTGCTCGCCCCGCTGATCGCCCCGTACGCCCCCGACGAGCAGATCCCCGGCGCGAACCTGCTCGGCCCGTCCTCCGCGCACTGGTTCGGCACGGACACCGCCAACCAGGACATCCTCTCGCGCACCCTGTACGGCATCCGGGTGAACCTGCTGATCATCGTGCTCGCCGTCCCGCTGGGTGCGGCGACGGGCACGCTGGCCGGCCTCGCCGGCGCGCAGTGGGCCCGGCGTCGACCCTGGGCGGACACGGTGCTGCAGCGTTCCTTCGACCTGGTGCTGGCGTTCCCCACGATCATCCTGGCCATCGCGCTGACGATGGTGCTGGGCCCTGGGCTGACCACCGTGTTCATCGTGGTCGCCCTGGCGGAGGTGCCGGTCTTCGGGCGTCTGGCCCGCTCGGTGGCGCTGTCCGTGCGCGAGCGTGGCTACGTGGAGTCCGCCCGGACCGCGGGCGCCTCGGAGACGTGGATCCTGCGCCACCACGTGCTGCCGAACAGTCTGGAGCCGCTGGTCGTGCAGCTGGCGTTGGCGATGTCGGTGGGCGTGTTCATCGAGGGTGCGATGAGTTTCCTCGGCCTGGGCGTGGTCCCGCCGACCCCGTCGCTGGGCACGTTGATCCAGGAGGGCGTGGCCTACGCCTACCACGCGCCCTTCTTCGCCGTCGGCCCCTTGGCCGTGGTCGTGGTGCTCATCCTCGGCCTGCTGCTCATCTCCCGGGCGCTGTCCGGCGCCACCCGCAACCCCTGACGTCCTGAAATGTCCCGAAAGGCGACCATGAACAACTCCCCCGTCCTCTCCGTCCGTGACCTGTCCATCTCCTTCTCCCACCCGCGTCCGGCGGTGGTCTCGGTGTCCTTCGACCTGGGCCGTGGCGAACTGCTCGCCCTGGTCGGCGAGTCCGGCTCGGGCAAGTCGATGACCGCGCGTGCGGTGCTGGGCCTGCTGCCCGCCGGCGCCCGGGCGTCCGGCTCGGTGACGCTCGACGGCACCGAGATCCTCAACGCCGACGAGTCCGACCTGCTGGCCGTGCGCGGCGCGAGGGTGGGCCTGGTCTTCCAGGAGCCGCAGTCCGCGCTGAACCCGGTGCGCACCGTCGGCTGGCAGCTCGCCGAGGCGATCACCGCGCACACGCAGGGCCGGAAACAGGGCCGAAAACACGGCAGGACGCAGCGGGCCGCCGTGCGGCGCCGCGCCGTGGAGCTGCTCGAGACCGTCGAGATCCCCGACGCCGCCGCCCGGCTCGACGCCTACCCGCACCAGCTCTCCGGCGGGCAGCGTCAACGCGTGGCCATCGCCCTGGCGCTCGCCGGAGAGCCGGACGTCCTGCTCGCCGACGAGCCGACGACCGCGCTGGACGTCACCGTGCAGGCCGGGATCCTCACCCTGCTCGACCGGCTGCGCGAGACCCGCGGGCTGAGCGTCCTGCTGATCACCCACGACATGGGCGTGGTCGCCGAGCACGCCGACCGGGTGGTGGTGCTGCGCCACGGCGAGGTCGTGGAACAGGGCCCCACCCGCCGCATCATCGACGCCCCGCGCGAGCCCTACACCCGCGCGCTCATCGCCGCGGTCCCCCGCTTCGCCGCAGGACGCCCCGACGCCGGCACGTCCGGCACGTCCGGTGCGTCCGGTACGTCCGGCGCAGTGCCGCCGGCGGCGGCGGTGCAGGACGTCACCGTGGTCTACGACCCCCGGGCGTCCTCCCCCGCACTCGACGCGGTGACGCTGTCCGTGGCCCCCGGGGCCACGCTCGGGCTGGTCGGCGAGTCCGGTTCCGGCAAGTCCACCCTGGGCCGTGTGATCGCCGGGATCCAGCAGCCCACCGGCGGCACGGTGACCACGGACGCGCTCGTCGCCGTGGTGCCGCAGGACCCGGCGTCCTCCCTGGACCCGCGCCACAGCGTGGGGTGGAGCGTGCGCGAGCCACTGGACATCCACCGGGTCGGCACGCGGGCCGCCCGGCGCGACCGCGTCGAGGAACTGCTGCGCGCCGTGCACCTGCCGCCCGGGACCGCCGAGCGTCACCCGGCCGAGCTCTCCGGCGGGCAACGTCAGCGCGTGGCGATCGCCCGCGCCCTGGCGCTGGACCCGACGCTGGTCATCGCCGACGAACCGACCAGTGCGCTGGACGTCAGCGTGCAGGCGGAGGTGATCGGGCTGCTGCGCGAGACCCAGCGTCGCCTCGGGTTCGCCATGGTGTTCATCAGCCACGACCTGGCGGTGGTCTCACAGGTCAGCGACACCGTCGCCGTGCTGCGCCGCGGCCGGCTGGTCGAGTACGGCGACACCGACGCCGTGTTCGCCCACCCGGACGCCGACTACACCCGTGAGCTGCTGGCGGCCGTGCCATCCATCGGCGACGCCCGCGTGCGGCCCGCGACGGTGGGTGCGTGATGGGAGCACCAGCAAACGCCCGCGGCTACGAGCACTTCGACGGCCGCGTGGGACGCACCCTGTCCGACTCCGAACCGTCCTGGCCTGCGGAGAACCGCGCCGCACCCGGGGCACCGAACGTGGTCGTCGTGCTCGTCGACGACATGGGCTACTCCGACATCGGCCCCTTCGGCTCCGAGATCCCCACCCCGAACCTCGACCGCCTCGCCGACGAGGGACGCGTGCTTACCAACTACCACACCACCCCGGTGTGCTCCCCGGCGCGCGCGGCGGTGCTGACCGGGCTGAACCCGCACCGGGCGGGCTTCGCCCACGTCGCCAACTCCGACCCCGGCTTCCCCGGCGTCCGCCTGGAACTCGGCGACGACGTGGCCACGCTCCCGGAGATCCTGCGCGACGCCGGCTACGCCACCCTCGGCGTGGGCAAGTGGCACCTCACCCGCGACGCCCTGCTGAACGCCGCGGCGGACCAGTCGTCCTGGCCGGTGCAGCGCGGCTTCGACCACTACTACGGCTCCATGGAGGCGCTGAACTCCTTCTTCCACCCCAACCAGCTGGTGCGCGACAACACCGTCGTCCAGCACGAGCAGACCCCGGACGGCTACTACCTCACCGACGACTACACCGAGGAGGCGTTGGGCTCGATCAAGGCGCTGCGCGCCTCGGACGCGGACAAACCCTTCCTCCTCTACTTCGCGCACACCGCCATGCACGGCCCGCTGGGGGCGAAGGACTCCGACATCGGGAACCACCGCGGACGCTACGACGTGGGCTGGGACCGCGTCCGGCAGGACCGTCACGCCCGGCAGGTCGAGCTCGGCGTGATCCCGGCCGGCACGCCGCTGCCCGAACGCGAGGGCAAGCTCGGCCGCGAGATCCCCGCCTGGGACTCCCTCGACGAGGAGACCAGGTCGATCTACGCGCGCTACCAGGAGGTCTACGCCGCGATGGTCGACTCGGTGGACCAGAGCCTCGGCCGCGTCCTCGACCTGCTCGACGAGCTGGGCGAACGCGACAACACCATCGTGGTGTTCACCTCCGACAACGGCGGCACCGCCGAGGGCGGGCCGGAGGGCACACGCTCCTACTTCAGCCGCTTCGCCCACGTCGCCGGGCTGCCGTCCGACTGGGACGGCGACGTGGACGTCGACCCGTCCTTCATCGGCGGGCCGCGCTCGATGGCGCACTACCCGGAGGGCTGGGGGCACGCGTCGAACACGCCCTTCCGGTTCTACAAGGGGCAGACCTACGCCGGCGGCGTACGGGTGCCGCTGCTGGTGTCGTGGCCGGGAGGCCTGGGACGCTCCGACGGTGCCGCACTGCGCGACCAGTACCAGTACGTCACCGACCTGACCCCCACCATCCTCGACCTCGCCGGCGTGGCCCACCCGGGCACCCGCGGCGGGCGTCCGGCGAAGACGCCGGACGGCGTGAGCTTCGCCCCGGTGCTGCGCGACGCCGCGCACCCGTCCACCCACCCGGAGCAGTACGCCGAACTCGGCGGCAACCGCGGCTACTACGCCGACGGCTGGAAGATCGTCGCCGACCACCGCCCCGGCACCTCCTTCGACGACGGCGAATGGGAACTCTACGACGTGGCGTCCGACCCCAACGAGCTCTACGACGTGGCCGCCGGACACCCGGACGTGCTGCGCGACCTCGCCGCACGCTAGGAGAAGGCCGCGTGGGAGAACACGGTCTTCCCGCTCAACGACCACAGCGACCCGCGTGCGTCGCTGCGCCGTCCCGCCGAGACCCGCCTGTCGGCCCCGGTGACGCTGCTGCCCGGCACCCCGAAACTCGAGCGCTACCGCTCCTCGGCGCTGACCCAGCTGCGCTCCTTCGAGGTGGTCATCGACGTGACGTACACGCCGGGGGACGCCGGGGTGCTGGTCGCCCACGGCGACCAGGGCGGCGGGTACGTGGTCTACGTCGACGGCGGGTCCGGCGAGGTGCGCCTGGCGGTCAACGAGTACGGGCGGCTGCACGAGGTCGCCGCCGGCGTCCTGCGGGAGGGACGCCGGAGCGTCCTGCTGCGCTCGACGGCGCTGCCCGACTTCCGCACGACGTGGACGCTGGAGGCGGAGCGCAGCGCGTCCGGCACGTCCGGCACGTTGGCGGGGTTGTGGGCGTTCGTGGGCATGGCACCGTTCAGCGGCATCGACGTGGGCGTGAACCGTGGCGGGCCGGTGCACTGGGGACTCTACGAGGCGCACGGCTCCCACCGGTACAGCGGTGACCTGCACTCGGTGCGCTACGTGCCCGGCGAACGCGCACCGTACAGCCCCGCCGTCCTCGCCGAGCTGGCGCGCGACGCCGCCGACGCCTTCGACTGAGCCGCCCAGCCGGTCGACGGGGCGCAGGCCGTTGCGCGCACCGCGGCGAGGCGGGGACGCGGTGCCAGGGGGTACCAAGTTGGACCTGGGAGCGTTGAGTTCGCCGACTCAACGCTCCCAGGTCCAACTTGGTACCCCTCATGTCCGGGGAGAGGGGCGAAGATCGAGCGTGGGATGCCTGAACACGGTGATTCAGACATCCCACGCTCGATTTCGGCCCCCGGCACTTCCGTTCAGGGTGAGGCGAAGGCTGGCCGCGCGTGGTGGCGCTTCCGTAGCGTACCGGAATAGACAGAGCAGTCTATTCGAGTCCACCACGGAAAGAAGGAACCACCATGACCAGTACGCTCACCGCACCCACCGAGAACGCAGAAGCCGTCCGGGACGCCGCACCCGTCCCGTCCGTTACCCGCCTCGGCCAGAACATCGGCGCCCGGGTCGACGGCATCCGGCTCGGCGGCGACATCACCGACGACGAGGTCGAGTTCATCCGCACCGCCCTGGCCACCCACAAGGCCGTGGTCTTCCGGGACCAGAACCTCACCGACGAGTCCCAGTACGCCTTCGCCCAACGACTCGGCACGCCCACCCAGGCGCACCCCACCGTGCACTCCACCGGCCTGGAACGTCTCACGCTCGAGGGCGCGGCGAACTCCTGGCACACCGACGTGACCTTCGTCGACCGCATCCCGAAGATCTCGATCCTGCGCGCCATCGACCTGCCTCCCTACGGCGGGGCGACGATCTGGGCGAACACCACCGCCGCCTACAAGGCACTGCCCGAACCCCTGCGCATCCTCGCCGACAACCTCTGGGCCACGCACTCCAACGAGTACGACTACGCCGCCGGCCACCAGTCCGAGGACGACTCCGAGCACCGCCGCGAGTTCACCCGCAACGTCTTCGAGACCGAGCACCCGGTCGTCCACGTCCACCCGGAGACCGGCGAGCTTTCCCTGCTGCTGGGCCACTTCGTGAAGGGCTTCACCGGGCTGAAGCCCCGCGAGTTCCAGGACCTCTTCTCCGCCTTCCAGGACCGCATCACCAAGGAGGACAACACCTTCCGCTGGAACTGGAACGACGGCGACGTGGTGCTCTGGGACAACCACGCCACCCAGCACTACGGGGTGAAGGACTTCGGCGACCACCACCGCAAGATCCGGCGCGTGACGCTGGCCGGCGCGGTGCCGACCGCGGTCGGCGGCGAGAGGTCACGCATCATCACCGGCGACGCCACGGACTTCTCCGTCATCGACGAACCGCGCCCGCTGGTCGGTTACCTCGGCGACGCCGCCGACCTCTGACCCCACACCCCTGCACCCCTCAAACCCCTCAGTGACCGGCGGGCACCTCGTGCAGCGCCGGGATGTCGGCGAGACTGTCGAGGATCAGCGCGTGGGGTTCGGCGGCGAGCACCGCCCGGTCCACCGAGCCGGTCAGCACGCCGACGCCGCGCACCCCCGCGTTCGCCGCAGCGCGCAGGTCAGCCACGGTGTCGCCGACGGAGACCACGTCGTCGACCGAGGTCACGCCGGTGATCTCCATGGCGTGGTGGATCAGGTACGGTGCCGGACGCCCCGCGGCGACCGTGTCCGAGGTGACCAGGGCGTCCACCACGAAGCCGGACGCGCCGGCGTCCCCGGCGTCCTGCGCTGCGTCCCGCGCGCGGTCGCGGACGCTCCAGCCGCAGGCGGAGAGCACGATGTCGGCGATGGGGCGCTGGAAACCGGTGGTCAGCGCGATGCCCGCGCCGTCCTCCCGCAGCCGTGACAGGGCCTCCTCCACTCCATCAATCGGACGCGGCGGGTGCGCGGCGTACTCGCGGCGCAGCCCCTCCATGAAGTCGGCGAAGACGGCGTCCACCACGGCGTCGTCCACGTCGGCCACGTCCCCCGCACCGCCGAGCAGCGTGGCGATCGCGGAGCGCTTCTCCGTCCCCTTCACGGCGTTGACCTGCGCGGCGGTGACGGACACGCCGCGTCGTTCCACGCACTCGCGCAGCTGACGGTAGACGATGCCGTCCTCGTTGACGGTGGTTCCGGCGATGTCGCAGACGATGAGGGTCATGATGCGGTCCTGTCGTGGGTGGGGAGTCGGGAGAGCCCGGCGGCGCCGGAACGGGTGTTGACCACGGTGAACGCGGCGCGGTCGGGGAGGTAGCGGTCGTCGGCGATCTCGAGCAGGCGTCCGCGCGGGTCGCTGGTGCGCCGCTGCACCCGCAGCAGCGGGGCGCCGGACGCCACGCCGAGGTGCGCGGCGTCGACGTCCGGGGCGGCGAGGGCGTCGATCCGGTTCTCCGCGCGGTAGAGCTCGACGCCGGCGTCGGTGAGGTGCTCGTAGATGGAGCCGGCGTCGGTGTCGAAGTCGAAGAGGTGGCGTCCGACGTCCGGCGGGAAGACCGCGCGTTCCAGCATCGCCGGCTCGCCGTCCATGCTGCGCAGGCGCAGGACCTCCACCACGCGTGTGCCGGGCTCCAGGCCGAAGGCCTCCGTGACCTCGTCGGTGCCGGGACGTTGGGCCAGTTCCAGGGTGCGCTGCCCGGCGACCGCGCCGAGGGAGCGGCACCACTCGGTGAAGGACAGCAGGGTGGTGAAGCTCTGCGAGCTGGCCGGGGACTGCACGATGGAGCGTCGGCCCTGCCCGCCGGAGATCAGCCCCTCGGTGCGCAGCGCGGTGACGGCCTGGCGCACGGGGCTGCGCGAGGAGTTGAAGCGGCGGCACAGCTCGGCCTCGCTGGGGATCGCGTCGCCGGGGCGGAGTTCACCGGAGGTGATCATCTCGCGCAGGTAGTCCTGAAGTTGTACGTGCAGGTTCGGCGCGGGGTCGGGTTTCATGTCCACGGATACTAGCAGCATCCACCTGGTGTTTGTCTGCTCCGCCAGCGGAACAGCACGCCAACATGTGCTGAACGTGCCGTGAACACGTGAACTGTTCATGAACTTGTCCGTACAAGTGTGGACAGGTCGGCGGACCCGCCCCACAATGAGCACCATGACCTACACCGCCGACCTCATCGTCGTGGGCTCCGGGATCCTCGGCCTCGCCACCTCCTGGCGCGCCCACCGCCAGGGCCTCACCGTCCACGTCATCGACCGCTCCGACCGACCCGTCGGCGCCTCCGTCCAGAACTTCGGCCACGCCTGCTTCACCGCGCAGGACGACACCCTCCAGGACCTCGCCGCCACCTCCGCCGCCGGCTGGACGGCGGCCGCCGCCGACGCCGGCTTCCGCGCCACCCGCCCCGGCACCGTCCTTCCCGCCGTCACCGGGGCGGAGATGCAGGTCCTGAGGGAGTTCCACGCCCACCGCGGCGCGCAGGACGTCCGGCTCATCGACCGTGAGGAGGTCCGTGCCCGCCTCGGCAACCCGCACCTGGCCTGCCTCGGCGGCGCGCACCTGCCGCGCGACATGCGCGTCGACCCGCGCGAGGCCGCCCCCGCCCTCGCCCAGTACCTCGCCGGACGCGGCGTCCGCTTCATCTGGCGCACCTTCGTGCACACCGTCGCCGACGGCGAGGTCCACACCAGCCGCGGCACCTTCCGCGCCCCCCGCGTGGTCGTCTGCCCCGGCAACGACGTCAACGACATCTTCCCCGAGCTCGTCACCGACAGGCAGATCCGCACCTGCACGCTCACCATGGCGCTCATCGACCGGCCCGCAGGCACGCCGGACGACCTGGCGATGCTCACCGGCACCTCCATGACCCGCTACGACGGCATCGCCGCGATGCCCGGGGTGGACGCCCTGCGCGCCGAACTCGCCGCCCGCGAGCCCGCCCTCACCGAGGCCGTCGCCAACGTCATGGCCACCGCCGTGCCCGGCGGCATCCTCGTCGGCGACTCCCACGACTACGACGACAGCCCCGAACCCTTCATCGACGCCGCCCAGTCCCAGCTCCTGCTCGACCGCACCACCGCCTACCTGGGCATCAACGAGCCGGTGGTGCGCCAACGCTGGCAGGGCCGCTACGCCGACTCCCCCACCACCAACCTCGTCCTGCACCACCCGGACGAGCGCACCACCGTCGCCGTCGTCACCTCCGGCATCGGCATGACCCTGTCCTTCGGCCTCGCCGAGCGCATCCTCGGCGGCGCGCCCGTCCCCGCGGCGCTGTGAAGGGCCACCTGATGCCCACCACCGCGCACCGCGCGGCGCTCGCCGCGTCCTGCGCCGTCCTGCTCGCCGCGGCCACCGCCTGCGCGCCCGGCGGGCACGGACCCGACGACCCCACCTGCCCCAACGGCAAGATCGCCTTCGGCATCGAACCCTACGAGGCGCCCGACAAACTCGAACCCGCCTACCAGGTCATCGCCGACGACCTCGGCGAGACGCTCGACTGCGAGGTCGACGTGCAGATCGTCGAGGACTACTCCGCCGAGGTGCTGGCCATGCGCAACGGCTCGCTCACCCTCGGCCAGTTCGGCCCCCTGGGCTACGTCTTCGCCGACCGCATCGCCGACGCCGAACCCGTGGTCTCCTTCGGCGACGCCGGCGGCGAACTCTCCACCTACACCGCCGGCATCTGGGTCGCCGAGGACTCCCCCGTGAAGACCGTCGAGGACCTGCGCGGACGCCAGCTCGCCCTCGGCGGCGTGGGCTCCACCTCCGGCGACGCACTGCCCCGCATGGCCGTCTCCGACGCCGGGCTCACCGAGGACGACCTCACCATGGACTACGCCGGCGGCCACCCCGAGGCCCTGCTCGCGCTGAAGAACGGTGCGGTCGACGCCGCCCAGATCAACTCCCAGACCGTCGGCAGCGCCAGCGCCGAGGGCACCTTCGACCCGGACGACTTCCGGCAGATCTGGTCGTCCGACCCCATCCCCAACGACCCGATCACCATCGCCGGCGACGCCAACCCGGAACTCAAGGAGAACCTGCGCGAGGCGCTGACCAGCCTGGACCCCGAGACCCTCACCGCCGTCGCCGGATTCCTGGACATCGACCCGCCCGGCCCGCTCGTCGCGGTGGCCAAGGACGACTACCGCTCCCTCTTCCACCTCGCCGACGAGCTCGGCATGACCCCCGAGGACGTCGAATGACCCCCACCGACACCAGCACCCCACCCGACGTCGCCGCCGACCGGCTCGTGCGCGTCACCCACATCTCCAAGAGCTTCGGCGACAACCACGTCCTGCACGACGTCTCGCTGGACGCCCACCGCGGCGAGACCGTCGCCCTGCTCGGCGCCAACGGCAGCGGCAAGTCCACCGCCCTGCGCATCATCGCCGGCCTGGAGACCCACGGCCGCGGCGAGGTGTCCGTGCCTTCCGGCGTGGGCACGGCCATGATCTTCCAGAAGGTCCACCTCGTGCCCCGGCGCAGCGTGCTCGACAACGTCTGCGCCGGCGGCCTGGCCCACGTCCCGCGCTGGCGCGGACTGAGCACCCTGACCTTCCCCACCGCCCTGCGCGAGGAGGCGATGGGCTGCCTGCGGCGCGTGGGCCTGGCCGACCGCGCCCACGACCGGGCCGGCTCGCTGTCCGGCGGGCAGCAGCAACGCGTGGCCGTCGCCCGCGCCCTGTGCCAGCGCGCCACGGTGATCCTCGCCGACGAACCGACCTCCGCCCTCGACCCCACCGCCGCCCACCAGGTCATGGCCCTGCTGCGCGACATCGCCCGCAGCGCCGGCATCACCTGCGTGTGCGTGGTCCACCAGCCCGAACTCGCCCTGGACTACTGCGACACCGTCGTCGGACTGCGCCGGGGGCGCGTCGCCTTCAACCGTCCCGCCGCGCAGACCGACCTGGCGACCATCTCACGGCTCTACGCCACCGACACCACCGACACCGCCGCCACCGACACGACAGAGGCCCCCGCATGACCGTCACCTCCCCGCCCCCGTCCGCCCCCTCCTCCCCGTCCCCCGCGTCCCCCGCGCTCGTCGCGCCGTCCCCCGTCCCGCCGCGCGACACCCGCCGCAGGACGCTCACCTGGGCCGCGGCGCTCGCCGCCCTCGTCGCCGTGCACTGGATCGCGGTGGACAGCACCGAGTTCTACCTCGAACGGCTCGTCGCCGGCTGGTCGAACATCGTCGACTTCTTCGTCGAGGCCGTGCCCCCGGACCTCTCCTGGGACCCCGTGGTGCTCCCCGGCCTGCAGGGCCTGCTCACCACCCTGTGGATCGGCCTGCTCGGCACGACCTTCTCCATCCCCTTCGCCTTCGTGCTCGCCATGGGTGCCGCGCGCACCGTGACGTCCAACCGGGCGGTCTACCAGGCGTGCCGCAGCGTCCTGTCCTTCCTGCGCGCGGTCCCGGACATAGTCTTCGCCCTGATCCTCGTCACCGCCGTGGGCCTGGGGCCCTTCGCCGGCGTGATGGCGCTGATCCTGCACAACACCGGGGTGATGGGGAAACTCTGGGCCGAGGCCGTCGAGGAGACCGACCAGGGGCCGCAGACCGCGCTACGCACCGCCGGGGCGTCCCGCCTGCAGCCGATCGCGCACGCCACCCTGCCGATGTCCCTGCCCCAGCTCACCGGCCTGCTGCTCTACCGCTTCGACGTGAACGTGCGCAGCTCCCTGGTGCTCGGACTCGTCGGCGCCGGCGGCATCGGGCTGCTGATCAACCGGTCGATCAAGACCTTCCAGTTCGACGAGATGTTCACCTACATCATCATGGTGCTCGTCCTGGTGGTCGTCGTCGACCAGTTCTCCGCCTGGCTCCGCCGGCGACTGTAGCTGCTGTGACTGCTACCGCCGGAACGGATCAGGCACCCGCGCCGACGCGGGCCTCCTCCTCGGCGTGCTCGTCGTCCTCGTCACCGGTGAGGAAGGCGTAGCTCACGCCCGCGATCGCCGCACCCACCAGCGGTGCGAGGATGAACAGCCACACCTGGCCGAGCGCATCGCCGCCGGCGAACCACGCCACACCCAACGAACGGGCCGGGTTCACCGAGGTGTTGGACACCGGGATCGAGATCAGGTGGATCAGCGTGAGCGTGAGACCGATCGCCAACGGGGCGAAACCGGCCGGGGCCTTCTTCGAGGTCACCCCGAGGATCACCCAGAGGAACACGGCGGTGAGCACGACCTCGGTGACCAGCACCGCGAGCATCGAGTAGCCGTCCGGCGAGAACTCGCCGTAACCGTTCGTCGCGAACCCGGAACCGCTGGCGCTGAAGCCGTCCTTCCCGTCGGCGATGACCCACAGGACGCCGCCGGCGACGGTGGCGCCGACGACCTGCGTGACCCAGTACGGCACCACGGCGGACCACTCGACGCGCTTGGCGACCGCGCAGCCCAGGGTGACGGCCGGGTTGAAGTGGCCGCCGGAGATGTGGCCGACGGCGTAGGCCGCGGTCACCACGGTCAGGCCGAAGGCGAGTGCGACACCGACGAAGCCGATGCCCATGTTGATCGTGCTGCCCGACTCGTCGGAGAGGACCTTCGCGGCGAGCACGGCGGAACCGCAGCCGCCGAAGACGAGCCAGAAGGTGCCGAGGAACTCGGCCCAGAGGCGCTTGGACATGGGAGGGGTGGGCATGGTGACTCCTTTTTTCAGTTGTGGGACCGGTGTCGGTCGGTAGTTCTACTAACTAACACCGTGCCCAGGGGAAAAGGAATACCCGGCATCAATATTTCTCGTGGGCCAGAGGTGTTGCTACTGGCTTGCCCGACGCAGCGGA